>DISR01000065.1:292-48074 GCA_002421825.1 Thiobacillus sp. UBA6205 | reverse complement strand
GACGAAAAACAAGGGGAAGGTCAAAAGGCAAAAGGCAAAAGGCAAAAGGCAAAAGGCAAAAGGCAAAAGGCAAAAGGCAAACAATCTGCCTGCCCTCGGTTTTCATTTTTGATTTTTGCTTTTTGATTTTTGCCTTTTGATTTGCTTTTCCCCTTGGTTCAAATACGGTTTTCAGGATAAATGAACAGCTCCCGCCGCGCGCAAGGTATCGCGCCTTTCCATGTCATGGACATTCTGGCGCGGGCCAAGGCGCTGGAAGCGCAGGGCCGCGACATCATCCATCTGGAAGTCGGCGAGCCTGACTTCTCCACCCCCGAGCCCATCCTGAAGGCTGCCATGCAGGCCATCCGGGGCGGCGACGTGCATTACACGCCGGCGCTCGGCCTGCCCGAACTGCGCGAAGAGATCGCAGCCTTCTACCGCACGAGGTATGGCGTCGAACTGCCTGCAGCGCGCATCGCGGTGACGCCCGGCGCCTCGGGTGCGCTGCTGCTGGCGCTGGGCGTGTTGCTCGATGCGGGCGACGAAATCCTCATGGCCGACCCGGGTTACCCCTGCAACCGGCATTTCGCCAGCTTCATCGACGCGGTGCCGGTACGCGTCCCGGTGGGCGCGGAAAGTGCCTTCCAGTTGACGCCGCCGTTGGTGGAGCGGTACTGGACGGAAAAAACGAAGGCAGTGCTGATCGCTTCGCCTTCCAATCCCACCGGCACGCTCGCGCGCGATGAGGATGTCCGCGATATTGCTGCGCTGTGTTCGGCACGCTGCGCGACCTTGATCGTCGACGAGATTTACCACGGCCTGGTTTACGAAGGTTCGCCGCAAACGGCACTGGCACATGCGGACGATGTCGTCGTCGTCAACAGCTTTTCCAAGCACTTCCACATGACCGGCTGGCGTCTGGGTTGGCTGGCGGCGCCAGTGGGCTTGATGGAAGGCATCGAGCGGCTGGCGCAGAATCTCTTCCTGGCGCCGCCGACTCCGGCGCAATTCGCAGCGCTCGCGGCCTTCTCGCAAGAGACGCACAGCATCCTGGAAGCGCGGCGGCTGGAAATGAAGGCGCGGCGCGATTTTCTGCTGCCAGCCTTGCGCGAGCTTGGCTTCAGCCTGCCGGTGACGCCGCAGGGCGCGTTTTATCTTTACGCGGATGCCAGCCGATTTGCCGCAGACAGCTTTGTTTTTTGTGAGCAGATGCTGGACGAGGTCGGGGTGGCCATTACGCCAGGGGAGGATTTTGGCGAGACGGCGCCGGAACGGTATGTGCGCTTTGCCTACACCCGGCCCTTGCCGGTTTTGCAGGAAGCGGTTGCTCGGATCCGGAACTTCGTGTCCGGGTCACAGGCATGAAAAAGCCGGTCTTGCGACCGGCGCCAAGGTCAATAAAAAAAGCCGGTCTTGCGACCGGCTTTTTCATGCTGGGTGCCGGGAATTACTTGGCAGCTTCAGCAGGAGCAGCGGCGTCAGCAGCAGCAGGAGCGGCGGCATCAGCAGCAGCGCCTTCGGCGGGGGCGGCAGCTTCAGTGGCGGCGGCGTCGGCAGCAGCCTCAGGAGCGGGAGCAGCAGCCTCAGGGGCGGGAGCAGCAGCCTCAGGGGCGGCGGCTTCTTCTTTTTGGCCGCAAGCGGTCAAGGAAACGGCCAGCAGAGCGGCCAGCAGAACGGAGTATTTCATTTATCTTCCCTTAAACAAAAGTATGTGGATATCCCGAATCGGTCAGGGATTTCTAGATCCAACCGACCGGCAAAATTTTAGCAAATCCAACTAATAAAACCAGTAGCTGGAAATAATTTAAAAATATCCGCAAACATTGTTGCATTCCGGCAACAGCGCCCCTTCAAGCGACGGGCAACACCGCGAAGGTGACTTCCTCCCGGTCGTGGTACAACTGGCGGACGGCTATACGCCAGGCCCCTTCCAGGCGGGCCAGCCTTGCCTGCAAAACCTCGCGGGCCAGTTGGACCTCCTCGAAGCGGCGCTTCATGGGCAGCTTGAGGTTGAAAATCGCGCCCCGGCAATCGCCGCGTTCGAACCAGCGCGCAACCAGGTCGACCACCCGGGCGGGCTTCTCCACCATGTCGCACACCAGCCAGTCCACCGGATGGCGCGGTCGGAAGGTAAAGCCGTCCGCCCGCAGATGCTCGACCAGGCCGCTTTCCATCAAGGCCTGGTCCATGGGGCCGTTATCGACGGCGGTGACCTTCATGCCGCGGTTGACGAGCTGCCAGGTCCAGCCGCCGGGGGCGGCGCCCAGGTCGACCGCGCGCCGCCCCGGCCTGAACCGGGCACGCTCCTGTTCGGACAGCATTTCCAGCAGGGCTTCGGCGAGCTTGAGGGTAGAGCGGGAAGGCGCTTCCCTGGGCATTTTCAGGCGCGGAATGCCCATCGGCCAGTTGCTCGAATTGCCGGGCTGGCTGATGCCCGCGTAGGCAGTAGTGGAGTCCGTAAAGAAGACGTGCAGTCTGGGCAGGGGCGGGCTGTTGGTCTTGAACAGGTTTTCCTTGTCCAGCGCCTTTTTCAGGTGTGGTTCGAACTTGCGGCAAAAGCCCGAGAGTTCCTTGGCTTCGTTGGTATCGGCGGTTTCCAGCCAAAGGGCGGAATAGGGGCCGGGCAGGGCCTTGGCGGTGTCCACCAGCGGCGGCAGTCGGTTTTCCGGCGAAAGCTTCAAGACCGGGGTGACGTAAACCATCTGCCGCGCGAAGCCAAGGCCGTCGAATTCGAGTTTCTTGCGCAGCAGGGCGAGGCCTCCGGCTTCCGCGGGCTGGAACAGCACCCAGGCGGAATCCGGCACCGCCCTGCACCAGCCTGTCACGCCGTGGCTTTCCGCCGCCAGGACAACATCCTGTGCGCATGCTTTCTCGAAGCCGGCGCGGCAATACAGCAGCAGGCCGGACAAGGCCAGGGGGCTCACTCGGCGAATTCCGGTCGTTCTTCGACGGCTTTGGGGGCGGCCCTGCCGGCGGCGAAGGCCGTGAAATTGGCCGTCGCGAAAAAATGGGGAACAAGGGCGCTGTTCATTGGCATTTTCCTCAATTGCCCAGGACATCGGGAAACACGGCCAAACGCACATTGCCGGCTACAACGCGCCGGCCGGCGGGTTAAAATGGGCGGCATGAAAACACTCCTGGCCATTGCTTTCCTCGCCCTGCCTGCTGTCTGCCTGGGCAGTTTCATTCCTAACTACGATATGCAAATCAACGAGAATTATGTCGAGGATACGACACCTTGGGAGGAAATTGCAGTCACGCTTCCGGCCTATCCCAAGGATGGGAATCTCGTGCCTTTCGACGTGTCCTCGGCAACCGGCAACAAGTTCATGATTGATGCGGCGTCCATAACCGTCGGCAAGGATGACGTGGTGCGCTATACCGTGGTGATCGAGAGCCCGCGCGGCGCGCGCACCATCAACTACGAGGGCATGCGCTGCGAAACCATGGAGCGCAAGATCTATGCCTTCGGGCAAACAGACGGCAAATGGGCCGAGAACAAACGCGCCGCATGGGAGGGAGTCAAGCTGCGTACGCTGCTTTCCTACCACAAGCCGCTTTATGAAGATATTTTCTGCAATGTCGGCATTCCCGTGCGCAGTGCCGAGGAGGCCATGCGCAAGCTCAAGCAACCCGGCAAGGAACATTATTGATGCAAGCGGGCGTATCCGCGCTGGCCTCTGCCAGGCGCATCGTCGTCAAGGTCGGCAGCAGCCTGGTCACCAACGAGGGCAAGGGCCTGGATCATGCGGCGCTGGGGCGCTGGGCAGATCAGATCGCGCAGCTTGTCGAAGGCGGGCGCCAGGTCGTGCTGGTTTCCAGCGGTGCCATTGCCGAGGGCTTGCAGCGCCTGGGCTGGAGCAAGCGTCCCAAGGCGCTGCATGAATTGCAGGCCGCGGCCGCCGTCGGCCAGATGGGACTGGTGCAGGCCTACGAAAGCGTTTTCCGCCAGCACAAGCTGCACGCGGCGCAAGTGCTGCTCACGCACGAAGACCTCGCCGACCGCACCCGCTACCTCAACGCGCGCACGACGCTGCTCAGCCTGCTGGGCCTGCGCGTGGTGCCCGTGATCAACGAAAACGACACCGTTTCCACCGACGAGATCAAGCTCGGCGACAACGACACCCTGGGCGCGCTGGTCACCAACCTCATCGAAGCCGACTGCCTGGTGATCCTTACAGACCAGCAGGGGCTTTACACGGCCGACCCGAGAAACAATCCCGATGCGCAATTCGTGCATGAAGCGCGCGCCGGCGACCCGGAACTGGAACGCATGGCGGGCGGTGCCGGATCCAGCGTCGGCACTGGCGGCATGCTGACCAAGGTCCTTGCGGCCAGGCGGGCTGCGAGGAGCGGAGCGCATACCCTGATTGCGTCGGGGCGCGAGCCGAATGTGCTGCTCAGGCTGGCACAGGGCGAGCTCATCGGCACCCAGCTGATTGCCGAGAAGGCCACGCTCGCCGCGCGCAAGCAATGGATGGCGGATCATCTGCAGATGCGCGGACGCCTGGTGCTCGACGACGGCGCGGCCAGGGCGCTGGCGGCCGGCGGCAAAAGCCTGCTGCCGGTTGGAGTCAGGCTGGTGCAGGGCGATTTCGAGCGCGGTGAGGTCATCGCCTGCGTGGACGAGCACGGACATGAGGTCGCGCGCGGACTGGCCAACTACAGCGCGGCCGAAGCGCGCCGCATCGCCGGCCGGCCCAGCTCCGAAATCGAGTCGCTGCTGGGCTATGTGGACGAGCCGGAGCTGATCCATCGCGACAATCTTGTGAGGCTCTAGCCAGTCCACTTGCTTTCCTGCGAGCCAGCCCAATATCGAACCGGAAGCGTTTTCACCGATGAGGCCACTACATGACTGACAGCCAGAGATTCGAGCGTGCCATCGCGCTTTTCGACGCCGCCAACGCCGCCGACCCCAACAAGGAGATCGTCGACGGCAAGGAACATCCAAAGGAACTGCTCTACGCCCGGCGCATGAGCGAAATGCTCGACCGTTTCGCGCCGGATGCGCCAGAAGCAGTGAGGCTGGCGGTGCGCGCACAGCACATCGAGCGCTGGAAGGTGCCGCGCAGCAACTATCCCATGGACCGTAACGGCTATCTGCTGTGGCGAACGGGCCTTTACAAGTACCACGCTGAAACCGCAGGGCGCCTCATGAAAGAAGCCGGCTACGGCGACGAGATGATCGCGCGCGTGCAGGCGGCGGTCGGCAAAAGGGGCATCAAGGTCAATCAGGAGACGCAACTGCTGGAGGACGTGGTCGATCTGGTCTTCATCGAGCACTACATGCTGGGCTTCGCCGGCCAGCACCCCGACTACGACGAGGAGAAGTGGATCGGCATCATTCGCAAGACCTGGCAGAAGATGTCGAAGGAGGCGCACGAGTTCGCGCTCGCCGGCAAGATCAAGCTGCCCGAAGCGCTGGTGCAGCTGATCCTGAAGTCGATAAAGGATTAAGGCAAAAGGCAAAAGGCAAAAGGCAAAAGGCAAATTTTCTCCGTTCGCTGCAATCAGCCTTTATTTTTGAATTTTGCTTTTTGAATTTTGCCTTTTGATTTGGCTCATCCTTTCTTCCATTGCCCCGGCTCGCTGCCCTGGTTGAGCACGCGCGCCAGCACGAACAGCAGGTCGGACAGGCGGTTGAGGTATTGAAGCTGCAGGGGGGAGACCGCCCCGTTCAACACGAGCGTGACGATCCGGCGCTCGGCCCTGCGGCAAACGGTGCGGCAGACATGGGCCAGTGCCGCGGCGCGGCTGCCGCCGGGCAGGACGAATTCCTTCAGTGGCGGCAGGCCGGCGTTGTGGCGTTCGATCGCTTCGTCCAGCACCATCAGTTTGGCTTCGGTGATGCCGGAGAACTCGGGCATGGCCAGTTCGCCGCCCAGGTCGAACAGGTGGTGCTGGATCTGGGTGAGCAACGCGCGCATCTCGTCCGGCAAGGCCTCGGTCAGCAGCAGGCCCAGCTGGCTGTTGAGTTCGTCGACATCGCCCATGGCTTCCACGCGCGGGTGGTCCTTGCGCACGCGGGTCTTGTCTGCAAGACCGGTGCTGCCGTCATCGCCGGTGCGGGTGGTGATCCTGCTAAGCCGGTTGCCCATCAGCGTTTTTCCCCATTTGGCAGCGCGACATCGCACTCGGTAAAGATGCGCGCAGTGCAATTGCGGCAGATCTCGCTGTCCAGTTTCGGATAAATGGCGGAAATGGCCTCACCCTTGTGCGAGAAAATGTTTTCGCGCCCCACATGTTCAACATGACCGCCCTCGCGCAGCATGTTGCAGAATCCAGGCTGCACCCCGACCAGATAAAGCCCGCCGCCAAGCCGCTGCCGGCGTCTGGCCTCGGCCGCCAGCATTTCGGCGCCGGCGAGGTCGATGAAGTTGACCGCGCGCGAAAACACCATGACATGCTTTTTCGCCGGATCGTATTCGTCGATCTGTTTGAGGGTCTGCTTCACGTGCTCGACGGCACCAAAGAAGATCGAGCCTTCCATGCGTACCATTTCCATCTGCGGGCAGCCGGGCGCGTCCGGCCCGACGTTAATGAATTTCCGGTTGGGGTTGAACTTCTCGCCGGCGATCGGCGCCAAGGAACGGATGCTCGGTCGCGAGGTGCGGTACAGGTAGAAAATCAGCGAGACGATGATGCCGAGGAAAATGCCTTTTTCCAGATCGACCAGGGTGCCGAAGAAGGTCACGGCAAGCACCACGGTTTCCTTGCGATGGCGCTTGAGAATCTCGGCGATGTGCTGGAAATCGATCAGCCCCCAGGCTACCTGGAACAGGATGCCGGCCATGGCGGCCACCGGCAGCCAGGCGACCAGCGGGGCCACAAGCAGCACGATGACGAGCAGAAACACGGCCGAAAAGGCTGCGGCAAGCGGGGTGCGGGCGCCGGCGCTGTAGTTCACGCCGCTGCGGTTGAAGGAGCCGCTGCTGGCATAGCCGGAGAAGAAACTGCCGAAAATGTTGGCCAGGCCCTGGCCGACGAATTCCTGGCTGCTGTCTATGGTCTGCCCCGACTTGATGGCGACAGAGCGCGCGATGGCCACGGCTTCGGTCAGCGCCAGGATGGTGATGATGAGCGCGGGAAACAGCGTCTGCTTGAGGGCAGTGAGCGAGAAGTCGGGTGCAGAGAGCGGCGGCAGGCCTACATCCAGCGCGCCGACGGTATGGATGCCGGTGCTGTCTTCGCCGTAGAAATGATTCAGCACGGCCGCGAACAGGCTGCCAATGACCATGGCGATGATCATGTACGGCAGCCTGGGCAGGAATTTTCTGGCGGCGATGCCGGATAGCAGCGTTGCCAGGCCGGTTGCCGCCACGTAGGGATTGATGTCGGCAAGGTGGGCGGCGGCATGGCCGATGACCTCATGGAAATGCGCGCCGCGCGGGATGTCGAGTCCCAGGAAATTCTTGATCTGGCTGGCGGCGATGAGGATGGCGGCGCCGGCGGTAAAACCGATGATGACGGTGTGCGAAATGAAGTTGACCAGCGCGCCCATGCGCGCCAGGCCCATGATGAGCTGAAACACGCCTGCGAGAAAGGTGAGGGTGAGCACGAGGCCGATGAATTCCGGACTGCCCGGCTCGGCCAGCGGGTTGACAGAAGCGAACACCACGATGGAAATTGCCGTGGTGGGGCCGGACACCAGATGCCAGCTGGAGCCGAACAGGGCGGCGAGTATGGTCGGCACCATTGCCGCGTAGAGGCCGTATTCTGGAGGCAGGCCGGCGATGATGGCGAAGGCCACGGCCTGCGGCAGCACGATGATGGCGCCGGACAAACCGGCGATGCCATCGGCCTTCAGGCTGTCGCGGTTGACTTGCGGCCACCAGCGCAGAAAAGGCAGCAGCTTGTATAGCCAGAGAGGGCAGGCGGAGGCGTCAAGCCGCATAAAGCATTTTGAAAGTCGATAAGGTTGTTTTGTGCGGGAGTGCTGGCATCATCGTGCCGGGGCAGTTGCGGCGGCATGCAGCGCGGGCATGTCATGCCATTATGAATCAAGGCATCATAAGGAATAAGCCCCGGAAAATTATAACACCCGCCGCAACAAGGCAGGCGGCGACCCTGCCAGGGAGCCGACAAGGTTTCGATCTGCATGCTGCCATGGCATTGCCCCCGGCGGCTTGGCGAGAGGCGCAGATCTGAGCGCAACGCAGGTCCGCTGGCAAACTGCCTCGCCATCATCCCAGCCACCCGGTGAAAATGTCCGGGCTAGGTGCCTTGCCTGGTTTTACCCCCGGCCCGCTCCGGCGCCCCGTCGGGAACATCGCTTCTGCCAAGCCTGCGCAACTGCGTGCGGCGCATCATTTCCCGCCCCATGGCCTTGAACTGGCTTTCCAGCATGCCGCTGATGTAGGAACTGACCAGGCCGGTCGGCACCGGGAGGTCGGGTTCGGCCGTGACGTGATAGGAGATGAGAGTGCCTTCCTCGTCGCGAGTCAGCAGCATCAGGCTCTCCATGCGCGTATTGCCTGGCAGGGAATGCGCGCGTATGGACTGATAGGGGATGGTTTCGAGCTGCCGGGTGGACTCGTAGGAAATGGGCAGCATGCCGATGCGCAGGCGGCCTTTCTGTTCGAGGTGGATGAGGCTGCCGTTGCGCAGCAGGACCCTGCTGGAATCGAGATTGGGGATGAAGGCGGGCATGTTCTCGAAATCCGTCAGCACGTCCCAGGCTTCGGCAGGCGAGACCGGAACCCTGTAGCGGAGGTTCAGCACCACGATGCCGTCGCGGTTCTCGACCTGGACGACGGGTACGGGCGGTTCCGCGGCCGCAGCTGTTCCTCCGGAGCACATGCCGGGAAGCAGGGCGAGCAACAGGGCGGTCAGCAGTATCGGCATCATGGCGGTTCTCGGTATTGCCATTTTTCTACCGCCATGTTTCCGTTTGGTGACTATCCCGCCTTGCGCTCCAGGCAGTCCAGGTACAGGGCCGGGTCGTAGGGCGATCCCAGGCGCTGCGCCTGCCAGATCATTTCCGCCAGGCAGTCCATGGCGGCGTGTTCGGCGGCCATGCGGTCGCCCAGCCTGGCGGCGAGACGATCCAGGCGCTCGCGGATGCCGGACGGCTGATCGATGGAAGCCTGCTCGGCCAGGGAAAGGTGCATGGAAAGATGCAGGAAGGGATTGGTCTCGCCGAATTCCGGCGGGTAGTCGCGATCCAGATAAGGTCCAGGCTGGTCCAGCATGGCGTGGTATTCGGGATGCTGCAGGATGACCGGCAGGGCGAGCGTCTCGGCGCCTTCCAGCGGCAGCTGTTTCCGGTATTTGCTCCAGACGGCAAAGAAAAACTGCCTTACCTGATCCCTGCTCGGATTAAACATTCTTGCCCTTGTAATCGCACAGATCGGCGATTGCGCACTCGCCGCATTTGGGCTTGCGCGCGACGCAGGTATAGCGTCCGTGCAGGATCAGCCAGTGGTGCGCGTGCTGCATGAATTCGGCGGGCACACATTTGAGCAGCTTCTTTTCCACCTCGAGCGGGGTCTTGCCGGGCGCCAGCCCGGTGCGATTGGAAACGCGAAAGATATGGGTATCCACCGCCATGGTGGGCTGGCCGAAAGCCACGTTGAGGATGACGTTGGCGGTCTTGCGCCCAACGCCAGGCAATTTCTCCAGCGCCTCGCGCGTGGCGGGCACTTCCCCGCCATGCTCGTCGATGAGGATTCTGCAGGCCTGGATGATGTGCCTGGCCTTGCTCTGATACAGGCCGATGGTCTTGACATGGTCGCGCAGGCCTTCCTCGCCCAAGGCAAGAATCCTTTGCGGCGTGTTGGCCGCCGGGAACAGGCGGCGCGTGGCCTGGTTCACGCCCTTGTCGGTAGCCTGCGCCGACAGCACGACCGCGACCAGTAGTTCGAATGGGGTGCTGTATTCGAGTTCGGTGCTTGGGTGCGGGTCGATCGCCCGTAGGCGGCGGAAAATCTCGGCGCGTTTGGCGTTGTTCATGATGTTCAGGCAAGACAAACCTTAACAAAGAGGACATGAGGACAAGAGGGATAAGGCTTGGTTTCTCCTCCTGTCCTCTTGTCCTCCTTGTTCGAAGTGTTTTTTGTCATTGTTCCTGTTTGAGCGATTTTCTCAGCTTGTGCTTCTCGCGCAGCCGCTGCACCTTGGCCGTCGGCGCGTGGCTGCCGGCCTTGCGCTGCTTGACCAGGACGACCAATGGATTGCGCGGCTTGCGCGGCGCCTTGCCGCGGATTTTCATGCCGGCTGCGCGACAGCGGAGCGTGCGGCCTGCTGTGCGCGCCGCTGGGCGCGCTGGTCCAGCCAGTTGCGGGCCGCGATCAGCAGTCCCAAACCGATGAAGGCGCCGGGCGGCAGGATGGCGAGCAGGAAGCCCTTGTAGTCCGGCAGCACGGTGATGACCCAGCCTTTCGCGGCCGGCCCCAAGGCAAGGTCGATGCCGGACAGCAGGGTGCCCTGGCCGGCGAGTTCGCGTGCAGCGCCCAGCACGACCAGCACCAGGGTCAGGCCCAGGCCCATCAGCGCACCGTCTAGCGTACTGAGCAGCGGGTGATTCTTGGAGGCATAGGCGTCGGCGCGCGCCAGCACGATGCAATTGGTGGTGATCAGCGGAATGAAGATGCCGAGCACCAGGTAGAGCGGATGGGCGAAGGCGTTCAGCGCCAGGTCGATGATGGTGACCAGCGCGGCGATGATGAGGATGAAGACGGGAATGCGGATTTCATGCGGCACGAAATTTCGCACGCCCGACACCGCCAGGCTGGAGGCGGCCATGACGAACACCGTGGCCAGCCCCAGCGACAGCGCATTGACCACGTTGTTGCTGATGGCCAGCAGCGGGCACAGGCCCAGCAGCTGGACCACGCCGGGGTTCTGCTTCCACAGGCCGTTGTGGGCGAGGGCGGAGAATTCCTGTTTGCTGATCATGGCTTCCTGGTTTCGATCGGCTGCAAAAGCGTTTCGCGATGAATCTGGAAATATTTTAGCGCTTCGCGCACGGCCTTGACGATGGCGCGCGGCGTGATGGTGGCGCCTGCGCGCGAATCGAAGTTGCCACCATCCTTTTTCACTTTCCAGCGGCTGTTCTGGTCGGGGTCGTAGGTCTTGCCGGCGAATTGCAGGACCCAGTCGCTTTTCGTCAGCTGGATGTAGTCGCCGAGCCCCGGCGTTTCCTTGTGCTGCACGACGCGCACCCCCGTCAGCACGCCATTCGCATCGATGCCGACCAACAGGCTGATGTCGCCGCTGTAGCCTTCGGGCGCAATGGCCTCCAGCACCACGCCGACCGGTTTGCCATCCATGGTGGCGAGCCACATGCCGGAGGGCTTGCGCGTGCCCAGCATGGCGTGGGCCGGCAGCTCGCGCCAGGCGGCGAGCAGGTCGTTGTCGTACAGCCGCCTTGGCAGCACCTGGTTGATCAGTGCCAGCTTTTCCTCCTGTGCGCTTTTTTCGATGATGCCGTGGGTGTTGCGGTAGGTATAGGCGAGCAGCGCCGTGCCGACGAGGGCGAACAGGAACAGGATGGCGCTGGTGCGCAGCGCGTTCTGCAACAGGGGCTTCATTTCTTCCTCGTCGCGCCGAACACCGGCGGCTGGGTATAGGCGTCGATCAGTGGCACGCACAGGTTCATGAGCAGGATGGCGAAGGCCACGCCGTCCGGATAGCCGCCGAACACGCGGATGATGACGGTGAGGAAGCCCGCGCCGAGGCCGAAGATGATGCGGCCGCGCGGCGTGGTGGCGCCGGATACCGGATCGGTGGCGATGAAGAACGCGCCCAGCATGGCGCTGGGGGTGGCGATCTGGAACCAGGGCGCGGCGTAGCGCCCGGCATCCGCCCAGTGCAGGAAACCGGCGGTCAGCCAGATGCCGGCGAGGAAAGCCACCGGCACCTGCCAGGGCACGATGCGGAATGCCCACAGCGCGATGCCGCCGGCGAGATAGGCCGCGGCCACCCACTCGCCGCCCACGCCGCCGATGCCGCCGAAAATGGAACTTGCGGCATGGATCTCGCCTAGCGTGTGCTGCTGCAAAAGACCGGTGCGCACGGTGTCCAGCGGGGTGGCGGAGACCACGGCATCAAGCGCGACCCCCGGCGGCAGCCCGCCGCCGAAAATGTAGGCCAGGCTGTCGCCGAAGCTCAGCGGCTGCGCGGCCAGCGCCAGCGGCGCCGCCCACTGCGTCATCTGCGCCGGAAAGGAAATGATGAGCACGGCAAAGCCGACCATGGCCGGGTTGAAAATGTTCTGCCCCAGCCCGCCGTACAGATGCTTGGCTACGCCGATGGCGAAGACCATGCCGACCAGCATGAGCCACCATGGCGCCAGCGGCGGCAGCGAAAGCGCCAGCAGCCAGGCGGTGACAACCGCGCTGCCGTCCGAAAGAAAGGGCTTGAGCGGATAGCCGCGCAGCCTGAGGGCGAACGCCTCCAGCGCCAATGCCAGAATGGAAGCCCAGGCCAGGTTGATGACGATGCCCCAGCCGAAGTGCCACGCGTAAGTCAGGATGCCCGGCAGCAGGCAGGCCAGCACCAGCAGCATGACGCGGGTGACGCTGTTGCTGTCTTTCAGGATATGGGCGGAAGCGGTCATGCGGAAAGCTTATTCAATCCAAAAGTCTTTACCACGGAGACACGGAGGCACAGAGAAAACAAAATTCGTTTAACTAAGGAGGGAAGGGAGGGATAAAAGGCTGTCCCTCTCATTTCCTCCCTTGACCTGCCTGTGATCGCTTTTCTCGGTGTCTCTGTGCCTCTGTGGTTCATCTGGTGTTTTCCAGGCTCAATGTTGCTCCGGCTCAACCGGCTGCTTGGCAATTTCGACGATTTTAGCCCGCCGCGCCTCGATCTCGGCGATTTCCGCCTGCTTCTCGGGCGGCAGGTTGTCGGTGTTCTTCGGCGTCACTGCGGCCTTCCTGGCCTGGGCGCGGGCGAGCGCTTCCCGGATCAGCTTTTTCTTGGCGTCCTGCTCGGCATCGCCCGGTGCAGGCGCTTCGGCTCTCTTGGTCTGGGCCTTGGCGGCGAGGCGCTCGGCCTTTTCCTTTTTCTCGCGCTCCTGCCGGAACAGGCGGAATTCGTGGCGCTCGCGTGCGATGTCGGACAGCCGTTTTTCCTTCTCGCGCGCCCAGATTTCGCTCTTGGCAAAGCGGTAATAGTCAACCAGCGGGATGTGGCTGGGGCAGACATAGCTGCAACAGCCGCACTCGATGCAGTCGAACAGGTGGTATTCCTGCGCGCGGCCGAGGTCCCTGGCGCGTGCGAACCAGTACAGTTGCTGCGGCTGCAGTTCGGCCGGGCATACCGGCACGCACTGGGTGCAGCGGATGCAGGGCAGCTCGCGCGGCTTGGGCGGGAACAGTTCCTTCGATTTCGCCAGCACGCAGTTGGTGGCCTTGACCACCGGCACGTCCATGTCCGGCACGTCGAATCCCATCATGGGGCCGCCCATGATGACGCCGGTGGTGCCGTCGCGCTCGCCCGCGTGCAGCAGGAGCTCGCTGATCGGCGTGCCGATGAGCACCTCGAAATTTTGCGGCTGCAGCACATGGCCGGTGACCGTAACGATGCGCGAGATCAGCGGCTCGCCGTGCAGGATGGCGCGCGCCAATGCGTAGCTCGTGCCCATGTTGAACACCTGCACGCCGACATCGGTGGTGCGCCCGCCGGATGGGGTGTCGAGGCCGGTCAGCGTCTTGGTGATCTGCTTGCCGCCGCCGCCGGGATAGAGCGTCGGCATGGCCGCGATCTCGATCGCCAGGCCGAGCCTTTCCGCTGCCGCGCGCATGGCGGCGATGGCTTCCGGCTTGTTGTCTTCGATGCCGGCGATCAGCTTTTCCGCGCCGAGCAGGTGCTGCATGATGCGCGCGCCTTCCAGGATATCCTCGGCGCGCTCGCGCATCAGCCGGTCGTCGCAGGTGATCCACGGCTCGCATTCGCCGCCGTTGAGGATCAGCGTGTGGATGGGCGGCCCGCCCGCGGGGTCGAGCTTGATGGAACTGGGGAACACCGCCCCCCCCAGGCCGGCGATGCCGAGTTCGCGCACATGGCCGCGCAGCGCGGCCGGATCGGTGTTGCGCCAGTCTATGGGCGTGCGCGCCGCCCACTCGTCCCGTCCGTCCGTGGAAAGGGTGATGCACAGGTCCGGCAGGCCCGAAGGATGCGGCACGGCGGCAAGACCGATCTCGGTCACGATACCGGAAGAGGGTGCATGCATGGCAACGGATACGTAGCCGTCCGCTTCGGCGATCATCTGCCCTTTGAGCACACGGTCGCCGACCTTGACGATGGGCTTGGATGGCTGGCCGATATGTTGGCGCATCGGGACGACCAGCTTTTTCGGAACGAAGGCGGCGTGGATGGGGCGCGAAGAGGACTCCTGCTTGTGCTCTTCAGGGTGGATGCCGCCGGGAAAACGCTGCAGTTCCATCATGTCGCCTGCCTGAGCCTGAACACCGGGTATTTCCATTTCCAGCTGCCGAGGTCTTCCTTCAGTGGCACCATGGAAATGCAGTTCACCGGACAGGGTGCCACGCACAGTTCGCAGCCCGTGCATTCGGAGGCGATGATGGTGTGCATCTGCTTGGCGGCGCCGAGGATGGCGTCGACCGGGCAGGCCTGGATGCACAGGGTGCAGCCGATGCACAGGGCCTCGTCGATGTAGGCCACGGACTTGGGCTTGGTCACGCCATGGGTCTCGTCCAGCGGCTTGGCTTCCACCCCCAGCAGTTCTGCCAGCTTTTTGACGCCCTCCTCGCCGCCCGGCGGGCACTGATTGATGTCGGCCTCGCCCCTGGCGATGGCTTCGGCATAGGGACGGCAGCCCGGAAAGCCGCACTGACCACACTGGGTCTGCGGCAGGATGGCGTCGATCTTTTCCACCAGCGGGTCGCCCTCGACCTTGTATCTGAGCGCGGCGAAGCCCAGCACCGCACCCAGTGCGACGGCGATGCCCGCCATGACGAGGATGGCGGTCAACATCAGAGCTTGACCAGACCGGAAAAGCCCATGAAGGCCAGGCTCATCAGTCCGGCGGTGATCATGGCGATGCTGGTGCCCTGAAAGATTTTTGGCACGTCGGCCGCTTCCATGCGCTCGCGGATGCCCGCGAACAGCACCAGCACCAGGGTGAAGCCGATGGCCCCGCCGGCGCCGAACAGCAGCGACTCGACGAAATTGTGCTGCGCCTGGGCATTGAGCAGCGGAATGCCCAGCACCGCGCAATTGGTGGTGATGAGCGGCAGGTAGATGCCCAGCACCTGGTACAGCACCGGGCTCGTCTTGTGGATGAACATTTCCGTGAACTGCACGATGCCCGCGATGACCACGATGAAGGACAGCGTGCGCAGGTAGAAGAGATCGGTGCCGAGCAGGTATTCGTTGATGAGATAGGACGTGCCCGAGGCCAGGGTCAGCACGAAGGTGGTGGCCAGCCCCATGGAAATCGAGGTTTCCAGCTTCTTCGACACGCCCATGAAGGGACACAGCCCAAGAATCTTGGACATGACGATGTTGTTCACGAACACCGTGCCGATGAGAAGAAGGAGGTAATGTTCCAAGGTGTGCCGTTCAGCAGAGACAAGTATCCGAATTATCCCGCCTGGGCGCGCCGGATTCAACCGTAGAAGGAGGGTGGAATTGCGCCCCCCCTTGGCTTCCCCTGTTGGCGGGAGGGTTGCGAATCGAGCTACAGTCTGATGTCCTCCGCCAGCCCCGGATAGACGATTTTGCCGTCGCGTATCTGCAACCCCTTGCCCAGGTGCGGGTCTTCCTCGGTCGCGTTCATGCCCTTTTCTGCCAGCGCCAGCACGAAGGGCAGCGTCGCCTGGGCCAGCGCCAGCGTGGCGGTGCGCGCCACCGCGCCGGGCATGTTGGTCACGCAGTAGTGCACCACCCCTTCCTCGACGTAGAACGGCTCGCTGTGCGTGGTGGGGCGCGAGGTCTCGGCGATGCCGCCCTGGTCGATGGACACGTCGACCAGCACCGAGCCCGGCCGCATGGACCGCAGATGCTCGCGAGTCAGGATGTGCGGCGCGCGGCGCCCCGCCACCATGGCCGCGCCGATGACGACGTCAGCATCGGCGACCGCGCGCGCCATCTCGCCAGGCGTGGCGAAGGCGGTTTCGCAGCGCGCCCCGTAAAGCTCGTCGGCACGGCGCAGCTTTTCCGCGCCGCGGTCCAGCAACCGCACCTGCGCGCCCAGGCCGACGGCTGCGCGCACTGCGTTCATGCCCACCGAGCCGCCGCCGATGACGGTGATGCGCGCCGGCCACACCCCGGGCACGCCCGCAACCAGGGTGCCATTGCCGCCGTAGGGCAGCATCAGGCCCAGCGCCCCCATCTGCGGCGCCATGCGCCCGGCGATTTCCGACATCGGCCGCAACAGCGGAAAGCCGCCGCCGGCCTCGGTCACCGTCTCGTAGCCGATGGCGGTGACGTTTTTCTCGATCAGGGTTTTTGCGAGCTTCGCTTCGGCGGCCAGATGCAGGTAGCAGAACAGCAGCTGGCCCGTTTGCAGAAGCGGCGCTTCCGAAGCCTGCGGCTCCTTCACCTTGACCACCAGTCCGGCACGCCAGACCTCGGCGGCCGAGTCCGCGATCTCCGCCCCCGCCTCGCGGTAGGCCGCATCGGCAAAGCCGATGGCCGCACCGGCCCCGGCCTGCACCCGCACCGAATGGCCTGCCGCGACCAGCGCGCGCACGCCGTCCGGTGTCATCGCCACGCGGTATTCGTGATTCTTGATTTCCTTGGGGACGCCGATCAGCATGTTTGGCCCTTTTCCGTTCTTGTTGGCTTCAGTTTAGATGATCAATGCAGCGCAGCGCCGCAATGCCGTCATCGCGAGCGAAGCGCGGCGATCCAGTTTAAAAAGCAACACCCAAACCTGGGGTGCCATGCCCCGCCGGGGCTCGTTGTCTTCACGCCTCGCCCCCTTCCACGATGCGGATTTCCTCTTCGTTCAGCCCGTAAAGCTCGTACACCAGCGCGTCGATCTGGCGGTCGGTGGCGTCGATCTGGCGCTGGACCAGGGTCTTGTCGTGCGCGGACTTCGCGGCGGCGAGCTGCTCGTGCAGCTTGAGCATGGATTCGACCAGCTTGACCATCTTGTCGTGGCGGGCGCGGTCAGTTTCCTTTTTAAAGTTGATCCGGCGAATAGGTAATCTTGAAAGACTATTCCAGAAGTACTCAAGAATCCCACCGCTTTTAAGCTTGCCGATGCTCTTAAAACGAAATGTGAGCAATTTAGAATTGAGCAGACCCAACAGATAAAGCATGCTCTCGGGCTGGCCATTGTCAACGAGCACTGTAGTATCAGTCAGGCCAATATAACGACGCGCACTGTCCAGGGCGAATCTATTATTGGGGGCAAGATACGGACACAATATTTTTGGACGTGAATACCATTCCTTGTGCAAGGGCCAAGTGTATTGCCACCATGAGCAGTTTCCCCGCTTGAAAGCAGCACGTTCTTTTAACGCAGACTGATTTGCAAGCAAATGTGTTTGCACACCACGTGGCAAGTCTTTAAAGTGATTTGCATGTTCTAAATAGAGCAAATATTCACCACGTTCTTTAATTCTGTATCTTTGGATATCTGAATTACTTGCTCGAAGATAATAGTAAGTCGTAGGTAGTTTCCAGGTTCGTATCTCATCAATAGTTCGTTTTCCAAATACAGAGTTGCAGCCTGTCTGCATGCCTTGCCCAATAAGCAAAACTTGGTCTAGAGACGAACCTGAAGCGTCGATCTTTTTATTGAGAATGCCTACGGCACCAGAGACAAACGCCCAAGGTTTTTCGCTTAGGGAAGTTTGGCTAACGACAAGCTGAGTGAAGTCCTGTTTGCTGTTCAGCGCTTCTGCAAGTTCATTGCCTGCAATATTTTTTTTGAGTTGATATACCTTGAAGCGGCCAGACTTTTGTTTCTTGTGGAAATTTACAATGGCAGTAGTTATGCCAACTCCTTTGAAGACATGATGGTTCTGGAAGTCGACGATTTCTTGTATGGCTGAGTTTCGAAGTAACCAAGCTCTTAGCTTGTCCGCTTTGTATGCCTCTAGAAAAGCTCGAGAAACGATGAAACTAACATAGCCATGAGAAAGCTGAATAGCTCTAGTCAGAAAGTAAAAGAGAATGTCAGTTTTATCGTTGTATACCTCAGAGAATCTAGCCTTTACAGCTTGTAGACGTGTATCGCCTTTTCCCCAAACATCATCAATGTTCAAATACGGCGGATTCCCAATCACCGCATCGAAGCCCCCGGCCTTGAACACTTCGGGAAATCCCGCTTCCCAGTCGAAGGCGTTGATGCGGCGGCGCTCTTCCTCGTCGAGGTCGAGGCGGCCGTCGTAGAAGTCGGTGCCGATCAGCGAGTTGCCGCACAGGATGTTGGCGTCGAGGTTGGGCAGGGCGCGCTCGTGGAACAGCTTCATCTGCGCGAGGCCCAGCGTCTCGCCGGTTTCGCCTTCCAGCACTTTCAGCAGCAATGAGAGTTTCGTCACTTCCACGGCCTGGGCGTCGATGTCCACGCCGTAGATGTTGTTGATGAGGATGCGCTTTCTTTCGGCCACGGTCAGGCGCCAGCCGTCGTGGCTCTGGCGCAGCTTCGGGCTCTTGCCACTGGCGTGCTTTTGCGGGTCGTTTTCCGCATACCACTTGAGGTGCCAGTCGAGCAGGTGCTGGTAGGCGCCGATGAGGAAGGAGCCGCTGCCGCAGGCGGGGTCGCAGATGCGCAGCTTTTCGGCCTGCTTCGGGTTCTTGCCTTCCAGCAGGCGGCCCACGGTCTGGCGCACGATGTAGTCGACGATGTAGGTGGGGGTGTAGTAGACGCCGCCGGCCTTCTTGACCTCGGGTTTTTCCTCGACCTTCGCTTGTCCCCCGCCGGTGAGGCGGATGACCTTGCCGAGGAAGCGCTCGTACACCTGGCCGAGGATGTCGGCGGGCAGCACGGCGAATTCGTAGGGCGACTCGGGGTAGTACAGGCCGCGGATGATGTCCTTGAGCGGCTTGTCGTCGATGGCAAGCTCGAGGGTGTAGGCGTCGGGCTCGCCGGCGCGGTTCTTTTCGTTCCTGAAGTGGAACAGGCCGGAGTTGTAGCGGTCGTCGGCGTCGCGGAACAGCTGGGTCAGCCGGGCGTAGATGCCGCTGCCGTTGGTGAGCGCGAGCAGGCGCCCTTCGTTCTCGATGCCGCGGTCTTCGCAAATGCGCAGGAAGACGATGCGGTCTATGGTGGCCTGCACGGCATGGTTGAGCGCGTGCACGTCGAGGTCGTTGCGGAGCGCGATGTTGCGCGCCAGCAGGTCGCGCCAGTGCTCGATCTGGGCGAGGAATTCGGCGTCCACGGTGGCGGTGCCGCGGCGGCCGGGCAGTTTCCTGGCAAAGCGGTCGATGCCGCCCTTGAGCACGGCTTCCTTGGAGAACAGCGCGGCGATCTCGTCCCAGCGATCGGCGTATTCCTCATAAGTGCAGTAGAACACGCGTGCCTTGGCGGGCTTGTCCCTGGGGCCGGGCTTGATGCTGCCGTCGTAGACCGCGAACTCCTCGAAGTCGGAGAGGATGGACAGTTGCAGGCCGGCCGACCAGGCATAGCGGCGCAGCTGGTAGGCGGGCGGGATTTCTTCCTTGATGTGGATGGCGGGTTTCTTGGCTTCGAGGAAGAACAGGCGCCGCCCGCCGATGCGGAAGGAATAGTCCGGCGCCTTGGTCATGCCGCCGACCTTGACGGCGTCCTCGTGCACGACTTCGCGGAAGCTCTCGGCATAGCCGCCGCGGTTGTCCACGTCCCAGCCCAGCAGCGCGAACAAGGGGTCGAGGAAGTCGCGCCTGAGCTGGGTTTCGTTGTAGGCGCCGCGCTTGTAGTCCGCATGCTGCTCGCGGAAGCGGGCGACGAGGTCGTGGAGTTCGGCGGGGGCGGGCATGGTTGTGTTGTTCTTGTCCGGTTTTTCGGCTTATGGGTTCGTCAGCGCGGTCACGTCCTGGATCAAGTCTGACACAAGCTCGCACAATTCGGCGATGTCGGATTCCTCCACTTCCAGAAAGCCTTCGTACTCGGCCAGGTTGCGCTTGCGATGCGCGGCGTCGAGGACGCGCCAGCGTGCGGCCTGCCAGCCGAGCGTGTGCTCCAGGCACTGGAAGACGGTGTAGCGGTTTTCGCTGCGGTAGCCGTGCCAGCGCAGCGCGGCCAGGGCGGCAGCATGGGCGGCGTTGTAGGCGCTGGTGAAGCGGCCTTCGGGCGAAAGCTTGTCGAGCCGGGCGTCATCGAGCCGAGTGCGCGCCATGGCCAGCATGCGCCGGACTTCCGCCTCGTTGCGCGGCTCGGGCTTGATTTGCCCGATGCGCGCCAGGTTATCCAGCGCGGCTTTGTTCACGGATGTTTCCTATCAGCGGCAGGACGGGTTGCGCGAGCACGCGGTTGACGAAGGAGTCGGGCTCCGCGCGGCGGCGTTCGAATTCGGCGGGCGTGTAGCAGGTGGGGTTGATCTTGCGGCCGAGTTCGGCTTCCAGAGGTACCAGCAGATCGAGCACGTCGGCCAGCCGCAGTTGCTTGCCGACGAGCATGAGATCGATGTCGCTTTGCGCGGTGTCGGTCTGCCTGGCCACGGAACCGTAAACGAAGGCAGTTTGCAGGCGGGGTTCCAGGGGATGCAGGGCTTCCCGCAGCATGGGCTCGACGCCCAGGGTCTTGCGAACAAGTGCGCTGAGCTCGTCGAATACCGGGCTTTGCGGGTTGGCCTGAAAGCGGCGCAGGTTGCCGGCCCGCTCGCTGTGGATCAGACCGGCCTTGGCCAGCCGGTTCAGTTCCCGTTGCAGCGAAGCGCTCGCCAGGCCGGTCAGACGGCGCAGTTCGCTAAGATGGAAGCTGCGTTCAGGATGGCCAAAAAGCCAGCGCAGAACCTTGGCCTGGCTGTCGCTAAAGAGGGCGCTCGCAATAGACATTGCTAGAATTTAGCACGATCGTGCTAAAAAGTAGCACGTTATGGCGGTGCCTATGGAATTGGCGGGGGGCACTGTTGCGTTTAACCGACGTATCGATGCGTGCGGTTTTTATACATGTCATCCGGGATATGCATAAAAAATCGCGATTCTTATACACATCGACGGCAATCAGGCGCAGCTAGATCTCCACCTGCGTGCCCAGCTCGATCACGCGGTTGGGCGGCAGCTTGAAGAATTCCATGGCGGTGGAGGCGCTGCGGTTCATCCACGCGAACAGCCGCTCGCGCCACAGCGCCATGCCGGGCAGCTTGGCCGGCAGCACGGTTTCGCGGTTGAGGAAGAACGAGGTTTCCATCATGGCGAAGGGCAGGCCGCGCGCTTCGCAGCGCGACAACGCCAGCGGGATGTCGGGCTCGTCCTTGAAGCCGTAGCGCACGATCATGCGCCAGGCGCCGTGGCCGAGGTCGGTGAGTTCGATCTGGTCGATGTCGGGCACGAAGGGTACTTCCTCGGTGAGGACGGTGAGGAAGATCACGCGCTCGTGCAGCACCTTGTTGTGGATGAGGTTGTGCAGCAGCGCATGCGGCACGCTGGAATGGCTGGTGGTGAGGAACACCGCGGTGCCGGACACGCGCTGCGGCGGGTGCGCCATCAGGCTTTCCAGGAAAGGGGCGAGCGGCAGGGTTTCATCGGCCTGCTTTTTCTGCAGCAGGCCGCGGCCTTTTTTCCAGGTGGCGAGCAGGCTGAACACCAGCGCGCCGACTACCAGCGGGAACCAGCCGCCGTGCGGCACCTTTGGCAGGTTGGCGGCAAAGAAGGCGAGGTCGATGGCGAGGAAGAAGGCGCCCAGCGCGATGACCGCCCAGAGGTTCTTCTTCCACAGCGAATAGGCCACCAGCGAGGCGAGCAGGGTGTCGATGGCCATGGTGCCGGTGACGGCGATGCCGTAGGCGGCGGCGAGGTTGGAAGAATTCTGCAGGCCCAGCACCAGCCCGGCCACGCCGATGGCCAGCGCGGTGTTGATGAAGGGGATGTAGACCTGGCCGATCTCGCGGCTGGAAGTGTGGATGATGCGCATGCGCGGCAGGTAGCCGAGTTGGATGGCCTGGCGGGTGATGGAGTAGGCGCCGGAGATCACCGCCTGCGAGGCGATGATGGTGGCGAGGGTGGCCAGCCCGATGAGCAGGTAGATCGTGCCCTCGGGCGCCAGCAGGTAGAAGGGATTTTCGATCGCGGCAGGGTTGCGCAGCACCAGCGCGCCCTGGCCAAAGTAGTTGAGCAGCAGGGCCGGCAGGGTGAGTCCCACCCAGGCCGTGCGGATCGCCTGCTTGCCGAAATGCCCCATGTCCGCATACAGGGCTTCGGCGCCGGTCACCGCCAGCACCACCGAGCCCAGGGCGAGGAAACCGGCCAGCTGGTTGTGCACGAAGAACATCACTGCGTATTGAGGATTGAGCGCCCACAGAACCTGCGGGTTGTGCACGATTTCCTTGATGCCCAGCGCGGCCAGGGTGAGGAACCAGACCAGCATGACGGGGCCGAAGAAGCGGCCGACATTGCCGGTGCCCCAGCGCTGCACCACGAACAGCCCGGTCAGGATGAAAAGCGCGAGCGGGATGATGAAGACGTGCAGGCCGGGGGCGGCGAACTCCAGGCCTTCCACGGCGGAGAGCACGGAGATGGCCGGGGTGATGATGCCGTCGCCGTAGAACAGCGCGGCGCCGAACACGCCCAGGGTGAGGAAGGCCCATTTCAGTTCCGGCCGCTTGTGCGTGGCCTGCTGGGCCAGCGCGATCAGCGCCATGATGCCGCCTTCGCCGCGGTTGTCGGCGCGCATGATGAACAGCACGTATTTCAGCGACACCACCAGCATCAGCGCCCAGAACACCAGCGACAGCATGCCCAGCACGTTGGCTTCGCTGACGCCGATGCCGTGGCTTTCATGGAAGACTTCCTTGACGGCATAGAGCGGGCTGGTGCCGATGTCGCCGAAGACCACGCCGATCGCCCCCAGGGTGAGGGCGGGCAGGCCGGTTTTTTGCGCAGCGCTTATTATTGTTCTCCCTTGTGTTTCGGGCTATTTCAATGCCTGTATACACTCGCGGACAAGTTCCGGCCCGCGGTAGATGAGCCCAGTGTAGACCTGAACCAGCTTTGCGCCAGCGGAAATCTTTTCGCGGGCATCGGCGCCTGAGAGAATGCCGCCCACGCCGATGATGGGCACTTCGTCCTGCAACAGGCGGGCCAGCTCGCGGATGACGATGGTGGACTTCTCGCGCACCGGCGTGCCGGAGAGGCCGCCGGTTTCGTTGCCGTATTTCAGGTGGGCCACCTGGCCGCGCGCGAGCGTGGTGTTGGTGGCGATCACCGCGTCCATGCGGTGGCGGCGCAGCAGCTCGGCAATGGCGGCGATCTGTTCGTTTTCCAGATCGGGCGCGATCTTCAGCGCAATGGGCACGTAGCGGCCGTGCGTCTGGGCCAGTTCCTGCTGGCGCTGCTTCAATTGTGCCAGCAGCGCACCCAGCGCATCCGCGCTTTGCAGATCGCGCAGGTTCCTGGTATTGGGCGAGGAGATGTTGACCGTGACGTAGCTCGCGTGCGTGTACACGGCAGAGAGGCAGGCCAGATAATCCTCGGCCGCGCGCTCGATCGGGGTGTCGGCATTTTTTCCAATATTGATGCCGAGGATGCCCTTGTATTTCGCGCGCTTGACGTTTTCCACCAGCGCCGCCACGCCGTGGTTGTTGAAGCCCATGCGGTTGATGATGGCGCTGGCTTCGGGCAGGCGGAACATGCGCGGCCTGGGGTTGCCTGGCTGCGGACGCGGGGTGACGGTGCCGATTTCGATGAAGCCGAAGCCGAGCGCGGCGAGTCCGTCGATGGCCTCGCCGTTCTTGTCGAGGCCTGCGGCCAGCCCGACCGGATTGGGGAATTTCAGCCCCATGACTTCGACTTCGCGGCCGGCGGTTTTCCCGCAGCCCAGCCCCGCCAGCGGCCCGGCCTTGGCCAGCGCCGCGATGGTGAGCTCGTGCGCGGTTTCGGGGTCGAGCGCGAACAGGGCAGGACGCAGCAGTGAGTAGGGAAACATTGGGTGGGCTAAATTTTCACAAAGAGGACAGGAGGAGGAATGAAAGGGTTTTCCTCCTGTCCTCTTGTCCTCATTGTTCAGTATTTTTGTCCATGCGTTGCAGGTCAGTAGATTTCGCGGGTTTCGAGGAATCTTACGTCAGGAAAGCGTTCCTGGGTAAGTTGCAGGTTGACGCGGTTGGGGGCGAGGTAGACGTATTCCTCGGCGCCGTCCAGCGCGACGTTGTAGCCGTACTTGTCGGTGAGCTGCCTGAGGTCGGCGTCGCTGCCCCTGAGCCAGCGCGCGGTGGCATATTCGCAAGGTTCGAAGGCGACGTCCACGTCGTACTCGTTTTCCAGGCGGTGCGCGACCACGTCGAACTGCAGCGCGCCGACCGCGCCGAGGATGAGGTCGTTGGTGGCGAGCGGCTTGAACAGCTGGGTGGCGCCTTCCTCGGCAAGTTGCTGCAGGCCCTTCTGCAGCTGCTTCATCTTGAGCGGATTCCTGATGCGCGCCTTGCGGAACAGCTCCGGCGCGAACGAGGGGATGCCGGTGAACTTGAGCGCTTCGCCCTCGGAGAAGGTGTCGCCCAGGCGGATGGTGCCGTGGTTGGGAATGCCGATGATGTCGCCGGCATAGGCTTCTTCCGCCGTATTGCGGTCCTGCGCCATGAAGGTGATGGCGTTGTTGACCGCCAGGGTCTTGCCGGTGGAAATCTGTTTTATCTTCATGCCGCGGTCGAAGCGGCCGGAACACACGCGCACGAAGGCGATGCGGTCGCGGTGGCGCGGGTCCATGTTGGCCTGGATCTTGAACACGAAGCCGGAGAACTTGGCATCGTCGGGCTGCACCTCCCTTGACTCTGTCGGGCGCGGCTGCGGCCCGGGCGAGAGGTCGACGATGGCGTCGAGCAGCATCTGCACGCCGAAGTTGTTCACCGCGGAGCCGAAGAATACCGGTGTCTGTTTGCCGGTGAGATAGGCTTCGCGCTCGAAAGCGTGGGAGGCGCCGCGCACCAGTTCCACTTCGAGACGCAGCTCGTCGGCCTGTTCGCCGATGCGCTCGTCCAGCCTGGGGTTGTCGAGGCCGTCGATGATCTCGCCCGTGCCTTTCTCGGCCTGCGGATCGAACACCAGCACGGTGTCGTCGTACAGGTGATACACGCCGCGGAAGCGCTTGCCCATGCCGATGGGCCAGGTCATCGGCGCGCACTGCATTTCCAGCACCGATTCGATCTCGTCCAATAATTCAATTGGCGACTTGCCCTCGCGGTCGAGCTTGTTGATGAAGGTGAGGATGGGGGTGTCGCGCATGCGGCACACGTGCAGCAGCTTGATGGTCTGCGCTTCGACGCCGTTGACCGAGTCGATCACCATCACCGCCGAGTCCACCGCGGTGAGGGTGCGATAGGTGTCCTCGGAGAAGTCCTCGTGGCCGGGGGTGTCGAGCAGGTTGATGATGTGTTCCCGATACGGAAACTGCATGACCGAGGAGGTGACGGAAATGCCGCGCTGCTTTTCCAGTTCCATCCAGTCGGAGGTGGCATGGCGGGACGCCTTGCGCGCGCGCACCTCGCCCGCGACCTGGATGGCGCCGCCGTACCACAGCAGCTTTTCGGTAAGCGTGGTCTTGCCCGCGTCGGGGTGCGAGATGATGGCGAATGTGCGCCGGCGGCGGATTTCTTCTTTGAGCGAGGACATGGCGGTACTGCGAAAAAGCTAAGCCCGCCATTTTACCCGAGCAACCGGCCCGGGTTGGGTGAAGATGTGTGCGCCTAGGCGGCGAGCCTGTTGTTCGCCGTGCAGACGCGGTTGCGTCCGCCGTTCTTGGCCTGGTACAGGGCTTCGTCCGCGCGCCGGATCAGACCGCGCAGGGCTTCGTCCTGGGTGACCTGGGCGATGCCGAAGGAAACGGTGATGTTCAAGGGTTCCGGCAGTCCGTCGATGTGCAGGGGGTAGCGCGAGATTTTTTCACGCAACCGGTCGAGGATGCTTTCCGCGCGCTCCAGGTCGACGTGGTTCATGAAGATCAGGAATTCTTCGCCGCCGTAGCGATAGATGCGGTCGGTGTCGCGCATGCTGGTGATCAAAAGCTGGCTGAAGGCTTTCAGCACTTCGTCGCCGACGGCGTGGCCGTAGGTGTCGTTGATGCGCTTGAAATGATCGAGGTCGGCCAGCGACAGGCAGGCCGGTGCGCCCAGCACATTGTTGGCGGCGTAGATGGCATCTTCCAGCTGCTCGTCCATCTGGCGGCGGTTGGGCACGCCGGTCAGCGCATCGGTGGTCAGCTCGTTGGTCAGCAGCGCCTGGACCAGGTTGCGGATGTGCAGCGCCATGTCGCTGGAAGCGCCGGAAAACAGGCGGTAGGCTTCGGCCTTTTCTGTGCCTGCAGGCGCCATAAGCAGTCTTCGCGCGGTATCGTGCAGGGCCCGGTGTTTCTTTTCCAGGGTCGTGAACAGGGGCTGCTCGGTCAGCACGGAGGAGTGGGTCTGGCTGTAGTACCACTTGCCGAAGTCGCACAGCATGTGCGCGCCGGGAACGAGGTTGTCATCGGAAGGGGGGGTGTTGGCGAGAATGCCGGCGACAAGAGACTCCGCCCACTGCTGGTGGTTTTCCAACGTGAGTTCGAGTTGCGCAAGCGCGCTGTCTGCCGGATGTTCTGCCACTGTTTCTCTGGTTCTTGATTAAGTTGCGTCCCCTCGGCCGCCCTTCAAAACCGCGCTCCGCGATAACCCGGCAAGGGGTTGGCGAAGTCCTCCTAGGAAGTTCTCCTAGAAGGTGCCTGCAAATATTTTACGCTGAAATGCGTAAAAAGCGTGTGCTACGGCGGCGGCCTCGGCCAGCGTGAGCGATTGGGCGAATTGCCCCTGCAAAGCGGGATGGACGAAGCGAATACCCATGGAAACGTCATGGGAATAGTGCTGTACGTGCTCGCTGGCCTTGCGGAATACGACGATGGCCTTGTCGAGTTCCGACGGAAGCGGATTGCCTTGCGCGTCCACCTGCAAACTGATCGGCTGGCCGCTGGCCGGACAGCGGGTTTCGATCACGCAGGCGCTGCCGAGCAGGCGTGGCAGCGCCAGTGCGTCCAGCGCCGACAGGGCATACAGTGTTTCGTGCGGGAAGCTGAGCTTGATGTCGGTTTCCACCGGGCAGAAGGGTGCGGCGCCGATGGCCTGCTCGTTCTCGGTGAGATAGATCGCGTCCAGCGCCAGCAATTCGTCCAGTGCTTCTGCATCGAAACCGGCCGGAGAAGGGGCGGAAGCGGTCTGCACCCAGCGCGACAACACGGCAAGATAGGTTTCGCGCGTGCTGTCGCAGGCCTGGGTCTTCAGGCGCTGCTCGATGGGGAAGGCGCGATGCAGGCCCTTGAGTGCAGCCAGCACCTTGTTCAGATCGGCTTGGGCTTCCTGTGCCATGCGGCAATGCCCCGCCCCGGTTAGGGGCGGGGGGGGCCATCAGGCCCTGGCCTTGGCGGTGCGGCGCATGCGCGCCAGCAGGCGGCGGGCCAGCTCGCCGAACAGCTCGGTCTGGGTCGGATGCGGGAAGATGGCCTTGGCGACCTGGTTCAGCGTCATGTCGCCGGCCACCATCATCACGCCGGTGCCGATCAGGGTGTCGGTGTGGTCGGCGAGGAAGTGCACGCCGATGATGCGGCCGCTGGCCTTGTCCGCCACCAGCTTGACCATGCCGTCAAGCTCGCCGGTGATCATGGCCTTGGCGTCGATGCTCATCGGCATCTTGGCCTCGACCGCATCGATGCCACGGGCCTTGGCCTGCGCCAGCGTGAGGCCGACGAAGCCCGCCTGCGGGCGCGAGAAGGTAACGGCGCAGTCCTTGTCCTGGTCGTATTCGCTGGCGTGGCCCAGGAGGTTGTCGGCCGCCACGCGGCCCTGGGTCGCGGCGGTGTGCGCCAGCATGTAGCCGCCGATGACGTCGCCCACCGCAAAGATGTGCGGCACGCTGGTCTGGCAGCGGCCGTTCACCTTGATCGCGGCACCGTCGAGCTCGATGCCGACCTTGTCGAGCTTGAGCCTGGAAGTGTCCGGGCGCTTGCCGGTGGCCATCAGCACCACGTCGCACTTGAACTCGGCGGCTTCGCCGGCTGCGTTCTTGTAGGCCACGCGCATCTTGCCCGGCGTGCCGGAAACGCCGTCGATGGAGGCGTTGGTGACGACGTTGATTTCCTTTTCCAGCAGGCCGATCAGGGTCTTGGCGATTTCTTCCTCGACTTCGCCGAGGATGCGCGTGTTGCGCTCGAGCATGAGGATCTCGCAGCCGAAGTCGCGGAAGATCTGCGCCATTTCGACGCCGATCACGCCGCCGCCGACGATGGCCATTTTCTTCGGCGGCTTGGCCAGGTTCCAGATGGTGTCGGAAGTGACCACGCCGCCGGAAGCCAGGTTCTCGCGCGCGCCGGCAATCGGCGGCACGAAGGCCGGGGCGCCGGTGGCAATGACGGCGGCGCCGAAGGTCAGCGTGCTCACCGCGCCGTCGGGGGCGGTGACCTTCAGCGTGTGCGCATCGACGAATTCGCCGAAGCCCTCGATGACGTTGATCTTCATGCCCTTGTCGGCCTTGAGCGCCATTTCGCCGCGCGCCTGCTGCACCCAGCGGCGGTGCTTCTCGACCTGCGCCCAGTTGAGTTTGGGCTGGTCGGTGCCGTCAACGCCCATTTCCGCATCGTGCGCGCGGTTGCGGATGTTGTCCGCCGCTGCGCGCCAGGCCTTGGACGGGATGCAGCCGCGCCACAGGCATTCGCCGCCGGGGAAGGGCTCGTTGTGCACCATGGCGACCTTGATGCCGTGGTCGGCCAGGTCGCGCGCGCAGTCCTCGCCGCCGGGGCCGCCGCCAATCACGACTACCGGGTAGTCCCAGTTGCCTTCGGGGATGGGCGAGACGGGCGGGGCTTCCTCGGCCGTGCCGGAAATCCAGGCTTCCGGATTCTCGATCGCGTTCTTGAGGTCGACCAGATAACCCGCCACATCGGCGCCGTTCAGCACGCGATGGTCGGCGGTGATGGTGAAGGGCGTGCCCTGCGGGCCGTTGGCGGCAATGGCCAGGATGGCGGAAATGCCGGGCGTGGGGATGGCGGTGAAATGCGTGACCCCGAACATGCCCATGTTGGAAATGGTGAAGGTGGGGTTGGCGAACTCGGCCGGGCTGAGCTTGCGGATGCGGGCCCTGGGCACCAGGTCGTTCCACGATGCCTGCAGGCCTTCCAGACCCTTGGATTCGATGCCATGCAGGATGGGCACGACCAGGCCGCCGTCGTCGGATTTCACCGCGACGCCGAAATTGTGCTCGTTGCGCTCGACCAGCTTGTCCACCGGCTGATAGGCCCAGTTCATGCGCGGATGGTTCTGCATCGCCACCGAACAGGCCTTGGCGATGGCCACGGTCACCGACACCTTGCGCGCCTTGGCGGCGGCGGTGAGCTTGCCGGTGTCGATGTTCATGGTGGCGTTGAAGGTCGGCAGCGTGAGCGAGGCCGTCATGGCGTGGCTCACCGCCTTTTCCATCGAGGTCATGTTGCGGCCTTCGCCCGGCACGTCGACCTGCGGCAGGCTGTGCGCGACCTCTTTCATCGACGGGCGCGCGCGCGCCACGTCGGCGGCGATGATCACGCCGGCCGGGCCGCTGCCGGCGAGCTTGCCGAGATCGACGCCGCTTTGCGCCGCCAGCTTGCGCGCATAGGGGCTGGCCTGGCGGCCGGCCGGACGTGCGGCCGGCGCGACCTTGACCGAAGCGGCGCTGGGTGCAGTAACCGGCACGTTGGCCTTGGCCGGCGCGGCCTTGGGCGCAGGCCTGGCTTCCCCCGCGCCGGCCTTCATGGAATGGGTTTCCTTGACCTTGTGGTCGGCGCCCATGGTGACGCCGGTGGTGTTGACCTTGGCGGCGTCGGAGACGATGAAGCCCATGGGGTGGCCGACTTCGATCACCGAGCCGACGTCGGCGATGGGGCCGGAAAGGAAGCCGTCCTGGAACACTTCCACGTCCATGATGGCCTTGTCGGTTTCCACCGTGGCCACGATGTCGCCGCGCTTGATCGCTTCGCCGGGCTGTTTTTCCCAGGTCACCATCACGCCTTCGGTCATGGTGTCGGACAGCTGCGGCATGACGATGGGGGTGCCGGCGTGGTGCGGGATCATTTCGGTCTGGGCCTGTTCCTCCACCACCTCGCCGGCGGCGATCGCCATGTCGCCGGCGGTGTCGGTGATGTAGCCCAGCGCGCCGCCGACGGGAATGGTGCTGCCGACTTCGGCCAGCGGACCGGCCAGGTAGCCGGCCTTGAACACTTCCACGTCCATGATGGCCTTGTCGGTTTCCACCGTGGCCACGATGTCGCCGCGCTCGACGCGGTCGCCCGGCTGCTTTTCCCAGGTGACCACCACGCCCTCGGTCATGGTGTCCGAGAGCTGGGGCATGGTGATGGCGTAATGATTCATAGGGGTTAGGGGCTAGGAGTTAGGGGCTAGGGAAAGGGAATCCAGTTTGCTTTGCAAGGATTTTCGCAAACCTTGGAGCATCCTTCCCAATTCATCCGCTATTGCGAGCAATTCGCCCAATTTTGGTTGATCGATATATTCCAGTCTTGCCGACAGTTCCAGCTGCGTTTCAAGCTCGGCCAACGAGCCCATGGCAATGGAGATGAAACGCAGATAGTCCTTGGTCGAGCTTCGAGCATGTCCTTCAGCAATGTTCGACGGTATTGAAACCGCCGCCCTTTGAAGCTGATTGGCAAGTGCATAGGTTTCTTTGTTAGGGAAAGTGGCGGTGGTCTTGTAAACACTCTCGGTCAACTGCATTGCCAGTTGCCAGGCTAGCAGGTCGCGATAGCTGTTGACCTTCATCCCTATCCCCTAACTCCTAGATCCTAGCCCCTTCCAAAAAGCTTCAGCACCGCGGCCACGACATCTTCCGCATTCGGAATCGCGGCCTTTTCCAGCGTATGGTTGTAGGGCTGCGGCACCAGGGCGGAATTGACGCGCACCGGGGCGGCATCAAGTTCGAAGAAGCATTCCTCGTTGATGATGCTGATGACTTCGGCGCACACGCCCACCGGCGCTTCTTCCTCGCCCACCACGACGGCGCGGTGGGTCTTGGACACCGACTTCCTGATGCCTTCGCGGTCCAGCGGCGACAGCGAGTACAGGTCCACCACTTCGGCGGAGATGCCGTACTGCTTGTCGAGGATCTCCGCGGCCTTGAGGTTCCAGTGCACGGAAATGTTGTAGCCGAACAGGGTGACGTCGGTGCCGGAACGGGTGACTTCGGAGCCTTCCAGCGGGTGGAAGTACTCGCCGTCGGGCACGTCGCCCTTCATGTTGTACATCAGCTCGTGCTCGTTGATGTACACCGGATCGTCGCTGCGCACCGCGGATTTCAGCAAGCCGTAGGCCTGCCTGGGGTTGGACGGCGTCACCACGCGCAGGCCGGCGATGCCCATGAACACCTTTTCCATGCGCGCCGAGTGCTGCGCGCCGAGCTGGTGCGCAGCGCCGCCGGCGGAGCGGAACACGCAGGGCGCGGTCAGCTGGCCGCCCGACATGTAGCGCACCTTGGCGGCGGAGTTGAACATCTGGTCCATGGCCAGCCAGGCGAAGTTCACCGACATCAGTTCGATGATCGGGCGCACGCCGAGGAAGGAGGCGCCGATGCCGAGGCCGGTGTAGCTGTTCTCGGAAATGGGGGTGTCGATCACGCGCAGCGGACCGTATTTTTCGTACAGGCCCTTGGTGGCCTTGTAGGTGCCGCCGGCCACGCCGATGTCCTCGCCCATGCAGATCACCAGGGGATCGCGGGCCATTTCTTCATCATGGGCGCGCTGGAGGGCTTCCCAATACATTATTTCTGCCATGTCATTCTCCGTTAAATCCAAACGCCGCGAAGCGGCTCCTCAGTCCCCCTCTCCCCTTGCGGGAGAGGGCAGGGGTGAGGGAGACGATCAGGGCGATTGGCGACGATCATAATCGCGGCGGCGTCAATCGCCATGGCCGTCAGGCGGCCTTGCCCGTGATCCAGGGCATCTGGCTTTCGCGATCCGCGAACACGTATTTTTCGAGTTCTTCCGCCTTGGGCTCGGGCGATTCTTCCGCGAACTTGATGACTTCGTTCTCGATGTAGTTGTCGACTTCCTTTTCCATCGCCTCGTAGTCGGCCATGGTCATGGCCTTCTCGGCGATGAGGCGGTCGCGCAGGATGAAGATGGGGTCGCGCTGCTTCCACATTTCCTCCTCTTCGCGCGAGCGGTAGCCGCGCGAGTCGGACATGGAGTGGCCGCGGTAGCGGTAGGTCAAGAGTTCGAGGAAGTAGGGGCCCTTGCCGGAACGCACGTGGTTGATGGCGGTTTTGGCGGCCTCGTAGACCTTTTCGATGTCCTGGCCGTCGGTCTCGGCGGCTTCCATGTCGTAGCCGCACACCCTTTTATGCTGGTGCACCACGGCGGTCGAGCGCTCGATGGCGGTGCCGATGCCGTAGAGGTTGTTTTCGCACACGAACAACACCGGCAACTTGTACAGCGCCGCCATGTTCATGGTCTCGTGGAAAGTGCCCTGGTTGTTGGCGGCGTCGCCCAGGAAACAGATGGCGATTTCGTCGCCGCCCTTCATCTGGATGCCCTTGGCGATGCCGGCGGCGAGCGGGAAGGGGCCGCCGACCAGCGCATAGCCGCCCATGAAGCGGTGCTTCACGTCGAAGATGTGCATGGAGCCGCCGCGTCCCTTGGAGGAGCCGGTTTCCTTGCCGTACAGCTCGGCCATGACTTCCCTGGGGTCGGAGCCGCACTTGATGGCGTGCACGTGGTCGCGATAGCCGGTGATGACGTAGTCGTAGCCGGGGCGGGCGGCTTCCATCACGCCGTTGCAGCAGGCTTCCTGGCCGGGATACAGGTGCAGAAAGCCGCCGATCTTGCGCTCGATGTAGGCTTGGTAGCAGCGCTCCTCGAAACGGCGGTGAACCACCATCTCCCTGAGCACGCGCTTCTTGTCTTCCAGTTTCATTGACGACCCTTTATTTATCAAAGGAAGGGTTAAGGAACCTCTGATTGAGTTCTCCATGAGCCGCGTTTGCACGAAAAATGCCCAGATGCAAGGCGCGCGACGAAGGTCGTATTCAACATACGAAACCGAGGAGCGCAACGCCGCAGATGGGCATTTATCGTGCAAACCCGCTGGGGCCAGGCTTTCCGGGCGGTTTGCTTTGTCGCGCCGCTTGCAAGGGGATTACCCTTTGCTGCGCATCGCTTCGCGCACCCCATCCCGGAAAGCCGACGCCGCGACCATGAGGGACCCAATCAGAGGTTCCGCAAATCGCGCTATTATCCCGTAAATCCCCTCTCCATTCAATTTTGCCAATCCCTCCATATAGCCGTCATGCCCGTGCAGATCATTGAAAAGAAACCCGAAGCCGCCTTGAAAACGCTGGAGGCCGCAAGCCATGCGCTGGTGCTGATGGCGAAGGGCAATGTCCTGGCGAACGTCCCGGGCAAGCAGGTCCTTGCCGCAACGCTCAAGCGCAAGAACATGAAAGCCGAGGAACTGGCAAAAACGCCGCTCGCGATCGAAACCGGCGCCGGCCTGCGCGTCTATGCCATGCTCGATGCCGCGGCCGACACCTTTTCGCGCCATGCCCGGCTGCGTCAGGCACTCGCGCCGCTGCTGAACGAAGCGCCGAGTGCCATCCACCTTGCCCTGTACGGTGCGGATGCCTTCAAGCAAAGCGCCGCCAGGGAAGCAGTCTATTGCGCGGCGGTGAATGCGCGTCCCTTGCCGACGCAGAAAAGCGGCAAGGCGGACTCCGCCCTGCAAAAGCTGACCGTACATGGCGTAAGTGCCAAGGGAAACTACGCGCACGAACTGGCCATTGCCGAAGGCAATTATCTGACCCGCTCACTCACCAACCTGCCGCCCAACCAGCTCACGCCAGGCGCCTATCGCAAGCGCATTGCCACGCTGGCCGGGGAATACGGCTGGAAGCTCGAAGCGTTCGGCTTCGACAAGCTGAAGAAAATGGGCGCCGGCGCCTTCTGCGCCGTGGCCCAGGGCTCGCCGGCGAAGGATGCCGCCATCGTGCACCTGAAATGGGAAGGGGGAAGGGGGAAGGGGGAAGGGAAAAAGAAAAAAATCGCCCTGGTGGGCAAGGGCATCTGCTTCGATACCGGCGGCCACAACCTCAAGCCGGCCAAGTACATGCACGGCATGCACGAGGACATGAACGGCTCCGCCGTGGTGCTGGGCATTCTGGCCGCTGCGTCCAGGCTGAAACTGCCGCTGCAGATCGACGCCTGGCTCGCGCTGGCGGAAAACCACATCAGTCCGCAGGCCTATCGGCAGAACGAGATCGTGCGCGCGCTCAACGGCACCACCATCGAAATCGTGCATACCGACGCCGAAGGGCGCATGGTGCTGGCCGATACCCTGACCCTGGCGGCGCGCGCCAGGCCCGATGTCATCGCCGACTTCGCCACCCTCACCGGCTCCATGCACTACGCGCTGGGCGACCGCTACAGCGGCATTTTCAGCAACCGCGAAAACGTCGCCGATGCTGCCCTGAAGGCCGCTCGGCAAAGCGGCGAGCGCGTCTGCCGCTTCCCCATGGACGCCGACTACGACCCGCAGCTCGATTCCAAGGTGGCCGACGTGCTGCAGTGCACCATGGAGGGCGCCGCCGACCACATTCTCGCCGCGCGTTTCCTCTCCCGCTTCATCGACGACACCCCCTGGGTGCACATGGACCTTTCCGCCAGCACCTGCAAGGGCGGCCTGGGCGCGGTGATGACCGACCTCACCGGCTTCGGCGTGGGCTGGGGGCTGCATTTCCTGGAACAGGCCGGCCTGGCGAACAAGGTCTGATGGACGAATAGACGCTCCCTGGATTAAGGTAGGACGCCACCGGCCTGCCGGACCGAGAAACAACAGAACCACAATCCGCATGACCATACGCTACCCGCTGCCTGTGCAATTCATCATGGGTTTGAATGATTCGGGCCTGGAAATCATCGAACCCAAACCCGGCCGACAGCCGCAGATCATCCTGTCCGGAACATGCAGCTACCACGTGCACCTTACGCCGGGGAAATTCAGGCTGCGCAAGATCTGGCTCAGCGGGAAGGCCGAGGACCAGCATCTGGCCAAGGGGCCGGCGCCGCTGGTCAACTACATCGCCGATCCTGACAGCCACTCGCATGCGCTGGCCAAGGCGATGGACCTGGTGAGGGCGGACGGGCGCCGCTGTTTCAACCGGCCCGGCCGCATCCTGCAGACCCGGCGCGACCTGATTTATGAGCGTCTCAAGGACATTCCTGGCCTGCGCGTGCCTGCCACCATCCGCATCGAGCCGAAGCATCCGCATGACTTCGTTCGCGCCGCCACCGAGGCACGCCTGCGCTTCCCGGTCATCGTGCGCCTTGCCGGCGACCATGGCGGCGTCAGCACGGTGCGCGTGGATTCGGTCGCCAACTGGGTTGCCATCCACACCGTCGCCTGGGGCGGACGCGCCGTTTACATGACCGAGTTCTTTGATTATGCCGACCCCGACGGACTCTACCGCAAGTATCGCATCGTCATGATCGACGGCAAGCCGGTGCTGCGCCATGTCATCATCGGCGATCAATGGCTGCTGCATCGCAGCAAGCGCATTACCAACCCGGAAGCGGAACAGGAAGAAATCCATCGCCTGAAGAATTTCGAGCGGGAGATGCTGCCGAAAATTGCGAGTACGCTGGCTGAAATCCATCGGCGTCTGGATCTGAATTTCTTCGGCATCGACTGCCATGTCGCCGAAAACGGCATGATGACGCTGTTCGAGGCCAATGCGACCATGAACACGCTGCACAACGAGCCTTCGCCCAACCGCTGGGACGAGCCTTGCGCGCGCATCCGCGGCCTGCTCGAGGCCGCGCTGGAAAAACATGTTCGGAGCCAGATGCAATGATGGATTGCTCGGCGATATTCAAGCGCCGCGGCCGCGAATGCCCCCTCGCCATGCAATTGCAACCGGGCCGGAAATTGCCCTGTCTGGGCATGTATTGCGAATAACTCAACGGGATTTGATCGGCAATGGCTAAACCAGCAAGAACCGCGGCACTGCCCCTGGCATTTTTGATGGGGGTGGACGACAGCGGCCGCGAAATCGTGGAGCTCACGCCGAACGGGGATATACAAATCATCTACATGGGAACCTGCAGCTTCCTGCCGCAACTGACGCCGGGCCGCTTCGATATCCGCCAGGTCTGGCTGAGTTCCCGCAGCAACCGGCTGCCGCGGCTGCAGCCCGGCCCGCTGGTGAATTACATCGCCGATCCGGACAGCCACAGCGCTACCCTGGCCAAGGCGCAGAGGCTGATCGAACGCCTCGGCAATCCGCCGTGTTTCAATCCGCCGCATGCCGTCATGCGCACGCGCCGGGACACCCTGTCAAGGCTGCTGCAGGGCATACCCGGGGTGAGGATGCCGCGTACGGTGCGCATCGAAGCCAGGCATCCGGACGAGTTTGCCGAGACGGCGCGCAAGGAGAAGCTGAATTACCCGCTGATCGTGCGCCTGGCCGGCACCCACAACGGCAAGACCATGCTGCGCATCGAGAATCCCGGGGAATGGGATGCGGTGCACGCCTTGCCCTGGCAGGGAAGCGCCGCATACCTCGCCGAATTTGTCGATACCAGGGACCCGGCCGACGGCTGCTACCGCAAGCATCGCATCGTCATGGTGGGCGGCAAGCCGCATCTGTTGCACATCTACATCAGCCCGGACTGGAACGTGCACAGAAAGGTGACGCTGCAGACCCCCGAGGCCTTTGCCGAGGAGCTGACCAAGATCGAGTCGTTCGAGCGCAGCCTGCTGCCGCGCATCGCACCCGCGCTCAAGGAAATTCACCGCCGCATCGGCCTGGATTATTACGGCATCGACTGCCATGTGGGCAGGGACGCCGCGCTTACCGTATTCGAGGCCAATGCCGCGATGAACGCGCTGAACCCGGTGCCTTCGCAGCGCGAACGTTCGCGGACGCGCATCAAGGCGGCCATCGAAAAACGGCTGGCGCGTTACGTTCGCCGCGGCTGAATCCGCATGCATGTCCTGTATCTCAACGCACGCTACATTCCCGAGGGCATAGGCGGCCCCGCCCATACCGCCCGCTTTCTTGCCGAACAGATGGTCAGGGAAGGGCACCGCGCTACCGTGTTCTGCCGCAGTTCGCAGCCCGGAATCGCCCGCGAGGACATGGCCGGCGTGCGTGTCATTCGCGCCGGGCTCGACGTGCCCATGCTGCAGGCCGCCGGACTGTTCCTGAAAACCCTCGACCAGGACGGGCCCGATGTCATCCATTGCCTGTTTCCGCGCGAATTCCCGCTCAACGTGGTGGCGCAGGCCGCGCGCGAACGCGAGCTTCCGATCGTTCAGACCCTGCTGTCGTTCAACCTCATGTGCCATCAGTCCTTTGTGCGCGATGGCCGCAATTGCACCGAACAATGTCCGGAATGCCGCAAGAACACCCCGGTCGAGCGGGATTATTGCGGGCAGGTCGCGGCGGCGGTCGGCATCAGCCGCTACATGCTGGATCTGCACGAGCGCGCGGAGCTGTTTTCCGGCACCTGCCAGAAACGCGTCATCTACGATGCCTATGTGCCGGCGGCGCAGCCGGCGGCGGCGGATGAGGCCGGCAAGGGCGAAATCCTGCGCCTCGGTTTTCTGGGCCGGCTCGACCCGCTCAAGGGCATCGAGCGCCTGCTAGAGTCGCTCACCGGCCCGGAACTGCGCGATCGCCGGTGGCGCCTGAAAATCGCCGGCAGCGGCGCGCCGGCCTATGAACAAAGCCTGAAGGCCAGGTTCGCCGATGCGCGCATCGAGTTCCTTGGCTTCGTCGACCCCGGCGTACTGTTGTCATCCGTCGACGTGCTGGTGGCGCCTGCGTTGTGGGAAGAACCACTGGGGCGCATCGTGCTGGAAGCCTACGCGCATGGCGTGCCCGTGGTTGCATCGGCGCGCGGCGGCATGGCCGAGACTGTCGAGCATGGCCGCACCGGCTATCAGTTCGACCCCGGCGAGCCGCACGGCCTGGCCAGGATCATCGGCCAATGCCTGGATGCGCCCGGGGCGCTGCGGGAAATGAAGCCCCGGGCCCTGGCCAAGTGGCGGCAGGAATTCACCCCGCAAGTCATTGCGGCGCAGTACCTGGACGTTTACGAGAGCGTATCCCGCTGACCGAAGCGATGCCGTCCCTTCCCGCAAGCGGGAAGGGACGGCGCTCAGATCGGGTACCCCAGCTTGGTGATCGCAGGTTCCAGTATGGGCAGGATCGGTTCCAGGTGCTGGAGGTAATTGCGATAACGGAAGCGCGAGCGCGTGTAGATCTTTTCCTTGACCTGCGCGTAGCTCGCGGTGCGCGCATAGCGCGCGTTCTCGTGGAAATTGAGGCAGCCGTCTTCCCATGGCTCGCCGAGGAATTCGATCAGGCCGCGCAGGTGCGGCTCGGTGTCGTCCACCAGGTCTTCGTACTTGACGGCGTGGTAGTTGAGGTCGAGTTCCGAACGGTAGTGCTGGATCAGGTCGAAAATCAGCGCGTAGTGCCGGGCTGTCGTTTCCAGTCCGTAAGAGCAGTTGCCGCCGTGGGTCAGGTCGTGGAAGAACGAGGACAGCACCACGTCGAGCGGATGCCGCACCAGGTGCACCAGCGGCGCCTCCGGGAAAATCAGGTGGATCAGCCCCAGGTTGGTTTCGTTCAGCGGCATCTTGTCGGTGAAGCGGCGCTTGCCCGGTTCCAGGATGTTGCGCAGTTCCACGTTGCAGGTGTAGAACGATCGGAACTTGCGCATGGCATTGCGCTGGGCCGGCTCCAGCAGGCCGTCCAGGCATTCCGGGTATTTTTTGCCGGTGCCGCAGAAATTCGGCGCAAGCTGGGTCAGCTTCCAGATGTAGGGCAGTTCGTCGCCGGCGGAAATGTTCGAATGCCGGGTCAGCATCTGTTCCACCATGGTGGTTCCAGAACGCGGGAAGCCGACGATGAAGATCGGGCTGGCCATGTCGGCCGGCAGCGGCTCGACCGGCGCGGCGGCGCGCACCGCCGTGATGGTTTCGCGGGTGAACATGGATTTCAGGCGGCGCGCCATGTCCTTGAAATGCGCGGCGTTGTAGTCGCGCTTGCCGGTGGCGCGCACGCCCGCATTGGCCTTGCTGAAGCTTTCGAAGGCTTCGTCGTAACGCCCCATGCCGTCGAGAATGTCGCCGCGCTCGTAGTGGAAGACGGGCATCTGGTCGGCAGCCGGATGCCTTTTCAGCAGGTCGTCGATTTCCGCCAGCGCTTCGTCGAAGTTCTTGCCGCGCCGGTGCAGGTTGGCACGCGCCAGCGTGACATTGGGCGCCTCGCGGCGGTTTTCCGGTACGCGCTCCAGAAGCGCCCAGGCCTGGTCTATGTTGTTGCGCGCCTCTTCCATGCGCACCCAGGCAATCAGCCCGTCGATATTGTCCGGATCGAGGTATTGCGCCTGGCGGTAGAAGGACTCGGCCTCGCGCAGGCGCCCCATGTTCTTGTAGGCGTTGGCCAGGTTCACGCACAGCGGCGAGAGCGGTTCATGCAGCTGCAGTACCTGGCGGAAATGGAATTCGGCTTCCTCGGGCATGCTGAGGTCGCTGTAGATCATGCCCAGCAGGTTGTGCGCCTGGGGATTGAACGGGTTCAGCGCCAGTGCCTGCCTTGCGCCGGACTCGGCTTTTGGCAGGTCGCGCAGCTGGTGATACACCGTGGCGAGGTCGGTATGGCGGCTATGCAGTTTGGGTTGCAGCTTCGCCAGCCGTTCGAGCGTTTCCGCGAGCAGCTTGGGCTGGTTGCGCTGGCGCAGCAGGTGGGCCAGCACCTCGTGGGCGCCGACATCGTTGGGCATCATGGCGATCAACGTGCGCGCCTGCTTGACCGCCAGGTCGGACTGGCCGTCCTCGTGCAGCTTGCGGATGGCGGCGCGGATCTTTTCGGCAGGCTGCGTCGCGATGGTGGCGAGCGGCAATCCAAGGCGGCCGCAGCACTGGATGAACGAGAGTTTGCTGCCGCAGGGGCAGGGACTGTATGCGTTGAAAGTCGTAGCCATGTCTTGTTGAGATAGTGGACGCCGGTTGAGGTGGGGAGTGTTCGGGCAGCCGTCATGTCTCGTCCTGGCTTGCGCATGCTCCTGCCCCGCGACGCGCAATATTAACAGAACAGGCTGCGTTCTTTCTGTCCGGCAGCATGACTGTCGCCAGCTTGACACCGGCCCGCAAGCCTCCTATTTTTGCGCAATCGTTCACAACCACAGACCGCCGAAGATGAAACCCGTTACCGTTCTGCTTTTCCTGGGGCTGCTCTCGCTTGCCGCCCAGGCTGCGCCCGAATCCGCCAAGGAATTTGAAGCCCGCTACGGCCGGGCCGATGCCGACAGAAGCGGCGGATTGAGCAAACAGGAGGCGGAACGCGCGCCCGCGCCGGGCTTTCCTGCGGTGGTGAAGAATTTCGCGGCGATGGATGCCAACAAGGATGGCCAGGTGACCCTGGCGGAACGCAATGCCGTCCTGGCGAATGCCGCAAAGGCGCGCCGGGCGCAAATGCAGCAGCGTGCGGCCCAGGAGCGCAAACAATGGGAAGATCGTTTCGCCAGGGCCGATGCCAACGGCGACAAGGCGCTGTCCATGGCTGAAGTGGACAAGGCTGCGCAGCCCGGTTTCCCGCAGGTCAGGAAAAACTTCGCCGCAATGGACAAGGACAAGAACGGCAAGGTGACGACCGTGGAACGCGACGACTTCCTCAAGGATGAAGCCAGGCGCCGGGCAGCTGAGAGGCAGCAGCAGGCACGCAAGGCGTTCGACGAGCGTTTTGCGCGCGCCGACATCAACAAGAGCGGCGGGCTTTCCAAAAGCGAAGTGGAAAACGCAGCGGCGCCGGGTTTCCCCGTCATTCGCAACAATTTCGCGGCTGTCGATGGCGACAGGAACGGCCAGGTGACGCCGACTGAACTGGAAGCCTACCTGAAGCGCAAACGCTGAACGCGAACTGCGCGGTGGCCGGCCGTTGTTGACGCGCCGCCCCGATTCTGTAATCACACTAGAAACGGAAACACAGCATGTCCGATCATTCCCAGGGCTACCGCATCGAAACCGTATACGGCCGACTGACCCAGCCCCAGCGCGCAGAGATCATCCGCTTCTGGATGAAGCACCGCGCACTGCCCAGCATTGAGGCTGCGCGCCGGCGCGTGGCGCAGGTCATTGATGTCCTGCGCAATGCTGAAGGCGAGATCGTCGGCCTGAATACCGTCTACCCGGGCGCCTATCGTGATCCCGGCCGGCGCTATCTCTTCTATCGCCTCTATATCCGCCCGCAGGATCGCAGGCCCGGCCTCGCACGCCGCGCCACCCGACACGTGGTCGAAGCATTGCTTGCGCATCCAGAGTTGCGACCCGGCATCAAGGGGCTGATCGCCGTGACCGAAAACCCCAAGCTCAGCCGCGAAGCGGCCAGGCGGCAACTACAGCGCATCGGCTTTGAATATGACGGACGCGGCCCCAAGGGCTTCGATATCTGGCGCGTCGAATTTCCGGATGCCGCCGCGCCCTTGCAATAATGCGCAAGCGGAGCGCGCCTGCCCCGGTCCGGCGTTTTGCCGTATCCGCCAGGCAGGATTCTGCGGCGCTGCGTGGCCGCTTCGCCGCAAGCAAGATAAGAAGCGGCTGATATGTTGATATGCCGGTGCGCCTGGATGGTTGTTGCGCAAAGGCAACAGCCCGGCGGCGGATTGGCCACTGAATCGGTGCATGCCATCAGTTTGGTCTTGCCCCCATGGGGCCAACCTGGACTACAATGGCGAGCATGAGAAAAAAGTATCCGCAACAAACAAAAAACAAAAACAAACAAAAACAACATTCATAAAGCAGCAATAAAGCAGCAAGAATTAAGTGGTAAAAATCAGTCGCAAAGAACACGTATTCGAGACATTGCATAAGGGAAGTAACCAATGACCAAGCCCCGCACCTCCGCACAGCGCCAGATCGCACGCAAGCCGAGCGCCTTCACGCCGCCCTCCCGCCCCAAGGTACTGGCCGCCGCCGTTTCTTTGGCCGTGGTCGCGCCCCATGCCATGGCGGCCTGGGACAACCAGGTCGAGGCCTGGGTGCGTCCCGGCACGGACCGCTCCTACGGCGGTATCGAGGGCGTGCTGCCGCTGTCGCAGACGGGTACTTCCCTGACTTTTGCCGATCTCAAATTCAAGCTTGGCCAGTCCGGCACCTATGAGGGCAATGTCGGCGCGGGCCATCGCTTCCTGACCAGCGGCGGCGACTGGGCGCTGGGCTTCTACGGTGCGTGGGATCATCGCCGCAGCAAGAACAGCAACAGCTTCAACCAGATCACCGCCGGCGCCGAAGCGCGCAGCGACAAGCTGGACTTCCGCTTCAACTACTACTGGCCGATTACCGACCGCGAGCGCCTGGGCTTGGGCGACAACTACGTGTTCGAGGACTTCTCCATCTACCAGAGCGGCATTTGGGAAGAGGCCATGAAGGGCTTCGACATCGAGGCCGGCGTGCTGCTGCCGATTTCGAGCAAGTGGGAAACCCGCGCCTACGCCGCCTACTACAACTTCGAAGGCAAGGACATTGCGCCGCAAACCGACGGCTGGCGTGTCCGCGTCGAAGTTCGCCCCACCCACAATTTCGCCATCGGCCTGTCGCACCAGCAGGACGACATGTTCGACAACCAGACGTCGCTGGAACTGCGCTATATCTTCGGCAAGGACAGCAAGTCCGGCATCCGCACCCTCAAGGAGCGCATGACCGACCCGTGGACCCGCGACATCGATATCGTCATCTCTACCCCGCAGGAAGGCGACGGCTCCAGGTTCGGTGAAGCCGTGCCCGGCATCGACGTGGTGCACATCGACAGCGACCGCGGTTCCGACATCACCGGCGACGGCAGCTTCGAGAATCCCTATGCCAGCACCGAATACTGCCTGACCCAGAAGTGCGTGGACGGCGTGTCCGACCCGGCGATCGATGTGGCCGACTACAACGTCATTCGCCTGTGGGAAGGCTTGAGCCAGAGCGATGGCGGCTACAACCCCATCAACCTGTACAACGGCCAGATGCTGGCCGGCGAGCCGGTCAGCGCCGCCATGATCGTGGGCCAGTTCCATCCGGGACGCCCGGGCGCGATCGACGTGCCCTGGGATCTGGACCTCAGCAATGCGCCGGTGATCAACGGCGCCGATGGCCCCGCCATCGCGCTGACCTCGGGCAACAACCGCATCATGGGCGTGTCCACCGTCAACGGCGGCATCCATAGCGGCGCCTTCGACTACTACAGCAGCTTCAGCAGCGGCTACGTGTCCGGCTTCGTCGATATCCGCAACAACGACATCGATGCCTCCACCTATTACGGCGGCACCGGCATCAGCCTGGCGAACTACAACAATTCGCTCGATGTCACCATCGGCTACAACCAGATCAGCGCGGCCGAAACCGGCATCATGCTCTACAACCTGGCGGACGGCGGTTCTGCCTACATGTCGGCGTCGATCTACGGCAACGACATCAATGTCGACGCCCTGTCCGGAGGCAAATACGGCCCCACCGACGGCGCGACCGGCATCGGTCTTTACAACCTTGCGATCGATGGCGGTTCGGCCACCATGCTTGCCGGGGTTTATTACAACAGCGTTTACGCCAATAACAGCTTCGGCGGCGACGCGACGGGCGTCATGGCGGTGAATGCCGCCAAGTACTACGCTTCGGCCGAGCAGGGCGTGTTCCTCAGCGGCAATACCATCGATGCCACGGGTGACGGCGCCATGGGCGTCGTCCTTGCCAACATGGCCGTGGGCGCTGATGCCTATGCCGGCCAGTTTGCCTTCGCCAAGTACAACACCGTCACGGCCGACGGCGTCAGCAGCGCCGACGGCGTAACTGCCGTCAACATGGCGAAGTACAACGCCAGCGCCGAGCAGGACGTGTTCCTGTGGGACAACACCATTTCCGCCAGCGACAGCGGCGGCTTTGACTCCGCCACCGGCGTGATTGCCTACAACGTCGCCGGCTTCAACAGCTACGCCGACCAGAGCGTGGACATGAAGTACAACACCGTCAGCGCCACCTCTGCCTCCGGCAACGCCACCGGCGTCGCGGCGGTCAACATCGCCGCCGGCGGCTACGACGACAGCAAGTACTACACCGTAGGCTCTGGCGAGGCGGTGCAGTCGCTGTCCATCGACGGCGGCAGCATTACCGCCAGCGGCGGCAACGAGGCCACCGGCGTCGCGCTGGTCAACCTGGCCGACGGCGGAAGCGGCGGCGGCTACTCAGGTTATCCCAGCTATTCCTACACCGGTCTCGGCGGCAACGCCTATGCCACCCAGAACGTCAGCCTGTATGGTGTAGCCATCAGCGCCAGCGCGTTCGACGGCAATGCCTATGGCGTGAATATCGAGAACCGCGCTTCCGGCGAATATGCCAGCTCGGCGTTCGCCAACCAGACCGTATGGGTCTATAACAGCTCGGGCATCGGTGATGGCGCCGCCAGCATCAGCGCCACTTCGACGAATGCCAACGCCTACGGCGTCAAGGCCAGCAACGAGGCCACTGCCCAGTACTACACCGGCAACTACGCACAGGCCGGTCAAAGCGTGTGGATGGGTAGCAACGACATCAGCGCGACTTCGACGAACGGCCATGCCTACGGCGTGTTCGCAGAGAACAGCAGCAATGCCAATAGCGACGACGATTGGACCGACGGCACGCAGACGGTCAGCCTGGGCAGCAACAATACCATTGCCGCCCAATCGACTTATGGCGATGCCTACGGCGTAAGCGCCTTCAACGATTCGTTTGCAAACGGCACGGACAGCTTCTCCTACGCCGGCCAGAGCCTGACCATCGGCAACGGCAACACCATCAGCGCCACGGCCAAGTATGACTCCGCCGGCGTTCGCGGCTTCAACACTTCAGACGCGGTGGGAAGCGACAGCGCGGCTCTGGCGTTCCAGTACGTCGGCATCGGCAGCGGCAACACCATTACCGCCGCCTCGGACAATTCCGTCTATTACACCTATGGCTGGAGCGGTGCGACCGGCGTGGGCGCCTGGAACGATGTCTATGCCGACGGCTACGACAGCTACGCCGAAGGCCGCCAGACTGTGGTCATCGGCGACGACAACACCATCACCGCCACGGCGGTGGACTCGGCCACCGGCATCGAACTGCGCAACAACATCGAGGCCAACGAGTACTACGCCTTCGCCGACGGCGGCCAGACCGTGACCATCGGCGGCGACTGGTACGATGGCGGCAACACCATCACCGCCACCTCCACCGGCTTCGGCAGCTACTCGTACGGCATCGACGCGCACAACCACGTCAATGCCAACAGCTACGACAGCGCGTCGGACGGCGCCCAGAGCATCACCATTGGCAGCTACAACACCATCACCGCCAGCGCGCGTGACGGCGCCAGCGGCATCTACATGCACAACCGGGTTGGCAGCGATGGCGCGGATTCCGGTGCATGGGGCGAGCAAACGCTCAGCATGGGCTACAGCAACAGCGTCAGTGCCACGGCCACCGGTGCCTGGGGCAGCGCGAACGGCCTCGAGATGTACAACGAGGTCTATGCAGACGGGTCTTCCAGCTTCTCCTGGGGTTCGCAGAGCGCGGAGATTGGCAGCTACAGCAGCTTCAGCGGAACGGCCAACGGCACCTACGGCCATGCCGACGCGGTCGACGTGGAGAACGATGCCGAAGCCAGCTCGAGCTATGCTGAAACCATTGCCCAGCAGGACATCGCCTTCGGCAACCTCAACACCTTCACTGCCACCGCCAACGGCACCTACGGCAGCACCCATGGCATCACGGTGACCAACGACATCGATGCCTACAGCTACTACAGCAATGCCTACGGCAGCCAGAGCTTCACGCTGGGCAGCAACACCACCATTACCGCCACCTCCAACGGCAGCGGAAACAGCACTTATGCGATCGGCTTTGACGCTGATAGCAATGTGAGTGCTGACGGCACCAGCAGCGTTGCCACCGGCTACCAGACCCTGAGCATAGGCAGCAATTCCAGCATTACCGCAACTGCCAACGGTGCCTACGGTGAGGCGACGGGTGTCTATCTCAGCAATGACGGCTATGCCGATTCCGCATCGTCCATGGCAACGGCCGAGCAGTCGCTCATCCTGGGCAGCAGCACGCTCATTAATGCCAGCGCGACCGGCACCAACGGCGAGGCGACGGGTGTCCATCTGTATAACTACGCCTATACGGAATGGACCGGTAACAACCAGGCACTCTCTACTCAGGAATTCAGCCTGGGTGCCGGCAGCAGCATTACCGCCACCGGCAATTACCATGCGAACGGCCTGTACGCCTTCAACAATGTTTATGCCGACGGCGGCACGGCCCAGGGCACGCAGATCGTGGACATCAACGGCACGGCTCTCAGCCCGGTCAGCATCACGGCTACATCGGCGGATGGCAATGCGTACGGCCTGGCGCTTTACAATGAGCTGGATTCCGAAACCAGCGACGGCTCGGCGGCCACGCAGACGGTCACCGTCGACAATGCCGACATCACTGCCACGGCATACGGATGGTCGCTGGCGGTGCTGGCCGACAACTACACGCACGGCCATTCGTACTCGGAAGTGGCCGCGCAGACCGTGACCATCGACGACAGCGTGCTGAACTCCAACGTGGGCGATGCCATCTATGCCAATAACTATGTCAATAGCGCAGGCACCGGCAGCCAGACGCTGGTGGTGAGCGGGACCGACGTGTATGGCGGATCGGATTCCTACGCATCCGGCATCCAGATGGTCAACTACGGCAACTATCGCAGCTTCCAGACCGGCGTGATCACGGGTGACAACTACATCTCCTCCTACAATGACGGCGTGGCGATCTATAACTTCGGCGGCGATGTCCAGCACGTCACGGTGAGCGCCACCAACTTCAACGTGGGCGGCAGCGATACCTACGCTGATGGCGCCGGCAACGACCAGGTGCTGACGGTCACCCCGTAATCTTCGACAGCAACGAACCATTCGAGCCCGGACGCAAGTCCGGGCTTTTTTCTTGGCGTGCTGGCGGGGCCAATGCCGCTCGCGGGCGCGTACGCAGGATTTGCTAGAATCGAACCTCCGCAAGCTTGATTGGAGCATCATGTCCGGCAGCACCCTAGGCAAACTCTTTTGCGTCACCGTCTTCGGCGAATCCCACGGCCCGGCCATCGGCTGCGTGGTCGACGGCTGTCCGCCCGGCATGGCATTGGCGGAGAGTGACATCCAGCACGAACTCGACCGGCGCAAGCCCGGCACCTCTCGCCATGTGACCCAGCGACAGGAATCCGACACCGCGGAAATCCTGTCCGGCGTGTTCGAGGGCAGGACCACCGGCACGCCCATCGCGCTCTTGATCCGCAACGAGGACCAGCGCAGCAAGGACTATGGCAACATCGCCGAGACCTTCCGTCCCGGCCATGCCGACTACACCTATACGCAGAAATACGGTTTTCGCGACTATCGCGGCGGCGGGCGTTCCTCGGCGCGCTTGACCGCGCCCATCGTCGGCGCCGGCGCGATCGCGAAGAAATGGCTCAAGGAAAAATACGGCGTCGTGATACGCGGCTACATGTCCGCGCTGGGGCCGATCGACCTTCCCTTCGAATCCTGGGATGAGGTCGGCAACAACGCATTCTTTTCGCCCAGTGCCGCCATCGTGCCTGAGCTGGAAGCCTACATGGACGCCTTGCGCAAGTCGGGCGACTCGGTGGGCGCTCGCATCACGGTGGTTGCTGAAAACGTGCCGGTGGGGCTGGGCGAGCCGCT
>DISR01000065.1:0-208 GCA_002421825.1 Thiobacillus sp. UBA6205 | reverse complement strand
GGGATTTCCAGCGGGCAGGACGTGGTGGCGCACATCGCCATCAAGCCGACTTCCTCCATGCGGCTGCCGGGTCGCTCCGTCAACCTGCGCGGCGAACCCATCGAGGTCGTCACCCACGGCCGCCGCGACCCCTGCGTGGGCATCCGCGCCACCCCGATCGCCGAGGCCCTGATGGCCATCGTCATCATGGACCACGTGCTGCGCCACC
>DISR01000079.1 GCA_002421825.1 Thiobacillus sp. UBA6205 | reverse complement strand
GCCAGACCTGCGGCGCGGAAACCGAAGCCGCGATGAACCGCCTGCTGTGCGGCGCCTGCGGCGACTGGCATACTCAGCTGATATCGGGCGACGAACTGATACTGGAAAGCGTGGAATTAACCAGGAATTAGGAACTAGGATTCAGGAGATAGGGGATGTGCTTCGCGCTTTATAAAATTGCGCGGCCTTTGGCCGCACCACCCCTGACCCCTGCCCCCTAGCCCCTAATTCCTAATCCCTGAGGCATACGAATATGTGTGATACCTGCGGCTGCAACCTCACCCCCGGCAACAAGAAGTTCGCCTACAAGCCAGTGGAGCCTGGTGCCACCACCGTTTCCGTCTTGCAGAACCTGCTGAAGAAAAACGACGACCAGGCCGGGCACAACCGCGCCCACTTCGACGCGCGCGGCATCCTTGCCGTCAACCTGATGTCCTCGCCGGGTTCGGGCAAGACCGCGCTGCTGGAAGCGAGCATCGCTGCACTCAAGCACGAATTCGGCCTCGCCGTGATCGAGGGCGACCTGGAAACCGAGAACGACGCCGAGCGCATCCGCGCCCAGGGCGTACCGGCGCACCAGATCGTCACCGGCACTGCCTGCCACCTCGACGCCCACCTGGTACACGACGCCCTGCACCACATGAGCCTGGACGGCATCGACATCCTGTTCATCGAGAACGTCGGCAATCTCGTGTGCCCCGCCTCCTTCGACCTCGGCCAGCATGTCAACGTCACCCTGCTCTCCGTCACCGAAGGCGACGACAAGCCGGCCAAGTATCCGGTCATGTTCCGCGCCGCCGATGCCATGCTGCTTACCAAGGCCGATTTGCTTGCGGTGCTGGACGACTTCGACCCGGCCATGGCCGTCGCCCACCTGCGCAACCTCGCCAGCGAGGCGCCGGTCATGCAGCTTTCCGCACGCAAGGGCATGGGCATGGAAGCCTGGCTGCAGTGGCTGCGCGAGCAGCTTGCCGCCCAGCGCGCCCGCGTGGCCATCGGCCAGTCGCGCCGGCCGGCGATCCAAACCGACGGCCAGCGCCTGCACAGCGCCGCATGATGATCGACGCCCGCGCCTGGCTGGACAAAATCCGCGCCCTCGGCTTCGACCGCCCGCTCAGGATCATGAACGTGTGCGGCGGACACGAGCGCTCCATCACCCAGGCCGGCCTGCGCGGCGCGCTGCCGGCGAATATCGAACTCATCCCCGGCCCTGGCTGCCCCGTGTGCGTGTGCCCGGAAGAGGACATCTACCAGGCCATCCAGCTCGCGCTGCATGAAAAAGTCATCCTCGTCGCCTACGGCGACATGCTGCGCGTGCCGGTCAACGTGCCGAAAAGCGAGCCGCGCTCGCTGGACCAGGCCAAGGCCGCAGGCGCCGACGTGCGCCCCATCGCCAGCCCCACCGAAGCCAAACAGATCGCGCTGCAGAACCCGGACAAGCAAGTGGTGTTCTTCGCCGCCGGCTTCGAGACCACCACCGCGCCCACCGCCGCCATGCTGGCGGAAGGCATACCGGAAAATCTTTTCATCCTGCTTTCAGGCCGCCTGACCTGGCCGGCCGTGGCCATGCTGCTCGACTCGGGTACGCCCGGCTTCGATGCCCTGGTCGCGCCCGGCCACGTTTCCACCGTGATGGGGCCGGAGGAATGGAACTTCGTTGTCGAGCGACACGGCATCCCCGCGGCGGTGGCCGGCTTCTTGCCAGAATCCCTGCTTGCCGCCTTCTATTCCGTGCTGCGCCAGCTCGAAAGCGGCGAGCGTTTCCTCGACAACTGCTATCCCGAGGTCGTCCACCCCGGCGGCAACCCCACCGCGCAGCGCATGATGCAGGAGACCCTGGACGTGGTCGACGCCAACTGGCGCGGCATCGGCATCATCCCCAATTCCGGCTATGCGCTGAAGCCGGCCTGGGCCGCGCACGACGCACGCCTCGTGTTCCCCGACCACAACGACGCCGCACGCAAACGCGCCGGGCAGATGCCGCCCGGCTGCGACTGCGCCAAGGTCGTGCTGGGCAAGATCTATCCCAACCAGTGCCGGCTCTTCGGCACCGGCTGCACCCCGCGCCACCCCATCGGCCCCTGCATGGTGTCGGACGAAGGCGCCTGCCGCATCTGGTGGGCCGGCGGCGTGCGCGAGCGGGCGGAAGCGGCGACCGAATAAACCTGAAAAGCTTTTAACCACGGGGAACACGGGGGGCACGGGGTAAATCGATGAATTGGAAAAATGCCGTACCTCACCCAATAGGTGAATCTCTGGAGTCCCGTCGAAGCCTTTGTTTTCCCCGTGTCCCCCATGCGCCCCGTGGTTCAAGAAATGTCTTCAAGCCGGCCTGAGGCGCGCCATTTTCTGATCACCGGCCAGGTGCAGGGCGTGGGCTTTCGGCCTTTCGTCTACCGCCTCGCGCATGAACTCGAATTGCACGGCTGGGTGCGCAACGTCACCGGCAGCGTGGAAATCCATGCCGAAGGCAAGGCGCAAGATCTCGATCGCTTCGCCGAGCATCTCATCAGCCGTGCCCCCGCCATCGCTCGCCCGCAATTGGCTAAAGCCGATGCCGCCGCCTGCAAACCCCACGCCGGTTTTGACATTCTGCCCAGCCATGCCGGCGAAGCGCACATCCACGTGCCACCGGACTTCTTCATGTGCGCGGACTGCCTGCGCGAGTTGAACGATCCCGGCAACCGCCGCCACCGCTACCCCTTCATCAACTGCACCCAGTGCGGACCGCGCTATACCCTGATCGAGTCGCTGCCCTACGACCGTCCCAACACCACCATGAAGGGCTTCCCGCTGTGCGATGAATGCGCGCGGGAATACGGCAATCCGCTCGACCGCCGCTTCCATGCCGAGCCCGTGGCGTGCTCGGTGTGCGGACCCAAGCTTTCGTTTGTCGAGCCGGGCGAAGCCGGAATCGTCGGCAACGAAGCCGCGCTCGCCGCTGCGATCGCGTTTCTCAAAGACGGCTACACCGTCGCGGTAAAAGGCATCGGCGGCTACCACCTCATGTGCGATGCGAAGAGCGACGAGGCCGTGGCGCGCCTGCGCACGCGCAAGCCGCGTCCCTTCAAACCGTTGGCGGTAATGTTCCCGGCCGATGAAAAAGCCTTGTCTTCGGGCGTGATGTTCGACGAACCGAGCCTCGCCCTGCTGCGCTCGCCGCAACGGCCCGTGGTGCTGCTGACGAAAAGGCATCCCGAAACGCTCGGCGCCAATATCGCGCCGGACCTGAACGAAATCGGCTGCATGTTGCCCTACAGCCCGCTGCATGCCCTGCTGCTTGGCGGCTTTGGCGGGCCGCTGGTGGCGACCTCGGGCAACCTCAGCGGCGAACCGGTGCTGATCGACAATGCCGAAGCACAGGCACGCCTGGGCAAAGTGGCCGACGCTTTCCTGCACCACGACCGCCCCATCGCGCGCCCAGCGGACGATTCCGTCTACCGTGTCATCGCCGGAAAATCGCGCCCTCTGCGCCTGGGCCGCGGCGCAGCCCCCCTGGAACTGGAACTGCCGGCGAAACTGCCAGAACCGGTGCTGGCCCTGGGCGCGCACACCAAGAATGCCATCGCGCTGGCCTGGGAAAATCGCGTCGTGATATCGCCGCACATCGGCGACCTCTCCAGCCTGAAAAGCCAGGAAACCCTGGCGCGCGTCGCGCACGACCTGCAAGCCCTGTATCAAGTGAAAGCCCGGCGCCTGCTGACAGACCGTCATCCAGGCTACGGCTACCGCCGCTTCGTGCGCGAGTCCGGCCTGCCGGTTTTCGAAGTGCTGCACCACCATGCCCATGCTTCAGCCTTGGCCTGGGAGTTCCCCGAGGCGGAAAACCTCATCGTGTTCGCCTGGGACGGCGTGGGCCTGGGCGAAAACAATGAACTCTGGGGTGGCGAAGCCTTCACCGGCGCGCCCGGAAGCTGGCAGCGTGCCGCGACGTTCAAGCCCTTCCGCCTGCCCGGCGGCGAACAGGCGGGGCGCGAGCCCTGGCGCTCCGCCGCGGCACTGTCGTGGGAATGCGGCCATGCGGCCCCGTTCGCGCCAGAGCTGCTGCATGACGCCTGGCAAAAAGGCATCAACTGCCCGGCCACGCACGCGGCCGGCAGACTGTTCGATGCAGCTTCCGCGCTCACCGGCCTCTGTACCCACGCCAGCTTCGAAGGCGAAGGCCCGATGAAGCTGGAAGCCGCCGCGCAACGGCACGGTTATGCCAGGCCCGTCGCGTTGCCGCTCGCGCAAGATGATGCCGGACTGTGGCAATGCGACTGGGCGCCGCTGCTGCCCATGCTCACGGATCACACGCTTGCGCCTGGCGCGCGCGCCGCCAGCTTTCATGCCAGCCTTGCACATGCCTTGCTGGAACAGGCGCTGAAACTGCGCGAATCAAGCGGCATCGCCGATATCGGCCTCACCGGCGGCGTATTCCAGAACCGGCTGCTCGCCGAAATGGCCAAGGCCCTGCTGGAACAGCATGGCTTCAGCGCGCACCTGCCGCAGCGTGTACCGATCAACGACGGCGGGGTATGCTTGGGGCAGGTGATCGAATATTTGCAAACCGCATGAAATCGGAAATTGACCGCAGAGTTCGCGGAGGACGCGGAGGAGTATTTGCTCGCCCGTGCCGGGATGGCCTTATCAGGTATGACATGCACCACAAATCCATAACTAACTGTTTTAACCCTGCGACCTCCGCGAACTCCGCGGTTAACCTGCCTTTCAAAATATGAACGACGAACGCATCCTTCTCGCCCACGGCAACGGCGGCCGCTTCATGCGCGAGCTGATTTCTGAAATCTTCGCGCGCCATCTCGGCAACCCGGTGCTCGACACCGACGCCGACGCCGTGCACCTGCCCGATCTTACGGGTGACATCATGGTTACCACCGACGGCTTCACGGTGCAGCCACTGGAATTCCCCGGGGGCAACCTCGGCTCGCTCGCGGTCCATGGCGTGGTCAACGACCTCGCCGTGGCCGGGGCCGAGCCGCGCTACGCCACGCTCTCCGCCATCATCGAGGAAGGCCTCGAGTTCGCCGTGCTCGACCGCCTGATTGCCAGCTTCGCCGCCGCCGCAAAAGAAAACGGCCTGCAGGTCGCCGCCGGCGACACCAAGGTCGTGCGCAGAAACGAAGGCGGCGGGCTGTATCTGTCAGTCGCCGGCATCGGCCAGCGCACCGCCACGCAGAAACTCGGCATGCAGCAGATCGAAGCCGGCGACGCCGTGCTGGTGTCCGGCCCCATCGGCGACCACGGTATCGCGGTGATGCTCGCGCGCGAGCAGTTCGGCCTTTCCGGCGAGCTGCAATCCGACTCCGCCTCGGTGCTGCCGCTGGCGCGCGCCGCCTGGCATCAGCCCGGACTCAAATTCATGCGCGACCCCACGCGCGGCGGGCTCGCCACCGTGGCACACGAAATCGCCCGCGCCAGCGGCCACGATCTGGTGCTGGAACAGGCCAGACTGCCTGTGCGCGACGCCGTGCAGTCGGTGTGCGACATGCTCGGCTACGATCCATACTACCTCGCCTGCGAAGGCCGCATCGTCGCGGTCGTCCAAGCGGATGCCGCAGAGAGCATCCTGCAGGCCTGGCGCGCACTGCCCAATGGAAAGGATGCCGCCCTCATCGGCCGCATCGAGGCCGGCAAGGGCCGCGTGGCGCTGGAAACGGCGCTGGGCGGAAAACGTGTGCTGGATGAGTTGGAAGATGATCCGCTGCCGCGGATATGCTGAAAAAAAGGTCCCCGCATGGACAACTGGATATTGAGAGCATGACTTGGCCTGCTACCTGATCAAAATTGCAGTCACGACCATCCTGATTGTCGCAATTTCCGAGGTTGCCAAACGGAGTTCTTTTGTCGGGGCACTGTTGGCGTCGATCCCGCTGGTTTCCGTACTTGCCATAGTCTGGCTTTATGTCGACACGAAAGATGCCGCCAGAGTCAGCGCGCTTGCCTCAAGCATATTCTGGCTCGTCCTGCCCTCATTGGCCCTGTTCCTGACATTGCCGCTATTGCTGAAACTGGGGCTGAACTTCTATTCAAGCATGGGCATCTCCATCGCAATCACCGCCGGCTGCTATTTGCTCATGGTGTCGATCCTGAATTCCAGCGGGATAAAACTTTAGTCAGGTCTGCCCGGCTCAAAAAGCTTCCAGCTTCACATCCAGAGACGCCATGTCCTTCGGGCACTCGCTGTAGCGCTTCGTGAGCACGACGGGATTGAGCGGGTTGTGCGGATCGAAAGCTATCTCGGCCCTGCCGCCGGGGTTCAGGCTGGAAGACAGGGAAAACCTGTCGGTGGCGATCAGCTCGCCGGAGGCCGAGAATGCTTTTACGTTGAACAGCAGCACGCTGTAGTTTCTTTTGCCGTGGTTCTCGATGCGCAGGCTGCCGGCGCAGGTGGTTCCGGCCGGCGGCGCCTGCACGGTGCGGTATTCGAGCGTGGCGCGGACGCCTTCCCCTGGCCAGTCGAAGGATTGGATGCCGGGCTTTCTTTTCGCTTCCGGACTGATGCCGCAGGCGGCAAGCATAATGGTCAGCGCCAGGGCCGGAAGCGTTTTCTTGAACATTGCGAAGCCTCTTTCGGGAAACAGTCGGCAGACGAGCGAATCAGCCACAGCGCTCTGTATAGCACACGGCCTGCCCGGCCCTACGCCAGCCATTCCTTGCCCTCCCATTCGAGTTCTGGAGAAAAGCGGTACACCAGCGGCACGCCGGAGGCGATTTCAACAGACTCCATCGCTTCCGCGCTCAGGGCTTCAAGGTGCATGACCAGGGCGCGCAAGGTGTTGCCGTGGCTGATGACCAGCAACTTTTTGCCTTCGCGCAGGCGTGGCGCCAGCACTTCATGCCAGTACGGCAGCAGGCGGCGCTGGCAGTCCCGCAGGCTTTCGCTCGCCGGCAATTGCCCGGGAGCAAGTTCCGCGTAGAGCGGGTCATGGCGCGGATGGCGCGGATCGTCCAGGTCCACGGGCGGCGGCGGAGTGTAATAGCCGCGCCACCATTTGCGCGATTCCTGCTCGCCCCAGGTGGAAAAAATCTCCTGCTTGTTCAAGCCCTGCAGCGCGCCGTAATGGCGTTCGTTGAGACGCCACGTCGCATAGACCGGGACCTCTGGCGTGCCCATGACGGCGAGCACGGCATCCGCGGTCTGATGCGTGCGCCTCAATACGGAGAGATGGACTTCGTCGAAACGATAACCCGCCTGTGCGAGCCTGCGCCCCGCCGCCTCGCCTTCGGCAAGCCCGACCTCGGTCAGCGGAATGTCGGTCCAGCCGGTGAAGCGGTCGGTGAGGTTCCATTCACTGTGGCCATGGCGCAGCAGCACCAGCACGTGTTCCATTGCCAGCACCCTACTCCGGCGTTTCGGTCAGCACGCTTTGCAGGTGATGACGGTCGCCCCAGCTTTCCAGGTGCCAGCCCTGGCCGTCAAAATGGAACCAGTTGAGGCCGCAGTTGGGAATCTTGAAATCACGCGGCGTGGAGAGCGGCCGGCCGGTGGCCTTGCGGAACAGGATGTCGAGCACGCCGCCGTGCGTCACCGCCGCGATGGTCTGGCCAGTGTGGTGGCGCACCATCCAGTCCACGGCCTCCGCCACGCGCGCGGCGAAGTCGAGCAGGCTTTCGCCGGTCTCGAAATCGTAGTGCGGATCGCGCGCTGCATAGAGTTGGTAGGCTTCGGGGTAGCGCTGCTCGCCCTCGGCCGCGGTGATGCCCTGGAAAATTCCGTAGTTGCGTTCGCGCAGTTGCGGCAGCAGCTTTACTTCCTGCCCTTCGCGCTCGGCCAGCGCCCTGGCGGTATCAAGCGCACGTACCAGATCGCTGCTGTAGATGGCCCTGAAGCTGACGTGGGCGGCATTGAAGGCCATGGCCACGGCCTGGGCGCGGCCCCTTTCGTTGAGGGGAATGTCAGTGTGGCCCTGGATGCGCTTTTCCACGTTCCAGTCTGTTTCGCCATGGCGCACGAAACAGACGCGCGTGACAGGGGGATCGGAAAGATGATGCATGGCTGACGGTTGTGATTTTCCCAGAGCAGAATCTGACACAAAATCCGGCCGCCGTCAGCCATGGGGCCATTATGGAATGGCTCCGGGAAATCGGGGGAAAGGCCCGGCAACATCACGAATCGGGCCTCCGGAGGAGGCCCGCGCAACTCGGTCTGCCCCTTCTAGAGCAGCACCACCAGCATCAGCAGCAGGGCCCAGGCAATGAGGCCGGCGCCGATCACTATCTGCACGACGCATGCCGCGCACACCTCTTCGCGGGTATGGGCCAGCGCCTCTATGCCGTGATAGATGATGCCGCAGGAGAGTCCGAACGCCGCCAGGGAAAGCAACACATTGAATGCCAGGCTGGGCACCAGCAGCCCCAGCGATGAAAGCCAAAGCGGAACAGGCGCAATGGCGGCGAGCAGATAGGAATCATGGTAACCGATGCTCAGCTTGTTGCCTTCCGCAACCTGCTTGATGAGCCAGCCCATGAGCAGCAGGGTGAACATTTCCGTCAGGAAGAAGACTGCGGCGATCGTTCCCCAGTTCTTGCCCGCCGACTGCGGCAAAAACACCTCGGGATCATGACTGCCGACGTAGTAGAGCATGAGTGGAGGCAAAATGGACAGCGGCAACACGATGAAGGCAAAGACCTTGATCAGGCGAGGGTGAAGCCGCTCGATTTCTGGCCAGCCCTGGTCGGCGGAAAGCGGCAGGTGGGACAGGGTACTCAGTTTCATGACATCCTCCTTTTCTGGAACATGACACTATGGGCCGGACTCGCATCCGGGATATATCACACTATGATATTTTTTTAGACTGTTTTTTTGTCATGTCAAGGACCAATTTCACAAGTTGACATCCGCTGGCGAACAAGGCCAAAACGGGTTCTGCGCGCAGGACAAACTGTGCGGAAAAACACGCACGGGAAGCAGCATGCCGAACCTCAGGCGCATCCGATATCCTGCCGAATCTGGTGCGGAAGACAGGACTCGAACCTGCACGCCTTGCGGCGCTGGAACCTAAATCCAGTGCGTCTACCAATTCCGCCACTTCCGCTGTGTGGACCGGCATGCATGCCTTTGTGCAAACCGGGTTGGGGCCGGCAATAGTAATATAATCATGCCGTTGCAGCCAGCTTCTTGGCCGCTCCCCAAACCGCCTCATCCCACCTTCCGCCGTGACGGTCGCCCATTACGAAAACTTCCCTGTCGCCTCGTTCGCATTGCCCGCGCATCTGCGCCGCCCGGTGGAAGTGATCTATGTTTTTGCCCGGACGGCCGACGACTTCGCGGATGAAGGCGATGCCCCGCCGGCGGAGCGTATCGCCGCGCTGGATGACTGCGAGGCACAGCTAGACCGGATCGAACGCAACCAGCCGCTGGAGGCCCAGCCCTTCGAAGACCTCGCTGTCGTCATACGCAAACATGATTTGCCGCTGCAACCCTTCCGCGACCTGCTCTCTGCATTTCGCCAGGACGTCACCAGGACGCGCTATGAAAATTTCGGCGAAATCCTGGATTACTGCCGGCGTTCGGCCAATCCGGTCGGGCGCCTGCTGATGGCCTTGTTCAAGGACGAGGACACGCGCCACCTGGCCTATTCGGACGGCCTGTGCAGCAGCCTGCAACTGATCAATTTCCTGCAGGATGTCGCCATCGACTACCGCAAGGGCCGCGTGTATTTTCCGCAGGACGAACTGGCGCGCGCCGGTCTTTCGGATGCGCTGTTGGGCGTGCTGTGCGGAGAAGCCAGCCCTGAAAAGCCGGCCCCTGCCCTCGCGCCGCTGGGCGGCATCCCCGTGGTCTCGGCGGTTTCCGCGCCGGAAGACCGCTTTCGCAGCTTCATGCTCGGCCAGATAAAGCGCGTGCGCAACATGCTGCAGGCGAGCGCGCCGCTCGGCCTGGTGTTGAAGGGCCGCATCGGCTTCGAGACGCGCATGATCATCGCCGGCGGCGACCGCATCCTGAGAAAACTGCACAACGATCCGCTGGCGCCCTTGAAGCGCCGGGTCAAGCTCAACGTCTGGGACTGGGCTGTTATCATCCTGCGAGCGCTATTCAAAAAATAAACATGACGCCCGACGAGTACTGCCAGGACAAGGCCGCCGCCAGCGGCTCCAGCTTCTATTACAGCTTCCGCGCGCTCAAGCCGGATGTGCGCAAGGGCATCACCGCCTTCTATGCCTTGTGCCGCGAACTGGACGACGTGGTGGACGAATGCAGCGACCCCGAGCTTGCCCGCATCAAGCTGGCCTGGTGGCGCAGCGAACTCGCGCGCATGCATGAAGGCCGGCCCGAGCACCCCGTCACCCAGGCGCTGCTGCCAACGGTGCGCAGCCGCAACATTCCCCGGGAATGGCTTGAAGAGATCGTCGACGGCATGGAAATGGACCTCGACCAGCAGCGCTACGACGACTACAAGTCGCTGCTGCTGTATTGCCACCGTGCCGCCGGCGTGGTCGGCCAGGTCGCGGCGGAAATCTTCGGCTACCGGAACCGGCAAACCCTGAAATACGCGCACGAACTGGGGCTGGCCTTCCAGCTGACCAACATCATCCGCGACGTGGGCGAGGATGCGCGCCGCGGCCGCATCTACCTGCCGCTCGATGAACTCGAGCAGTTCGGCGTCACGCCGGCAGAAATCCTCAACCGCCAGCATTCCGAACGTTTCGAGAAACTCATGCAGTTCCAGCACGAGCGCGCGGTCAAGGCTTACCAGCAGGCGCTCGCCTGGCTGCCGCAGGAAGACCGCAAGGCCCAGCGCGCCGGCCTCGCCATGGCGGCCATCTACCGGGCCTTGCTGGAGGAGATCCGCCACGACGGCTTCCATGTGCTGGACGGCAAGATTTCGCTGACGCCGCTCAGGAAACTGTGGCTGGCCTGGAAGGCCATGATCCTTGGGAGCCTCTGAAGGAGTCCTCCATGAGCCGCGTTTGCACGAAAAATGCTCAGATGCTAGGCGCGCGACGAAGGTCGTATTCGACATACGAACCGAGGAGCGCAACGCCGCAAATGGGCATTTTTCGTGCAAACCCTTCGGGGCGTGGCTTTCCGGGCGGTCTGCTTTGTCGCGCCGCTTGCAAAGGGGGTTGCCATTTGCTGCGCGCCGCTTCGCGCATCCCATCCCGGAAAGCCGCGCCGCGGCCATGTGGGATTCCTTCAGAGGCTCCCTAGCATGAACATCGGCATCATCGGCGGGGGCTGGTCGGGCTTCGCCGCCGCCGTCGAACTCGCGCGCGCAGCTCACCCGGTCACGGTATACGAAGCCGGCAGGGTGCTGGGCGGCCGCGCCAGGCGCATGGGGGGCAGCCCGGAAGCGAGCGGCGGCCCGTCGTTCGACAACGGCCAGCACATTCTGGCCGGCGCCTACAGCGAAACCCTGCGCCTGATGGAAACGGTTTCGTCGGGCAGTTCGACAAGCGGTTTCCTGCGCCTGCCGCTGGCGCTGGATTACCCGGATGGCGTGCGCATACGTGCGCCGCGCCTGCCCGCCCCGCTGCATCTTGCCGCCGCCCTGCTGTTCGCGCGCGGGCTGACGCTGGCGGAAAAAATTTCCGCCATCCGCTTCATGCAGGCGCTGAAAAGAATCGGCTTCGCGCCCGATACCGACATGAGCGTGGCTGAGGCGCTTGCCGGCCAGCCGACAGCCGTGCGCCGTTATCTGTGGGAATCCATTTGCGTGGCGGCGCTGAACACGCCGATCGAACAGGCCTCGTTCCGCGTGTTCGCGCGGGTGCTGCAGGACGCGCTGACCGGCAAGGCGGCGAACAGCGATTTCCTGATTCCCGCGCAAGACCTCTCCGCCCTCTTCCCCGAACCCGCCGCCGCCTGGCTGGAAAGGAATGGCGGCAAGGTCAAAACCCGCACCCGCATCTCCTCGCTGCAACGTTCCGGCCAGCAATGGAAGGTATTGTGGGACGACGGCGAAGCCGTGCACGACAGGATCGTCATCGCCACCGCGCCCGCGCATGCCATCGACCTCCTGAGCCCGCTGAACGATTGCCGGGAACTGGTGCGCAATCTCGACACGCTGAGCTACCAGCCCATCCTTACCGTGTACGCGGATTACCCGGCGCTGCCGGCATTCCCCACACCGCTGATCGGCTGGGTGGATCCGGTGCCGCTGTTCATTTTCGACATGCGCGCCAGCCGCGGCCTGGCCAACACGATCGCGGTCGTGGCCAGTGCCGAGGGCCCGCATCTGGACTGGGACGATGCGCGCTGGATAAACGAAATCGACGCGCGCATGCAGCAGGCATTCGGCCCGCTGCCGCCGCCGCGCCTGATCAGACGCGTGACCGAGAAACGCGCCACCTTTACCTGCGCGCCCGGCATGTTCCGGCCGTCCCTGACGACCCCCTGCCAGGACTTGTTCCTGGCCGGAGATTATGTCGCCGGTCCCTACCCCGCCACGATCGAAGGCGCGGTAAGGAGCGGAGTACAATGCGCACAAACTTTACTTGCAACGCCATGACCCAGCCTGTCCAATCCGCTCCCGACTCCCTGAAAAATCGTGTGGTCCTGGTGACCGGCGCCGGCACCGGCCTCGGCCGCGAAGCCGCGCTGGCTTATGCGAAACACGGCGCCACCGTCGCCCTGCTGGGACGCAAGGAAAAGAACCTCGAAGCGGTATACGACGAGATCGTCGCCGCCGGCGGGCCGGAACCCGCGATGTTCCCCTTCGACCTTGCCGCTGCCGACGACGACGGCTTCGAGCGCCTGGCCGGCACGATTTCCTATCATCTCAAACGCCTGGACGGCATCCTGCACAGCGCCGCCGCCTATTTCAGCCTGACGCCTTTGCACCTGCAAACCCTTGAGCAGTGGAACACGCTGCTGAAAGTGAACCTGGCGGCACCCTTCGCATTGACCAAGGCCTGCCTGCCGCTGCTGAAGTCCTCGCCCGACGCCTCCGTCGTCTTCACCGGCGAAACCCACGGCCAGCACCCCGCCGCCTACTGGGGCGGCTATGCGGTGTCCAAGTCCGGGCTGGATGCGCTGACCACGATACTGAGCGAAGAACTCGAACAGACGCCAAACATTCGCGTGAACACCCTGGTTCCCGGTCCGGTCGCCTCGCCGCTCAGGCGCAAGACCCATCCCGGCGAAGACCCCGCCGCCCTGCCGCAGATGGCCGACCTGATGCCCTGGTATCTGTGGCTGATGGGACCCGACAGCCGCGAGGTGCGCGGGCAGGTTATCGAGTGCGGCAAAACCAAATAAACGCAGAGCTGCGAGAAACCTGGAAAGCAATTACAGAGAGGTAAGAGAGGAAGGGGAGGAAAACCAAAAGCGATATCTCCCGCTTTACTCCCTTACCTCCCCTTCCTCCCTGTTAAATGTTTTCTCTCTCAGAACAACTGGCCGAGCGCCTCGTCCACGCGGTTGACCGGAATCACTTCCATGCCTGGAATCTTGTTCTTGGGCTGATTGGCCGCCGGAATGATGGCGTGGGTGAAGCCGAGCTTGGCGGCTTCCTTCAAACGCTCCTGGCCGCGCTGCACGGGACGGATTTCGCCCGCCAGGCCGACTTCGCCGAAAACCACCAGCTTGTCGCGCACCGGCTTGCTCTTCAATGAGGAGACGATCGCGGCCAGCACGGCGAGGTCGGCGGCAGGCTCGGCGATCTTCACGCCCCCCACCGCATTGATGAACACGTCCTGGTCGAAGCAGGCCACGCCGGCATGGCGATGCAGAACCGCGAGCAGCATGGCGAGGCGGTTGCTTTCCAGGCCGACCGAAAGCCGGCGCGGGTTGCCACTGTTCGCGGAATCCACCAGGGCCTGGATTTCCACCAGCAAGGGACGTGAACCTTCCTGCGTCACCACCACGCAGGCGCCCGGCACCGGCTGGCCGTGGCGCGAGAGAAACAGCGCCGAGGGGTTGGTGACGTTCTTCAAGCCGGTTTCGGTCATGGCGAACACGCCCAGTTCGTTGACCGCGCCGAAGCGGTTCTTGAACGCGCGCACCAATCGGAAAGACGAGCCGGTATCGCCCTCGAAATAGAGCACGGTATCGACCATGTGCTCCAGCACGCGCGGCCCGGCAAGGGCGCCTTCCTTGGTGACGTGGCCGACCAGGAACAGGCTGGTGCCGCTGCGCTTGGCGTAGCGCGTAAGCTGCGCCGCGCATTCGCGCACCTGCGCCACCGAGCCCGGCGCCGAAGCCAGCGCCTCGGAATAGACGGTCTGGATCGAATCAACCACAGCGACCTGCGGCTTGCGCTCTTCCAGCACGGCGAGGATTTTTTCCAGCTGGATCTCGGCCAGCAGCGGCAGATTCTCGGCCTTGAGGTTGAGGCGCTTGGCACGCAGCGCCACCTGGCGCGAGGATTCCTCGCCGCTGACGTAGAGCGTGGGCAACTGGTTGGAAAGATGCGCGAGCGCCTGCAACAAAAGGGTGGACTTGCCGATGCCGGGGTCGCCGCCGATCAGCACCACTCCGCCCCTGACCAGGCCGCCGCCCAGCACGCGGTCGAGTTCAATGATGTCGGTGGGAATGCGCTCGTCTTCGACGGCCTCGACTTCGGCCAGCGACTTTACTTCACTGGTTGAGGCGAGCGATTGGAAGCGGCTTGCCGCGGCTTTCTCGAGCACGGTTTCCACCAGCGTGTTCCAGGCCCCGCAGGCCGGGCACTGGCCCTGCCACTTGGGCGAACTGCCGCCGCATTCGGTGCAGGTGTACTGGGACTTGGCTTTAGCCATCAGGCCGGGAAAATGCCTGTCGAAAGATAGCGGTCGCCGCGGTCGCAGACGATGGAGACGATGACGGCGTTCTCGACTTGTTTCGACAACTGCAGCGCAGCATACAGCGCACCGCCGGAAGAGACGCCGGCGAAGATGCCCTCCTCGCGCGCCAGCCGGCGCGTGGTTTCTTCCGCCGCCTGCTGGCCGACGTAGATCATGCTGTCGATCATGCTGAAGTCGCAGATCTTCGGCAAATAGGCTTCTGGCCATTTGCGGATGCCGGGGATCTGCGCGCCTTCTTCAGGCTGCACGCCGACGACCTGGATGGCCGGGTTCACTTCCTTGAAGTAGCGCGAGCAGCCCATGATGGTGCCGGTGGTGCCCATGCTGGACACGAAGTGCGTGATCCTGCCTTCGGTGTCGCGCCAGATTTCCGGGCCGGTGCCTTCGTAATGCGCGATGGGGTTGTCCGGGTTGGAGAACTGGTCGAGCATGATGCCTTGTCCTCCGCGCACCATCTCATCGGCGATGTCGCGCGCCTTTTCCATGCCGCCCGCCTTCGGGGTCAGCACGATCCGCGCGCCGTAGGCGGCCATGCTCTGCCGGCGCTCGATGGACAGGTGCTCGGGCATGACCAGGATCATCCTGTAGCCCATCACGGCCGCGGCCATGGCGAGTGCGATGCCGGTGTTGCCGGAGGTCGCCTCGATCAGGGTATCGCCGGGCTTGATTTCGCCGCGCGCCTCGGCGCGCCTGATCATGGACAGTGCGGCCCTGTCCTTGACCGAGCCGGCAGGATTGTTGCCTTCGAGCTTGAGCAGGATGGTGTTGCTGGTGCTGCCTTGCATGCGCTTCAAGGCCACCAGCGGGGTATTGCCGACGAAATCCTCAATATGTTTCCACATGGTTCTACCTGTCATGTTAACTGCGGAGGAGGCGGAGAACGCCGAGTTTTGTTTTCTTCACTCCGCTTTCTCCGCGTTCCCCGCGGCGGTCAGTTCTGCTGCCTTGCGAGATGTTCCACATACCTTTCCACGCCCTCTTCCACCGTGAAGAAGGGCGCGTCGTAACCGGCTTCGCGCAGCGCGCTCATGTCGGCCTCGGTGTAGCTCTGGTACTTTCCCTTGAGCGCCTCGGGAAAACCAATGTACTCGATAATGCCCTGCGCCTGCATCTCGGCCAGGCTCAGCGGCTCCCGGCCTTCGCGCGCGCGGCAGGCATTCACGGTCGCCACCGCGACATCGTTGAAACTCTGGCAGCGGCCGGTGCCGAGATTGAAAATCCCGGAGACCTCGGGGTTATCCAGGCACCACAAATTGACTTTGACGATGTCCTCCACCGACACGAAATCGCGGCGCTGTTCTCCATTTTCATAGCCTTCGCAGCCTTCGAACAGCTTGACCTTCCCCTGCTCGCGGTACTGGCTGAAGAAATGGAAGGCGACCGAGGCCATGCGCCCCTTGTGCTGCTCGCGCGGGCCGTAGACGTTGAAGTAGCGGAAACCGACGATCTGCGCGCCGCGCTCGTCCCACATGCGGCGCACGGTCTGGTCGAACAGGAATTTGGAATAACCGTAGACGTTGAGCGGCCCCTCGTGCTCGCGCTCTTCGCGGAACACGCGGCCGGCGCCGTATACGCTGGCCGAGGAGGCATACAGGAAAGGTGCGTCGTTGTCCTGGCAGAACTTGAGCAGCGACACGGAGTAGCGGTAGTTGTTCTCCATCATGTAGCGGCCGTCGGTTTCCATGGTGTCGGAGCAGGCGCCCTCATGGAATACCGCCTCGACCGAACCGTCCAGCACGCCGGTCTCGACCAGGCTGATGAAATCCTTCTTGTCGAGATAGTCGGCGATTTCGCAATCGACCAGGTTCTTGAACTTGTCGGCCTTGGTCAGGTTGTCGACCGCGATGATGTTGCTCTCGCCGCGATCATTGAGAGCTTTGACGATATTGGCGCCGATAAAACCGGCCGCGCCGGTCACTATGTAATACATGCTCATTCCTGTCCGAACAATTCTGATGGCGTAACGATCGCCGTGCCCAGTTTGCCGACGACGATGCCGCCCGCCTTGTTGGCCAGCCGCATCGCCTCCACGTAATCCTCGCCTGCCGCCAGCGCCGCCGCCAGGGTGGCGATCACGGTGTCGCCGGCGCCAGACACGTCGAAAACCTCGCGTGCCTGCGCCGCCACGTGGTCGACCCGGCTATCGCGGAACAGGCTCATGCCTTCCTCGCTGCGCGTGATCAACAGGGCCTCCAGGCCGAGTTCCCTGCGCAAGGCTTCGGCCTTGGCATCGAAGTCGTTTTCGCTTTTCCAGCTTCCGGCCACTTCGCGGAATTCGGCGCGATTGGGCGTCAGCAGGGTGGCGCCGGCATAACGCGCGTAGTCATCGCCCTTGGGGTCGACCAGCACGCGCTTGCCCAGCTGGCGTGCGCGCTCGATCATTTTTTCAATGTGCAGCAGCCCGCCCTTGCCGTAGTCGGACAGCACCACCACGTCGCAGTCCTTCACCAGGCGCTCGAATTCCTCGAGCTTGGCGGACAGCACCTCATGGCTGGGCTGGGTCTCGAAATCGATGCGCAGCAATTGCTGCTGCCGGCCGATGACGCGCAGCTTGACGGTGGTCGCCACGCCGCCGTCCTGGTGCAGGCGCGCGTCGATTTCCTCGGCTGCGAGCAGGCTCATCAATGTCTGCCCCGCCTCGTCCGTGCCCACCACCGACAGCAGCGTGCAGTTCGCTCCCAATGCAGCGATGTTGCGCGCGACGTTGGCCGCCCCGCCCAGGCGTTCCTCGCTGCGCCCGACCTTGACCACCGGAACCGGCGCCTCGGGCGAAATGCGCGAGACATCGCCGAACCAGTAGCGGTCCAGCATGACATCCCCGACCACGAGGATGCGGGCACGCTGCAGAGTGGGGGCGTCGATCATTGATGGCTTCTCGTCTGTCGGCAATCGCGCTGCATATCCGGTTGTTTCAGTTCAGTCCTTACTGAAGAGGTCGCGGGTATAGACCTTGTCCGTCACGTCCCGCAGTTCGTCAGTCATGCGGTTTGCGACGATTACATCCGACAGGCGCTTGAACTCATCCAGATCGTTGACCACCCGCGAATGAAAGAACTCGGCCTCCTTGAGCACTGGCTCGTATACGATGACCTCGATGCCCTTGGCCTTGATGCGTTTCATGATGCCCTGGATGCTGGATGCGCGGAAATTGTCCGAGCCGGTCTTCATGATCAGGCGATGGATGCCGACCACTCGGGGATTCATGTGGATGATGGAATCGGCGATGAAATCCTTGCGCGTAGTGTTCGATTCGACGATGGCGTGGATGAGGTTCTGCGGGACGTCGCGATAATTGGCCAGCAGCTGCTTGGTGTCCTTGGGCAGGCAGTAGCCGCCATAGCCGAACGAGGGATTGTTGTAATGGCTGCCGATGCGCGGATCGAGGCTGACGCCCTCGATGATCTGGCGGCTGTCCAGGCCATGGGTCGAGGCATAGGTATCCAGCTCGTTGAAGTATGCCACGCGCATGGCCAGGTAGGTGTTCGCGAACAGCTTGATCGCCTCGGCCTCGGTCGAGTCGGTGAACAGAACGGGAATGTCCTGCTTGATCGCGCCCTGCTTGAGCAGGTCGGCAAACATCCTTGCCCGTTCCGAGCGCTCGCCGACGATGATGCGCGAGGGATAGAGGTTGTCATGCAGGGCCTGGCCTTCGCGCAGGAACTCTGGGGAGAAGATCAGCTTGTCGCAGCCCAGTTGCGCCCGGGTCTTGGCGGTATAGCCGACCGGCACCGTGGACTTGATCACCATCACCGCGTTCGGGTTGATCGCCATCACGTCGCGGATCACGGCCTCGATGGAACGCGTGTTGAAGTAGTTGGTTTCCGGGTCGTAGTCGGTGGGTGTGGCAATGATGACGAAGTCCGCCCCTTCGTAGGCTTCGCGCTTGTCCATCGTGGCACGCAGCATGAGCGGCTTGTGCTGGAGGTAGTCCTCGATCTCCGCATCCATGATGGGCGATTCCTTGCGGTTCAGCATCGCCACCTTCTCGGGAACGATGTCGAGCGCGACGACTTCATTGTGTTGCGAGAGCAGGACCGCATTGGACAATCCAACGTAGCCTGTTCCGGCAATGGCAATTTTCATTACTGCATTCCTTGCAAAGAGTTGATTTCCGCCTGGATGGACCNNTCGGCGCCGGCGCGGATCGCGCTGCCCGGCGTCATGATGCGCGACTGGTCGCCGACCTCCGCTCCGGCCGGCCGGATACCCGGCGTGACCAGGGCGAAGCCCGGGCCGAATCTTGCGCGCAGGTCTGCCGCCTCCCGGGCCGAACATACCACACCGTCAAGACCGGATTGTTGCGCGAGCCCGGCCAGATGCAGCACCTGCTCGCGCGGGCTGCGTTCCACGCCGATTTCGCGCAAGGCCGCCTCGTCCATGCTGGTCAGCACGGTGACGCCGATCAACAGCGGCTTGTGCGACGCCTTGTCTACCGCTTCGCGCGCCGCTTCCATCATCCTGCGGCCGCCGCTGGCATGCACGTTGAGCATCCACACGCCGAGGTCCGCCGCCGCGCGACAGGCCGCCGCAGTGGTGTTGGGAATGTCATGGAACTTGAGATCGAGGAACACCCCGAAACCCTTGCCGACCAGATCGCGCACCAGCGCCGGCCCTGCCGCGGTAAACAGCTCCTTGCCGATTTTCAGTCGACAGGCCGCGGGGGCGAGCCTGGCCGCCAACTCCAAAGCCGGCTTCGCCTCCGGATAGTCGAGCGCGACGATCACCCTGGAGCCCGCACCCTTCCCCCTTCCCCCTTCCCCCTTCACTATCTACTCCTCATGCCGCGCCGGGTCGAAACTGTCCCAGCGTCCGCAGGCAGGGCAGCGCCAGAAAAACTGGCTGGCCTTGAAGCCGCAGCTGCCGCAGTGGTAGCGGGTCAGCCGCTGCACGTGGCGCTGGATCAGGCTCTTGGCGTTCTGGATCACCTCGCGCCGGTTTTCCGGCGCGGTGATCAGTTCAGCTTCGGCCAGGCGTTCCAGCGCATGCAGGCTGGGATTGCGGCGCAGTTCGTCGCGTGCGAGCTGGTAGGCCGCTTCCGCGCCATGGGCTTCCATGACGGCGTGATACAGGGTATTGAACATGTCCAGCGAGGGATGGCGCGTGAGCAGGCCTTTCAGCCACTCCAGCCCTTCTTCCAGGCGCCCAAGCTTTTTGAAGTTCTCCAGCATGCGGTCCACCACCAGCACCATGTGCGCGGAGCTTTGCGCCTCGATCAGCCGCCACGTCGCCAAGGCTGCCTCATGATCTCCCCGCCCTGTCTGCAGGTCGCCCAGCATGATGTTGGCGCGGGTGCACTGGCGATGAATGGCGAGCGCCTCATCGAGATGCTTCTGCGCATCGGCGTAATCGCCCTTCACCATGGCGAGCGCAGCCAGTTCGCAGCGGAAATGCGCAATCTCTGCATTCATCGGCCGCACGGATTGTGCCTCCAGTTCACTCGCTGCCTGGATGGCCTTGGGCCAATCCTTTTCCTGCACATAGATTTCCAGCAGGAGGCGGCGTGCCTGCCCTGCATAAGGCGTTTCCAGCAGGCGGATGAAAACCTCTTCGGAGCGGTCGAGCAGGCCGGCCTTGAGGTAATCCTGCCCCAGTTCGACCAGCGCCTTCAGGCGGTCCTCCTCGGCCAGGGTTTCGCGCTCCAGCAGGTTCTCGTGGATGCGGATGGCGCGATCCAGTTCGCCGCGCCTGCGGAACAGCGCGCCCAGGGTGAAATGCAGGTCGATGGTTTCCGGGTCGAGCTTGACCACTTCCAGAAAGGCGTCCAGTGCCTTGTCGGGTTGTTCGTTCAGCAGGAAGTTCAGGCCGCGGAAATAGGAATTTGGAACGGTGCGCGACTCGGTGACGACCTGCCTGATGTCGATTCGAGCCGCCAGCCAGCCCAGGGCAAAAAACAGCGGGAAGGCCAGCAGCCACCAGAATTCGAATTCCATGCGGGGTCAGCCGTGTGATGATGGTGTGGTGTTTGCGTCGATCATGGCGTCCAGTTCACGGCGCAGCTTGGTGCGTTCACGGCGCAAACGGAACAGCATGGGCAGCAGTGCAAGTAGGCCGAGGAAGGCCCCCAGCACGAAAGCCGCCAGCAGGAGCACGACCAGTGGCGCTTCCCAGACATAGCCGAGAACATAATGGATCGTGACCGGCTGACTGTTCTGCAGGGCGAACCCGAGCACGATTACAAAGATCAGGATTTTTACGGCCCAGCCGAGATAGCGCATGTCTTTCTGTGTTTATCCGTTATGCCGAGATTGTACTCTGCAAAAGAAAAACGGCGCACTGCTGCGCCGTTCTTCGCCATTCAATCCGCTCAGGGTTGGTGATAATCGACCTTTTCGCGAAGCTCCTTGCCGGCCTTGAAGTGAGGCACATGCTTGGCCGGCACTTCAACCTTCTCGCCGGATTTCGGGTTCCTCCCCATCCGCGCGGGGCGGTAGTTCAGGCAGAAGCTGCCAAATCCGCGTATCTCGATACGCCCACCTGACGCCAGGGTCTTGATCATGGCGTCGAGGATTGTTTTCACGGCCAGCTCGGCGTCCGCACCCTGGAATTGCGGGTGGCGGACGGCAAGCCGTGCGATGAGTTCGGATTTGGTCATTCCGCTCAAGGTTCGACTTTTTTATTGCTGGTCGGCGTTCTTGTTGTCCATCTTGGCCTTGAGCAGCGCGCCCAGGTTGGTGGCGCCGCTGGCAGCCGCGGCGGACTCGGCACTGAATTTCTTCATCGCCGCATCCTGTTCGGCCGAATCCTTGGCCTTGATGGAAAGGTTGATCACGCGGTTCTTGCGGTCCACGTTGATGATCATGGCCTCGACCTCGTCGCCTTCCTTGAAGTGGGTGCGCATGTCTTCGACGCGATCGCGCGAAACTTCAGAGGCGCGCAGGTAGCCCTCCATCTCGCCGTTGAGGTCGACGGTGGCGCCCTTGGCATCGAGCGACTTGATGGTGCCCTTCACGATGCTTCCCTTCTCATGAGTGCCGACGAAGGAATTGAACGGATCGCCTTCCAGTTGCTTGATGCCAAGGGAAATGCGCTCGCGCTCGGTATCGATGGCCAGCACCACGGCTTCCACATCCTGGCCCTTGCGGAAATTGCGCACTGCCTCTTCGCCGGGCATGTTCCAGGACAGGTCCGAGAGGTGCACCAGGCCGTCGATGCCGCCCGGCAGGCCGATGAACACGCCGAAGTCGGTGATCGACTTGATGGCGCCGGAGACCTTGTCGCCCTTCTTGTGGTTCATCGCGAAATCGTCCCATGGATTGGCCTTGCACTGCTTCATGCCCAGGGAGATGCGGCGCTTGTCCTCGTCGATGTCGAGCACCATGACTTCGACTTCGTCGCCCAGCTGCACGATCTTGCCGGGGCTGACGTTCTTGTTGGTCCAGTCCATCTCGGACACGTGCACCAGGCCTTCGATGCCGGGCTCGATCTCGACGAACGCGCCGTAGTCGGTGAGGTTGGCCACCTTGCCGAACATGCGGGTGCCCTGCGGGTAGCGGCGGGCGATGCCGACCCAGGGATCGTCGCCCAGCTGCTTGATGCCCAGCGAGACGCGGTTCTTTTCCTGGTCGAACTTGAGGATCTTGGCTTCGATTTCCTGGCCGACCTGCACCACTTCGGAAGGATGCTTGACGCGGCGCCAGGCCATGTCGGTGATGTGCAGCAGGCCGTCGATGCCGCCGAGGTCCACGAACGCACCGTAGTCGGTGATGTTCTTGACCACGCCCTTGACGACGGTGCCTTCCTTCAGGCTTTCCAGCAGGGCTTCACGATCGGCGCCCATGGTTTCCTCAAGCACGGCGCGGCGGGAAACCACCACGTTGTTGCGCTTGCGGTCGAGCTTGATGACCTTGAATTCCAGTTCCTTGTTTTCGTAAGGCGTGGTGTCCTTGATCGGACGCATGTCCACCAGCGAGCCGGGCAGGAAGGCGCGCAGGCCGTTCATCAGCACGGTGAGGCCGCCCTTGACCTTGCCGGCGACCAGGCCGGAGACGATGCGGCCTTCGTTCATTGCGGCTTCCAGGTCCAGCCAGGCGGCGAGGCGCTTGGCGCGGTCGCGCGACAGCTTGGTGGAGCCGAAACCGTCTTCCAGGGATTCGATGGCGACTTGCACGAAATCGCCGGCCTTGACTTCGATTTCTCCGCGGTCGTTCTTGAATTCCTCGGTGGGAATCAGGCTCTCGGACTTGAGGCCGGCGTTGACTACAACGAAATTGTCATCGACGCTCACCACTTCGGCGGTGATGACTTCGCCCTGGCGCATTTCCTGGCGATTGAGGGATTCCTCGAACAGGGCGGCAAAGCTTTCGTTGGAGGCAGCGGAGGTTTGGGTAGCAGACATGTAAAAAGACCTTCTGGTCACTCTTGCGAGTGGGGGTTAGTTGCACACATGCCAGCCGATCGGGGCTGGCGGCTCGTTCAGATACTGCGTTTACTTCAATTTCAGGGAGTCGCGATAGTGTTCCAGCACCGCATCCACCACCTGATCGATGTTCAATCGGGTGGAATCCAGCACCAAGGCATCCGGCGCCGGTTTCAAGGGCGCCACGGCGCGCTGGCTGTCACGCTCGTCCCGTGCCCGCATATCACGGACAAGGTCGGGGAGATTAGCAGAGTTTCCCTTTTCGATCAACTGTTTATAGCGTCTTTCCGCCCTCGCCTCGGGGCTGGCGATGAGGAAAACCTTGGTCTGCGCTGCGGGGAAAACCACCGTGCCCATGTCCCGCCCGTCGGCAACCAGGCCAGGGGCCCGGGCATAGGCGCGCTGCCGCGCCAGCAGGGCCGCGCGCACCGCGGGCAAGGCCGCCACTTTCGAGGCGCCCTCGCCCGCCGCTTCGGCGCGGATCGCCTGGCTCACGTTCTCCCCGGCGAGCCAGACTTCGCCGGCGCGGAACTCGGCCGGCAGATTTTCAGCCAGCGCCGCCAACGCCGCCTCGTCGGACAAGCTGACGCCGTGACGCATGGCGTGAAGCGCCGTCAGGCGGTAAAGCGCGCCGGAATCCAGCACGTGGAAGCCCAGGCTTTCGGCCACCTTTTCTGCGATGGTGCCCTTGCCCGAAGCGGATGGGCCATCAATTGTAATGACTGGGATATTCATAAACCTTGCTTAACAGGGAGGAACGGGAGGTAAGGGAGGACGACGAAAAGTTTTTCTCCCTTGCCCCCCTTACCTCCCTGTGAATTGTTTTTTTCTTTGAGTCTTGACGCTCATGTTCTTTCATACCAGCTTGCAGGCCGCGGGCTGGCCGGTGATGGTGGCCAGCACGTTGAAATACTCCGGGAAGGTCTTGTTCACGCAGCCGGGGTCGTTGATGCGCACCGGCACGCCGCCAATGCTCACGAGCGAGAAGCACATGGCCATGCGGTGGTCGTCGTAGGTATCCACGGCCACGTGCGGCGTGAGGCGTGAGGGGTGAGGCGGAATAATTTTGAGATAGTCCGGTCCCTCTTCGACCTCGGCGCCGAACTTGCGCAGTTCGGCGGCCATGGCGGCGATGCGGTCGGTTTCCTTCACGCGCCAGGAGCCGATGTTGCGCAAGGTGGACGGGCCGTCTGCGAACAGCGCCAGCACGGCGAGCGTCATGGCGGCATCGGGAATGTGGTTGCAGTCCATGTCGACGGCGCGGATCTTCTCGCTGCATGGCAGCTGCGCCTCGATCCAGTTCGGCCCCATGCCGATTTCCGCGCCCATCCTGGCGAGCGCCGCGGCAAACTGCACGTCGCCCTGCAGCGCGTTGCGCCCCACGCCCTGCACCCGCACCGGACCGTGGCCCAGCGCGCCGGCGGCGAGGAAATACGAGGCCGAGGAGGCATCGCCTTCGACCTCGATCTCGCCCGGGCTCCGGTACGTGGCAGCGGGCACGGTGAAGCGCTCCCAGCCCTGCTGCTCGACCTTGATGCCGAATTTCGCCATCAGGCCCAGGGTGATCTTGATGTACGGCCTGGAGATCAGTTCGCCTGCCACTTTTATCGTCACGCTGCGGCCAAGCAGGGGGGCCGCCATCAGCAGGCCGGTGAGGAACTGGCTGGAAACATTGCCGTTGACGCTCACTTCCGCGGTGTCGCCAGGCTGTGCGGGATGGATATGCAGCGGCGGGAAACCTTCGTTGCCCAGGTAATCGATGTGCGCGCCCAGTTGGCGCAAAGCATCCACCAGGTCGCCGATCGGACGCTCGTGCATGCGCGCCACGCCGCGCAAGACGTAGTCGCCGCCCGACAGCGCGCAGGCCGCGGCGAGCGAGCGGAACGCGGTACCGGCGTTGCCGAGGAACAATTCGGCCTGCTTGACCGGAAAAGTGCCGCCGATGCCTTCGACCCGGTAGTTGTCGCTGCCGCCATGACGCTGCCACTTCACGCCCAGGCGCGACAGCGACTCCAGCATGACCTGGGTATCGTCCGAATCCAGCAGCTCCCTGATTTCCGTGGTGCCGGAGGCCAGCGCCGACAACAGCAGCACGCGATTGGAAATGCTTTTCGAGCCCGGCAGCTTGACCATGCCGGACGCGGATTTGTAGGCGGGGAGATCGAGGTATTCCATAGTTTGTCTTTGACCAAAGATACAAAGAAAAGCAAAGCATTTAACAGGGAGGAACGGGAGGTAAAGGAGGAAGGCAATAATTGCTTTGGGTTTACTCCGGTACCTCCCTTACCTCCCTGTCAAGCTTTTCTCTGCGCCTCTGTAGTGAAATTCATTTGCCTTCCCAATTGCGCCGCGCTTTGCTGGCCCGGCTGAAAATTGCATCCAGCGCGGCCGCGTCGCCTTTGTCCAGGGCGGCGGCGATTTCGCCCAGCTTGTCCATGTAGGCCGAGAGCTCGGTGAGCAGCGCTTCGCGGTTGGCGAGCGCGATGTCGCGCCACATCTCCGGGCTGCTCGCGGCTATGCGGGTGAAGTCGCGAAAGCCGCTGGCGGCATAGCGGAAATAGTCTTCCATATCCGGGCGCGCCGCGAGTTCGTCCACCAGCGCAAAAGCCGCCAGGTGCGGCAAATGGCTGACCGCGGCAAAGATGCGGTCGTGCCGCGCCGCGTCCATGCGCACGACCTGTGCGCCGGTGCCCTGCCAGAGCGCGGTCACGGCCTCAAGTGCCGCAGGATCGGTTTCCGCCGCGGGGCAAAGCACCACGTTGCGCCCGACGAAAAGGTCCGCGCGCGCGGCCTGCGGCCCGCTGTTCTCGGCACCGGCAATGGGATGGCCGGGCACGAAGCGCGGGAACTTCGTGCCAAGCAGTTCGCGGGCGGCGGCGATGACATCGCCCTTGGTGCTGCCCGCGTCGGTGATGATGGTGTTGTCTCCCAGATGCGGGGCGATGTCGCGCAGTATGCCGGGCATCTGCGCCATCGGCACGGCCAGCATGACCATGTCGGCATCGCCCATGCCGGCCGGCGATTCGGCAATTTCGTCGATCATGCCAAGCGACCGGGCCTGCTCCAGGGTTTCGCGCCGGCGCCCCAGGCCGATCACTTGCCCCACCTCGCGTGCCTGCTTGAGCGCAAGCGCAAGCGAGCCGCCGACAAGGCCGGTGCCGACGATGGCCAGGCGGCGGATGGGCAGGCTCACAGGCATTCCTTCAGGGCTTCGAGGAAGCGCGCATTCTGCGCTTCCAGCCCCACCGATACGCGCAGGAATTCTGGCAGGCCGTAATTGCCGACCGGACGCACGATGACACCGGCTTTCAAGAGCGCCTGGTTGATGCGCGCGGCATCACCCACCCTGGCCAGCAGAAAGTTTCCCCGGGAGGGAACGTACTCGAGTCCCAGCGCACTTAGTCCTGCTGACAACTGTTGCAGGCCGGCGATATTCGAGTGATAGCTCAAGTCGAGAAATTCCATGTCATCAAGCGCCGCTTCTGCCGCTGCCAGCACGGGCGCGTTGACATTGAAGGGATGGCGCACGCGGTTGAGCAGGTCGATCACGGCGGGGCGCGCAAGCCCATAGCCGATGCGCAAACCTGCCAGGCCATAAGCCTTGGAAAAAGTGCGCGATATCAGCAGATTGGGGTGGCGCTCGATCCAGGAAACCGTGTCGAAGCGCTCTGCCGGCGGCAGGTATTCGCCGTAGGCCTCATCCAGCACCACCAGCACATGGTGCGGCACTTCATGCAGGAAGGCCTCGATATCCGCCCAGGGCAGGAAGGTGCCGGTGGGATTGTTGGGGTTGGCGATCCACACCAGGCGCGTGTCATCGCGAATGGCGGCGCGCATGGCGGCCAAATCGTGACCGTAGTTCCGGGCCGGGGCTTCAATGCCTTTTGCACCAGCGGTCAGCGTGGCAATGGGATAAACGGCGAAGGCATGCTGGGCATACACGGCGGATGCGTCCGTACCGAGAAATGCGCGTGCCGCCATATCCAGCACGTCGTTGGAGCCGTTGCCGAGCACGATGTTTTCCTGCGCCACGCCGAGCTTGCGGCACAGTGCGGCCTTGAGCGCGAAGCCGGCGCCATCCGGGTACATGGCCATGTCCTTCAGCGCATCCCGTGCGGCGGCCAGGCCCATGGGGCTCGGCCCCAGCGGGTTTTCGTTGGAGGCGAGCTTGACGATACCCGACTCCTCCAAACCGAACTCGCGCGCCAGTTCGGAAATGGGCTTGCCCGGCACGTAAGGGGCTATGGCCTTCACATGCGGCGCAACGCGTTCACAGGCATCAATGGCGAGCATGTCCTGGAGCGAGTTCATGGCAGCCGAGGCCTCAGCGTGCGGCCGGGTAGGAGCCCAGCAGCTTGACCATGGCGGCGCGCGCAGTGACTTCCTTCAGCGCCGCGGCGACAGCCGGATCATCGCGATGGCCTTCGATATCGACGAAAAACAGGTATTCCCAGTTGGCACCCTTGGCGGGGCGGGACTCGAACCGGGTCATGGATACGCCGGCATCCGCCAGCGGCTGCAGCAATTTCACCACCGAGCCCGGCACATTGGGCGCCGACATCACCAGCGAGGTCTTGTCGCGCCCGGAGGACAGGGCGTCATGGTCGGACAGCACCAGAAAACGCGTCCTGTTGTTCGGCTCGTCCTCGATGCGCGGCACGACGATGTCGAGCCCGTAGGCCTGCGCCGCCTCCTCGCCTGCGATGGCCACGGCCGTCGGATCATCCGCAGCCAGGCGCGCCCCTTCGGCATTGCTCACCACGCTCACGCGCTCGACATTGGGCAGGTTCTTGTTGAGCCAGTTTTGGCATTGCGCGAGCGACTGCGCATGGGCGTATACCCGCTGAATCCCGGCAAGCCTCTCCTCACCCCCTCTCCTCTCCTGTGAGGGGAGAGGGGCATTAATTTTGCGCAGGAGGCTCTGGTGAATCGGCAGCAGCACCTCGCCGCAGATTTTCAGCGGGCTGCCCACGATCAGATCGAGGGTGCGCGAAACCGCGCCTTCGGTCGAGTTTTCCACCGGCACCACGGCATAGTCGGCGCGTCCGGTTTCGACGGCGCGAAAAACCTCGTCGATGGTGGAGCCAGGCACCTCGCCCACGGCATGGCCGAAGTGCTTGTAGGCCGCAGCCTGGCTGAAGGTTCCCCGGGGGCCGAGATAGGCGATGCGCAGGTGTTGTTCGAGGTCCCGGCAGGCCGACATGATCTCGCGGAACAGATGCTCGACGTTCTCCGGCCTGAGCGGCCCCGGGTTTTCCTCGCACAAACGGCGCAAGACCTGGGCCTCACGCTCGGCGCGGTAGATCTGGCCATTCTTGACGTGCCCGACCGCCTGCGCCAGTTGGGCACGCTCGTTCAGCAGGCGCAGCAGTTCCCTGTCCAGCGCATCGATCCGGTCGCGCAATTTAACGAGTTCGTCACTCATCGGCAGGCAGGTAGCGCACGTTCAACACGCCGTCGATGGCGGCCAGTTTCTGCAGCAGGGCATCGGTCGCCGGGCTGTCCACATCCACCAGGGTATAGGCCATGCCGCCCTTGGACTTGTTGACCATGTTGTGGATGTTGAGCCCGGCCTCGGCGAGCGCCGACGTGATCGCGCCCACCATGTTGGGCACGTTGGCGTTGGCGATCGCCAAACGGTAGGCGGATTCGCGGCCCATTTCCACGTTGGGAAAGTTGACCGAGTTGAGAATGTTGCCGTTTTCCAGGAAGTCGGCCACCTGGCTTGCCACCATGATGGCGCAGTTCTCCTCGGCCTCCTCGGTGGAAGCGCCCAGATGCGGCAGGGTCACGACCCTGGCGTTGTTCTTCAACGCGTTGGCCGGGAAATCGCAGATATAAGCCGCCAGCTTGCCGGCGTTCAGGGCCTCGACCACGGCGGCATTGTCCACCGTCCCCTCGCGCGCGAAGTTGAGCAGGATCGCATCGTGGCGCATGGCGGCGATGCGCTCTGCGTTGATGAGGTTCCTGGTGGCGTCGATCAGCGGCACATGCAGCGACACGAAATCGCTCTGGCGCAACAGATCCTCCACGCTCGCCGCCTTTTTAACCTGTGCCGGCAGGCGCCAGGCCGCTTCCACGGTAATGCCGGGGTCGAAGCCCGCGACGTTCATGCCAAGCTTGATGGCGGCATCCGCCACCAGCGAACCGATGGCGCCCAGCCCGATCACGCCGAGCGTTCTGCCCGGCAGTTCGCCGCCGGCAAAGTTCTTCTTGCCGGCCTCGGTGGCCTTGTGGATTTCCTCGTCGGTTCCCGTCAGCCCTTCACTGAATTTCACCGCGGGGGCCAGGTTGCGCACGCCCATCAGCATGCCGGCGATGACCAGTTCCTTCACCGCGTTGGCGTTGGCGCCCGGCGCGTTGAACACCGGCAGGCCGCGTTCGCTCATGCCCTTCACCGGAATGTTGTTGGTGCCGGCGCCGGCGCGGCCGATGGCCTTGACGCTGGCGGGAATGACCATGTCATGCATGTTGTGCGAACGCACCAGGATGGCGTCGGGTTCGGCCACGTCGCCGCCGACGGTATAGCTTTGCGGCAGCCTGGCCAGCCCCTTGGCGGAAATGGCATTGAGGGTAAGGATCTTGTAGGCCTGGCTCATGGCATCAACCGTTCTGCTTCTCGAAATCGCGCATGTAGTCGACCAGCGCCTGCACGCCGGCCCTGGGCATGGCGTTGTAGATCGAGGCGCGCATGCCGCCCACCGAGCGATGGCCCTTGAGCTGCAGCAGGCCGCGCTCTTTCGCACCCTTGAGGAAGGGCTCGTCGAGCGCAGCGTCCTTGAGTGTGAAAGGCACGTTCATCAGCGAGCGGTTGTCCTTCGCCACCGGCGAATTGTAGAAGTCGGTGCTGTCCAGAAGATCGTACAGCAGGCCGGCCTTTTCGCGGTTGATCTGTTCCATGGCGGCCAGTCCGCCCTGCGCGGCGATCCACTTGAACACCAGGCCGGCCACGTACATGGCGAAGGTCGGCGGGGTGTTGTACATGGAATCGTTGTCGGCGTGGGTCTTGTAGTCGAACATGGTCGGCGTGCCGGCCACGGTCTGGCCGATCAGGTCCTCGCGCACGATGACGATGGTAAGGCCGGCCGGGCCGATGTTCTTCTGCGCGCCGGCATAGATCAGGCCGTACTTCGACACGTCTGCGGGGCGCGACAGAATGGTGGACGACATGTCCGCGACCAGAGGCACATCGCCGGTTTCCGGTACCCAGAACATTTCCACGCCGCCGATGGTTTCGTTGGGCGTGTAGTGCACGTAGGCGGCGTTGGGGTCGAGCTTCCAGGCGCTTTGCGCAGGCGCGTAGCTGAAATTCTTGTCTTCGCTGCTGGCGACCACGTTCACGCCAGCGAACTTCTTGGCTTCCTTGATCGCCTTCTTGGACCATTCGCCGGTATTGAGGTAGTCGGCGGAAGCCTTGCCGCGCAAGAGGTTCATCGGCACCATGGCGAACTGCGCCGAGGCGCCGCCCTGCAGGAACAGCACCTTGTAGTTGGCGGGGATGCCCATGAGCGCGCGCAGGTCGGCCTCGGCCTCGGCGGCGATGCCCATGAATTCCTTGCCGCGGTGCGACATTTCCATGACCGACATGCCGCAGCCGTGCCAGTCGACCAGATCGGTCTGGACCTGCTGCAAAACGGCCCTGGGCAGCACTGCCGGGCCGGCGCTGAAATTGTAGATCGTGCTCATTTTTCCTTTGCCAGTGTGTTGTTTTCAATCGCGAGTATGTCCGCGCTCGGCTTGCCGGTGTTGCTGTGGCCGACAAAACGCGCGCCGGATTCGATGTCCAGGGCCTGGGCGGTGACATCGCCCTGTACCTCGCCCTGGCTGTGGATGCGCAACTGCCCCTCGGCAGTCAGCGTGGCCTTGACCAGGCCATGGATGATGATGTTGCGCGCATGGACGTCCTTGCCCTCGATGACGCCGCCGAGCGACACCTCGATGTCGCCTTCGGCACGCACGTTGCCGCGTACGATGCCGTCCACGCGCAAGTTGCCGGTTGCGTGAATGTCGCCCTTGACCTCGCTGCCCTTGCTGATGAAGGTCATCGCCGTGTTCTGGCCCTCGGCCTTCTTCTCCTCCGTGACCCGTCTGGCTTTGAATACCATGCTCGCCTCCTCGCCTTAAGTCTGGTCCGGTTTCACATAGCGGGCCGGATTCACCGTCTGCCCGCGGTAATACAGGGTGTAATGCAGATGCGGGCCGCTGGAACGCCCGGTGTTGCCCGACAGGCCGACAACCTGTCCGCGCTCGACCGTCTCGCCCGCCTTCACGTGGACTTTCGACAGGTGTGCATACACGCTGCGATAGCCGAAGCCGTGGTCGATGGCGACACGATTGCCGTTGGGCCCGTCATGGCCGGCCGCTTCGACGCGCCCCGGACCGGTCGCCAGCACCGGCGTGCCGCGATCAACGACGAAATCGATGCCGTTATGGAATTCATGGCCGCGACCGAACGGGTTGGAACGCAGGCCGTAGCGCGAACTGATGTCGATGCCGCCCGCGATCGGGCTGCCCACCGGCCGCGAGAACTCGCGCACCAGGGTGGTTTCCAGCTCCGGCAGCAGATTGTCGATGTTTTCGTCGAACAGCGAGAATTCCTTGCGCACCATCTCGGCCGCGTCGGCGCTGCTGACCGGGATCGCCACACCGCCCTGCGGCTTGCTGGCCTCGACCGGGAACTCGGCTTGCGTCCGGTTCACCATGCCGTGTACGCGCACCGCCAGTTCCTCGACGCGGGCGCGCAGGTTGAAGACATATTGCCCCATGCTCTGTTTTTCCTCCGCAAGCTTCAGGTTGCTGGATTCGAGCATGGCGATTTTCTCTGCCTGCCGGTCGGCCCTGGCAATCGCTTCCATGTTGGAAATGTGCGAGTAGGCCACGTAGAAGGTGCCGCCGAACCAGGCCAGGAACAGCACGCCCAGCGCCTGTCCGGCCTTCTTCAGGCTGTCGAGATTGATGCGGAAATTGCGCGCGGGGTGACCGGTGCGCGCCACCACGATTTCCAGATAATGCGGATGCCGCGCAGCGCGGCCCTCTGGCTTGCGGAGGGTGTCACGCAGCCAGCCCGGCATCAGTCCTCTCCCTCGCTTTCCTGGATGGACTCGATGCCGATCAGCTTCTGCCCCTCGTCCAGGTTGATGAGCGTGACACCCTGGGTGGCGCGGCCCATTTCGCGGATTTCCTTGACGCGGGTGCGGATCAGCACGCCGCCGTCGGTAATGAGCATGATTTCGTCCTCTTCCGTGACCAGGGTGGCGGCCACGACTTTTCCATTTCTCGCCGTGGTCTGGATCGCGATCATGCCCTGCGTGCCGCGCGCGTGGCGGGTATATTCGGTAATGAGCGTACGCTTGCCGTAGCCGTTTTCGGTCGCGGTCAGCACCGAGTCGGTCTCGTTTTCCGCCACCAGCAGCGAAATGACCTTCTTGCCTTCCCCGAGGCGCATGCCGATGACGCCGCGTGCGTTGCGGCCCATGGGGCGCACGTCGTTTTCGTCGAAGCGCACCGCCTTGCCGCCGTCCGAGAACAGCATGACGTCGTGCTTGCCGTCGGTGATGGCCGCACCGATCAGGAAATCTCCGTCATCAAGGCCGACGGCAATGATGCCGGCCGTGCGCGGGCGCGAGAACTCGGTGAGCGGCGTCTTCTTGACGATGCCGTTGGAGGTGGCCATAAATACGTAGTGCTCATCGTCGAAAGTCTTCACCGGCAGCAGCGTGTTGATCTTCTCGCCCTCCACCAGCGGCAGCAGGTTGACGATGGGTTTGCCGCGGGAAGCGCGTCCGCCCTGCGGCACGTTGTAGACCTTGAGCCAGTACATGCGGCCGCGGTTGGAGAAGCACAGGATGTAGTCGTGGGTGTTGGCGACGAACAGCTTCTCGATGAAATCGTCTTCCTTGGTGCCGGCCGCCTGCTTGCCGCGTCCGCCGCGCTTCTGCGCACGGTAGTCGGCCATCGGCTGGGTTTTGATGTAGCCCGAGTGAGAAAGCGTCACCACCATGTCTTCCGGCGCGATCAGGTCTTCCATGGAAAGATCCTGGGTGTCGGTGACGATCTGCGAACGGCGCTTGTCGCCGAACTGCTCCATGACCTGGGTCAGTTCCTCGCGGATGATCTGCGTCACGCGTGCGGAATTGGCGAGGATGTCGAGCAGGTCGGCGATGCGCTCCATGACTTCCCTGTACTCGCCGACGATCTTGTCCTGCTCCAGGTTGGTCAGGCGCTGCAGCTGCATTTCCAGGATGCGCTGGGCCTGGACGTCGGACAGGTGGTAGCCGTCCTTGTGCAGGCCGTATTGCGGGGCAAGCCCGGCCGGGCGCGAGAAATCGGGTTCGACACGCGCCAGCATCTCCTCCACCAGCGCGGAGCGCCAGGCCTTGCCCATCAGCTTTTCCTTGGCGATGGGCGGCGTTTCGGAGGATTTGATGATCTGGATGATCTCGTCGACGTTGGACAGCGCCACCGCCAGGCCTTCCAGGATGTGGCCGCGATCGCGCGCCTTCTTGAGCTCGAACACCGTGCGCCGCGTCACCACCTCGCGCCGATGGCGCAGGAAGGCGTCGAGCATCTGCTTGAGGTTGAGCAGGCGCGGCTGGCCGTCGACCAGCGCCACCATGTTCATNNGTTCATGCCGAAGGTGTCCTGCATCTGCGTGTCTTTGTACAGATTGTTCAGGATCACGTCGGCGTTCTCGCCGCGCTTGAGTTCGATGACCACGCGCATGCCGGACTTGTCGGACTCGTCGCGCAAATCCGAAATGCCTTCCAGCCGCTTGTCGCGCACCAGTTCGCCGATCTTGATCAGCAAATTGGCCTTGTTCACCTGGTAGGGCAATTCGTCGATGATGATGGCCTGGCGCTCGCCCTTGCCGATGTCCTCGAAATGGCACTTGGCGCGCATGATCACGCGGCCGCGGCCGGTGCGGTAGCCTTCCTTCACGCCGGACAGGCCGTAGATGATGCCGGCGGTGGGAAAATCCGGGGCCGGCACCAGCTCGATCAGTTCGTCGATGCTGGTTTCAGGGTTTTCCAGCAGGGCCAGGCAGGCCTTGCCGACTTCGGTCAGGTTGTGCGGCGGGATGTTGGTCGCCATGCCCACGGCAATGCCCGAGCTGCCGTTGATCAGCAGGTTGGGGATCTTGGCCGGCAGCACCAGCGGCTCATGCTCGGAACCGTCGTAGTTGGGCCCGAAGTCGACGGTTTCACGGTCGATGTCGGCCAGCATTTCATGGGCGATCTTCGCCATGCGGATTTCGGTGTAGCGCATGGCGGCGGCGTTGTCGCCGTCGATGGAGCCGAAGTTGCCCTGGCCGTCGACCAGCATGTACCTGAGGGAAAAGTCCTGGGCCATGCGCACGATGGTGTCGTACACCGCAGTGTCGCCGTGCGGGTGGTATTTACCGATGACGTCGCCGACGATGCGCGCCGACTTCTTGTAGGGTTTGTTCCAGTCGTTGGAGAGTTCGCTCATGGCAAACAGCACGCGGCGGTGCACCGGCTTGAGACCGTCCCTGACATCCGGCAGCGCACGCCCCACGATCACGCTCATGGCGTAATCCAGGTAAGAGCGGCGCATCTCCTCTTCCAGGCTGATTGGCAGGGTTTCTTTGGCGAACTGTTCCATGGACCCGCTTGTTATGAACTCAAAGCCGGGATTTTAACATGGTCTGCGACTCGGTCCGGCTTCCCCGGGAGACGGAATACAGAGACAATGGCCCCATGGCCCAACCCGTAGATTTGCTGATTTTCCCCCGCTGGATCGTCCCGGTATCTCCCGCCGGCGTGCTGGAAAGCCACGCCCTTGCGGTCAAGGCCGGGCGCATCGTGGACATCTGCCCGAATGAACAGGCCGCCGGCCGCTTCGCCGCGCGCGAAACCGTGGAATTGCCCGAGCATGTGCTGATTCCCGGCCTCGTCAACCTGCACACCCATGCCGCCATGAGCCTGTTCCGCGGCTATGGCGACGACATGCCGCTGATGCAGTGGCTGACCACCCGCATCTGGCCCGCCGAACAGAAAACCGCGTCGGCCGACTTCGTGCGCGACGGCACCCTGCTGGCCTGTGCCGAAATGCTGGCCTCCGGCACCACCTGCTTCAACGAGATGTACTTCTTCCCGGGCGCCGCCGCCGACGCCGCGCTGGATGCCGGCATGCGCGCGGCACTGGGCATGATCGTGATCGATTTCCCGACCAGTTATGCCGGCGACGCCGAGGATTACCTCAACAAGGGCCTGGCGATGCGCGACCGCTACAAGGGCGAGGAGCGCCTGTCCTTCACCTTCGCACCGCACGCCCCCTACACCGTGGCCGACGACATGCTGGGCCGGATCGCCGTGCTGGCCGAACAGCTCGACGTGCCGGTGCACATCCACCTGCACGAAACCCGCCAGGAGATCGAGGACAGCCTGGACAAATACAAGGTGCGGCCGCTCGAGCGCATCGCCGCCGCCGGCCTGCTCTCTCCCAAACTGATCGCCGTGCACGCCATCCACCTGCTGGACGCCGAAATCGAAACCCTGGCCAAATATGGCTGCCACATCGCCCACTGCTCGGCGGCTGCACTGAAGCTCGCCAGCGGCCTGCCGGCGGTCAAGAAATGGCTCGATGCCGGCATCAACTTCGGCCTGGGCACCGATGGCGCCGCCAGCAACAACCGCCTGGACATGTTCTCGGAAATCCGCCTGGCCGCCCTGCTGGCCAAGGGCATCTCCGGCGACGCCACCGCCCTGCCGGCCGCCAAGGCCCTGGAAGCCGCCACCCTCGATGGCGCCCGCGCCCTCGGCCTGGATGCCCAGATCGGCTCGCTGGAAGCAGGCAAATGGGCGGACATGGCCGCCGTCGACCTGAGCAGCCTCAATACCCAGCCGGTATTCGACCCGGTTTCCCATCTGGTCTACGCCGCCGGGCGCGAACAGGTCAGCCACGTCTGGGTCGGCGGTGAACTCAAGTACGCCAACGGGCGTCCGACTTCCATCAACCTGCCGGATTTGAAGGCGCGCATCGCCTACTGGCGCGATAAACTAGCGACCTGAACACTACGCAACACATCATGAGCAACGTAGACGCCACCGAAATAGACAAGTTTTCCGAACTCGCCCACCGCTGGTGGGATCCGAACTCGGAATTCAAGCCCCTGCACGACATCAACCCGCTGCGCCTGGACTGGATCGACCAGCATGCCCAACTCGCCGGCAAGCGCGTCATCGACGTCGGCTGCGGCGGCGGCATCCTCAGCGAATCCATGGCCGACAAGGGTGCTACGGTCACCGGCATCGACCTCGGCGAAAAGGCGCTCAAGGTCGCGCGCCTGCACCTGCTGGAGTCCGGGCGCAAGGTCGATTACCGCCACATCGCGGCGGAAGCCATGGCCGCGGAAAATCCGGCTGCCTTCGACGCCGTCACCTGCATGGAAATGCTCGAGCACGTGCCCAGCCCCGCCTCCATCGTGCAGGCCTGCGCGCAGCTCGCCAAACCCGGCGGCTGGGTGTTCTTCTCCACGCTCAACCGCAACGCCAAGAGCTATGCCTTCGCCGTGCTGGGCGCGGAATACCTCCTGAAAATGCTGCCCAGGGGCACGCACGACTACGCCAAGTTCATCAAGCCCGCCGAACTGGCCGGTTTCGCCCGCGGCGCCGGCCTGGAAGTCGTCGACCTCGTCGGCATGACCTACAACCCGCTCACCAGGGTCTACGCGCTGGAAAACGACGCCGGCGTGAACTACCTCATGGCCTGCCGCAAGCCGGCCGCGAACTGATGACGGTCCGGGCCGTACTGTTCGATCTCGACGGCACCCTGGTCGACACCGCGCCCGACCTCGGCCATGCCCTCAACCTGCAGCGCGGCCTGCACGGCCTGCCGCCGCTGCCGGATGAAGCCATCCGCCCGCAGGCCTCGCACGGCGCGCGCGGCCTCCTCATGCTCGGCTTCGGCCTCAAGCCAGAAGACAGCGGCTTCAACCCCATGCGCCAGGAATTCCTGCAGCTTTACGCCGACAACCTGTGCAAGCATTCGCGCCTGTTCGACGGCATGGCTGAAGCCCTGGCCGAACTGGAAGCCCGCAAGCTGCCCTGGGGGGTGGTCACCAACAAGCCGGCGCGCTTCACCGAACCCCTGCTCTCGCTCCTGGACCTGGCCGAACGCGCCGCCTGCGTCGTCTCCGGCGACACCTGCCCCGAGCCCAAACCCCATCCCGGCCCGCTGCTCCACGCCAGTACCCTCATCGGCATTTCAGCCGAACATTGCCTGTACGTCGGCGATGCCGAGCGCGACGTCGAGGCCGCAAAGAACGCCCACATGCCCTGCGTCGTCGCGCATTACGGCTACCTGGGCGAGGCCGACGATCCCGAAGCCTGGGGCGCCGACGGCTTCATCCAGCAGCCGCAGGAACTCATTAAGTTTCTCGGCGCTTGAACTTTCTCCCCGGATCCCCATCTGTAGGACTACAATCCGAATTGCTGAGTTTCCCAGGGGCCGACCTGGCTTCGACGTGGGTCGCAAAGCAGAGCAGGGCATACCGAGGGTCAGAGCACCTCGTAAATCCAACTGAAAACTTTTAGTCGCCAACGACGAAAACTACGCCCTGGCCGCTTAAGGCCAGGACCCACACCGGATCGTTCATGGGCCGGGCCGGGTAAAACCGGCAGTGGGTTAATCAACATGAGATCGCGTTTGCCCGGGTGGCTTGGTCAAACGTTAAATCAAGGCCACTCGTCTGATGCCAGCCTGTCCGGCCGGCGTGCATCGGGCTAAATCAAACGACCGGAATAAGTATGTAGAACTGCCTGTAGAGGGCTTGCGGACGCGGGGCGAACACAGGGTTTCGCAAAGCACTGCTTTGCGCTGCGTGAGCGGCTCGCGCATACCGGCGCGAGCCCGGATGGCCGGGCCAGATTCCCGCCGGCTCCACCACCAAAAGCAAATGGCTCACCCTTGTGGTGGGCCATTTGCTTTTGGTTTGTGCGTTTATGAAATCCCGGATGTAAGCTAAACGAAATCGTCTGCAATGCCGGGGGCAGCAATGAAGAAACCGCATCTTTTCCAGGTCGCCATTTCACTGGCGGCTGCGTTATTTCTCGCACGAACCGCTCTCGCCCAGAATTGCAGCGCCCCTCCGCAAGGCTCGGGCGAGGCCTGGTGGCAGGAATTTTCCAGCTGGTGCAGCGCCTGCGGCGGCACGCCCAACCTTGCCGAAAAGACTTGCAATGCCGGGGCGAACTGGGGGCGTGCAATCGATGCGCCGGCGAGCAATGCATCGACAGACGCCAAGCCGCCAGAAAGCGCCAAGCCAACGCCCCTCACCGGCCAGTGGAACATGACGGCCACCTGCGGCGGCAGCTCGGGAAGCTACACCTTCAACATCGATGCCGTGAGCGATGGCACCCTCGCACTGTCGGGAGGCGCCTGGAACTGCAACCTCGAATCGGGGCGCATTGACGGCACCCGCATCACCCTGTCGTGCAGCAACTGGCTGAACAAGGTCGATTATCAGGGCACGCTCGTCAGCGACAACTTCATGCAGGGCACCTTCACGCAAAGACTCAGGGCGGAGACATGCCAGTGGAACGCACTCAAGGCCGGAACCGCTGCGCCTGAGGTGCGCAGTGCCGCCCAGGCTGGGCCTGCCGCGACAATGGGCAATGTTCCGGCTGGGGATGTTTTCGTTGGCACGATCACCAAAGGCAATTTTGCCAAGGGCTGGGGGATGTCCGTCTTCAACATGAAGCTTTTCGTCAAGGCGCAGGACGGGACGGAAAAGATTTTCTATGTACGGGAAGACTCTGTCATTACCTATCCCGATGGGACAAGCACCAACCTGCGGAGTATGAGGGGCTCCTTCTATGGGAAAAGAGCCGAAATCAAGTATGCGCCTATCCGCGACGGCACGGGCGGATCCCCTTCCGGCAGCGGATTTTCATATGAGATCGGTCAAAATGGCGTGCTGTCGCTTCGTTTCCTTGACTAGCCGGCGTTCGATTCCAGCCGTCTACGTTGTTGAATTCGAACGCCTCCTGCCCCGGTGGCGTTTTTTGTTTGTCACTTCCCGGTTTCATAAGACAATCCGTCGATGCAATTCGACGTCATTATCATCGGTGCCGGCGCGGCGGGCATGATGTGCGCGGCGCAGGCGGGGCAGCGCGGGCGCAGCGTGCTGCTCATCGACCACGCGGCCAAGGTCGGCGAGCGCATCCGCATTTCCGGCGGCGGACGCTGCAATTTCACCAATCGCAGCGTGGGTCCGGAAAACTTCCTGTCGCAGAACCCGCATTTTTGCCGCTCGGCGCTGACGCAATACGGTTCTGCCGACTTCATCAAGCTGGTGGAAAGCCACGGCATTCGCTACCACGAGAAAACCCTGGGCCAGCTGTTCTGCGACGACAGCGCGCAGGACATCATCGCCATGCTCAAACGCGAATGCGACGACGGCGGCGTGAAATGGGCGCAGCCCTGCACGGTGGAAAAAATCTCGCGGCACGAGGGCAAAGCGCGCTTCGAACTCATCACCAGCCAGGGCAGGTTTCGCTGCGCTTCGCTGGTCGTCGCCAGCGGCGGCCTGGCCGCCCCGGCATTGGGTGCCACGCCCTTCGGTTACCAACTCGCGGAACAATTCAGCATCCCCGTGGTGCCGCCCAAGCCCGCCCTGGTGCCGCTGGCGCTGCCGCCAGAAACGCTCTCCGCGCTGAAGCCCCTGGCCGGACTTTCCTTCGACACCATCTCAACTTGTGGCAAGCACTCGCCCGCCTTCCGCGAGCAGGCGCTGCTCACCCATCGCGGCCTGTCCGGCCCGGCCATCCTGCAGATTTCCAGCTACTGGCAGATGCAGGAATACCAGCCCGGCAAGAAACAACCGATCGCGCTCAACCTGCTGCCCGAGAAGAATGCAGAGTCCTGGCTCGAAGAACATCGCAAGCAGAACGTCGCGCTCGCCAGCCTGCTCGCCGACACCCTGCCCCGCCGCTTCGCGCAGGAGTGGTGCTCGCTGCTGGACATAGCCCGGCCGCTGTCTGAACTCTCCGCAAAAAAGCTGGAACAGGTAGCGCAACTGTTGAACGCATGGCCGCTCATGCCCTCAGGCACGCTGGGCTACACCAAGGCCGAAGTCACCCTGGGCGGCGTGGACACGCGCGCGCTGTCCTCGAAGACCATGGAAAGCGCTGCAGTGCCCGGCCTGTTCTTCATCGGCGAGGTGGTGGACGTCACCGGCTGGCTGGGCGGCTACAACTTCCAGTGGGCGTGGTCGTCCGGCTGGGTGGCGGGCCAGCATGTGTAAGGGGTTTTAAGGTACATTTCCAGCCATGAAACGACCCTTCCTGCCCCGAAACGACAAGCTGGACTGGCTGATCCAGGTGGGCTACACCACCGTGCGCCTGTTCGGCAAGAACGGCCTGCAGAATCATGCAGCCGCCACCGCCTTCTATTTCATGCTGTCGGCCACGCCGCTGCTGCTGCTTTTATCCTACGCCATGCAATGGCTGGGAAAGCTGGCGGAGAACTTCGTGCCGGCCACCATGCTGTTTGCCGCGCTCTACAACCAGCTGCAGCTGGAAACCCTGACCGAGGTCGGCTTCCTGCCGCGCCAGACACAGTTGGCGGCAAGCGGCGTGGGGCTGCTGACCCTGCTATTGTCTTCGCGCAAGCTGGTGCATGCCGTGGAGGCCGCTTTCAAGGTCATTTTCCCGCACGAGGCGAAGCGCAAATTCGTGACGACCTGGCTGCTGCCGCTGATCATCATTCCGATCGCTTTCGGCCTGCTCGGGCTCGCCGGCCTGGCGCAATCGGTGCTGGCCTTTTTCGCGGGCGTGGAATTGATCGTCGGATGGCAGGCCGAGTTGCTCCTGGTACTGAATGCCCTCTTCATGCTGTTCATCGTCTGGCTGCTGGTTTTTCTGGCCTACTGGCGCCTGCCGAAAGAACGCCCGCCCGTGCGTCAGACAGCCTTGATCGCACTGTTGTCGGCAATCAGCCTGTTTTTGCTGCTGGCATTGTTCAGGTATTTCTTTCATGTGGAAAAGTACCAGTCGCTATACGGCGCGCTGGGCGGTGCCGTGTTCGTGCTGATCGGCATCTATTTCGCCTGCCTGGTGTTCTACCTGTGGGCACAGTGCCTGTTCGCCGTCGCGCGCGTGGATGTGGAAGCCCTGGAGAAGCTGTTTCTCGGCGGCTCGGGCGAAGGCGCCAGCAAGCTGGAGGGCTTCGTGTTCGGCCGCGCCAACCGGCTGCTGGAAAAATACGGCCGGACTTTCCAGCTCGGCGACGTGCTGATCGAGGAAGGCCACGAAAGCCAGGATGCATTCTTCCTGTATTCGGGCCGTGCGGCTGCCTACAAGAACGTGAATGGGGGCGAACGCCGCCTCGGCCCCTTGAACGAGGGCCAGTTGTTTGGCGAAATGGCTTACTTGTTGAAGGAAAAGCGCACCGCCACGGTCAAGGCAGAAACCGAGGTGGTGGCGCTGGTACTGCCGCCCGACATGCTGGAACAATTGATGCGACACTCCGCGCCGCTGTCACGCCGGATCATCGCCACGCTGTGTCAGCGGCTGGAGAAAATGAACCTCACGGCTCAGGGCTGAAGCATAAACCTCAAAACAGCCTGCGGATGCGTTCGTAGCCTTTGAGGAGCTCTTCGCCCAGCAGTTTGGCGGCTGCTTCGATGCCTTCGCTGCTTTCGCCGGCGGTTTTTTTCACCTGGTCGAACCTGACCTGGGCCTCGGCCCACTTGCGCTCCAGACCTTCCCATTCATCGCGCGCATCGGCCTTGGCCAGATGCAGTTTGAGGCGCAGTTCGTCGCGTTGTTGCAGCACCGTGTCTTCGAGCTTCTTCAGTTCTTCGCGCAGATCAACCATTTCCGTCTCCTGTTTAAGAGCAAACCTCTACCTAAGAATAGGCCAGATTCGCCCTTCGGCCAGACCGGCATGGCAACAAAAAAGCCGCCCAAGGGCGGCTTTTCTTGCAGCCAGAGAGGCGCTCAGGAAATGCGGCGCTTGAACTCGTCGGTGCGGGTGTCGATCTCGATCTTGTCGCCGATGTCGACGAACGCAGCCACCTGGATTTCGAAGTCGGTGGGCTTGATGCGGGCAGGTTTCATCACCTTGCCGGAGGTGTCGCCGCGCACCGCGGGTTCGGTGTAGGCGACTTCGCGCACCAGGGTGGTGGGCAGTTCCACGGAAATGGCCTTGTCGTTGTAGAACACCACTTCCACCGGCATGCCGTCATCCAGGTACTTGAGCGCATCGGTCATGTTCTCGCCGTCGATTTCGTACTGGTTGTACTCGGCGTCCATGAAGACATAGGCCGGGTCGGCGAAATAGGAATAGGTGCATTCCTTGCGGTCGAGCACGACCACGTCGAACTTGTCGTCGGCGCGATAAACGGATTCCATGCCTGCGCCGGTCAGCAGGTTCTTCAGCTTCAGCTTGACCACGGCTGCGTTGCGGCCAGACTTGTTGTATTCGGCCTTCTGCACCACCATGGCGTCAGCGCCTACCATCACCACGTTGCCGGCGCGGAGTTCCTGGGCGGTTTTCATCGTTGCAATCCTGTAAAAATTTGGTTGAAACGCTATAGGCGTTCGAAAAAAACGCGGAAACGCTATAAGCGTTTGAAAAAACGCGAAATTATACCTTGCTGAGGGCGAATTTCACCAGCTTATCGACAAGATTGGGCCAAGCCCGCAGTTTTCCAGCCCAGGCGCGCGCATGGGCCTGATATTCCGGCAGGTGCGCAAGCCATTCCGCCCAGATTTCCGGCCGGCTTTCGCCCGCATTCCATCCCCGCCACGCCTCGCGCAACGCAGCTTCGGCCGGCGCCGACAGCCCGGCCGCGTAGTGGCAGAGAAAGGCCTCGATCTTCGGCCACTGCGCGCCGTCCTCCTGCACATAGGCCTGCCACGCCAGCGATCGGCCGGCATGCTGGGCTCGGATGAAGGAATCCTCGCCGCGCACGAAATTGACGTCGCAGGCCCACAGCAGTCTGTCATAGCGGTCCTGCGCCATGAAAGGCAGCACCTGCACCGTCAGATTGCCCCGGCGGTGGCGCTCACCGGCCTTGAGACCGGCAAGGTCCAGGCCCGCCGCCACCTGCCCCAGCGATTTGCCTTCCGACGCCAGCAGGCACACCGGCATGTCCGCGTCCTTCAAGGCCTCGATCAGGCCGGGGATGGCGGGATTGTCGTAGGCGAACAGCGAAATACGCAGGGCCACGCCCGCCGGCAGGCCCAATTCATCCCAGAACGCCTGTTGCGCCCCTGCATCCTTCTGGAACGCCGCCAGGGCGTTCAACTCCGCCGGGTTGCCGAGTACTCCGCCGGCATCGGCACCGATACCGGGGATGAAGAAATACTGCGTCAGCGGAAGGCGCGGATGCGGCGAACTCAGCCCGTGGTTTTCAGCCACCCACGCCTCGGCGCTGAAGTATTCCAGATTGATCCACACCGGCCTGGGCTCGCGCACTGCCATCGCCAGCAGGAAACTTTCCGGCACATGGCAGGCGAAAGCCTCCACCACCACATCGGCCGGGCGCACTGCCGGCATGGCCTGCGGCCAGCGACGGATTGTCACTGCTTCCACCATCTGGCGGTCCAGCCGCGCATCGACCTGCGGGCAGATGCGGTGGAAGGTCTCAAGGTCGTCCACCCACAGTCGCGCTTCCTGGCCATGCTCGCGTACCAGTTGCCGAGCCACGCGCCAGCAGATGCCGATGTCGCCGTAATTGTCGACCACGGTGCAGAAAATATCCCAGGAGAGCCTCATGCGCACATTCTACGTTGCGGCGACAAGCGCGCGGCAGGCGCACCGGATATGGGCTTGCACGGAATGTGGCTTATCGGGAACGCCTGCAGACAGATGGCCGGTTTTTTTGTCACAACCACTTGTCAAGCTTTTATTTCAGGAGTAGAAAGTCTAAGAGTTTGAGTTCAAGCGCATGTTTTTCCGGCATTTTTTGCCATTGCAAGTCGATCTCAAACCCGAAGTTCGCTGTGTGCAGTAACTTTAAGTCACTCACAATAAGCGGTTTACATTTGTTAGCGCCAAAGGCAGAGGAGTTTCAATGGCAACGGGTACCGTCAAGTGGTTTAGCGATTCCAAGGGGTTCGGCTTCATTACCCCGGATGACGGTGGGGAAGATGTTTTCGCGCATTTTTCCGCCATTAACATGAACGGCTTCAAGACCTTGAAGGAAGGCCAAAAAGTTTCCTTCGAAGTCAGCCAGGGTCCAAAAGGGAAACAGGCTTCCAATATCCAGGCAGCCTGAGTTCCAGCCCATTAAAAACCCCGCCACCTGAATAAAGTGGCGGGGTTTTTTTATTGCCCAATGGCCAGGCCCGGAACCGCCGCAAGGAACAATGACATGCACCCTTGGCGGCCGTACCGGGCTTTGCGTCTATGATGCAAAGTCACCTTCCAGGACAAGCCCGGGGATCTCCCTTGAAAACACCCACTCCAGAATCCAGCCGCAAGGCACAGATCGACGCCCTGCTTCTTAAACTCCCGGGCGTCAGCGCACGGAAGATCAACGGCCTCGACGCCTACTTCGTCAGCGACAAGATGTTCGCCTGCATCAGCGGCAAGGGCATCGGGTTGCGCCTGCCCGTCGCCACCGCGACCGAACTGCAGTTCTCTCGCGGAAACGTCATGCCGTTCCAGCCTGGCGGCATGAGCAGCACGAGGGAATGGATACAGATCGACCGCGAAGATGCGGCCGAGTATGAGAAGGACCTCGAACTGTTCCGGGCCTCGCTTGAATTCGTGAAAACCGCCCGCCCCCGCTAGGCCGGCGGCATCAAATCAGAACGGTTTTTTGCCGGGCCCGGCAAAGTACCAGACAATCAGGCCGATCAGCGGCAGGAAAAACACCGCCAGCACCCAGAGCAGTTTCTCGATGCCCTTTGCCGAGCTTTGCAGGATCTGAATGATCGCGTAGATGTCCGCGACCAGAACAATGAAACCGCCAATTGCAGAGATGCTCATGATTCCCCTCCAGGTTGGTTTTGTCAGGTACTGGGTGCAATATAACTTAAAACCAATTCAGAAGCCGAGCCCCATTGATTCCGTAGTGTCATTTCCGTAAGTTCAGCGCATGCGCCATCGTTTCATCATCACGCCGGAAGAGGTCGAAATCACGGCAATCCGCGCGCAAGGTGCCGGCGGACAAAACGTCAACAAGGTTGCCAACGCCGTGCACCTGCGTTTCGACATCGTCGCCTCGTCGCTGCCGGAAGACATTCGTGAGCGGCTTCTGAAACTTGGCGACCAGCGCATCAGCAAGGACGGGGCGGTGATCATCAAGGCGCAGGAATTCCGCAGCCTTGAGAAAAACCGGGTTGAAGCATTGCGCCGCTTGCAAGAACTGATCGCCAGTGTCGCGGTGCTGCCAAAGAAGCGCCGTCCAACCAGGCCGACCAGGACTTCTGTCGCAAAACGTTTGGAAGGCAAGGCGCGACGCGCGGCGCTAAAGGCGGGACGAGGCAAGGTCGACGAATAGGTTGCGCGTCATGTCCGATTCGCCTCGTCAAGGGTAGAGGATTGAACGGGCCGGTGTCATATGATTTGTCGAGCCCGAAATCCATCTCGCCGACAAGAACAGTTCCGAAGCCGACATTGAAGCGCGTCGATCAAGCCGGCAAGCGAGGCGCGAGGCGCGCAGTCATCAAGAATACCGGGTAGTCACGCGTTCCGGCTTCATGTTCCTTGGCAATGCTGAACACAGTCTGAAAACGCACGTCGTCAAAGCCCGCATTTACGGCCCGCCGACCGAGATCACCCCGGTCGAAGCCATGATGCACGTCGACTTCCGGACCGTGAAACGAGCCGTCTTCCTTGTCCAGGTCGGCGATGCATAGAGTGCCGCCAGGATTCAGCAGGTCGTGGAAGATGCGCAGGATTTGGTCGGTGTCGGGAACATGGTGCAGGGTCATCGAGGTATAGACCAGGTCGAAACGCTGCGCCGGCAGCGGATCGACGAGCAGGTCCAGCTTCGCAGTTTCCATATTGCGTACGCCTTGCTCGGCGATTTTCCTCGCTGCCACTTCGAGCATGCCGCCCGAACTGTCGGCCAGCAGGATGCTGCCGAGTTCGTCCTTGATCGGAAAGGAAAGCAGCCCCGTGCCGCTGCCGTAGTCGAGCGCGCTCATGTGCGGGCCCAGGGCAACGGCCTGGCGGATGGCCTGCGCGAGTTTTTCTCCGCGCTCGCGGAAGGCAGGGTTTTCGTCCCATTTGAGCGCCTGCGCATCGAAATGCGCGGCGTCGAGCCGGGTGGTTTGGGGGCTATTCATGGCGCGGCGGCTATTCCCTGCATGCAGGCGATCATCGCGTCGCCGAAGGCCGAGCACTTCACTTCGGTGGCGCCGTCCATGAGGCGGGCGAAGTCGTAGGTCACGGTCTTGTTGGAGATGGCTTTTCCCATGCTGGCAATGATGAGGTCGGCGGCTTCGGTCCAGCCCATGTGGCGCAGCATCATCTCGGCGGAGAGGATGATGGAGCCGGGGTTGACGTAGTCCTTGCCGGCGTACTTGGGCGCGGTGCCGTGGGTGGCTTCGAACATGGCCACCGTGTCGGACATATTGGCGCCGGGGGCGATGCCGATGCCGCCGACTTCCGCCGCCAGCGCGTCGGAGATGTAGTCGCCGTTGAGGTTGAGGGTGGCGATGACGTCGTATTCGGCGGGGCGCAGCAGGATCTGCTGCAGGAAGGCGTCGGCGATGACGTCCTTGATCACGATGCCATTGGGCAATTCCATCCACGGGCCTTCGCCGATGAGCTTGGCGCCGAATTCGCGCGCGGCCAGCTCGTAGCCCCACTTCTTGAAGCCGCCCTCGGTGAACTTCATGATGTTGCCCTTGTGCACCAGGGTCACGGACTTGCGCTTGTTGTCGATGGCGTACTGGATGGCCTTGCGGATCAGGCGCTCGGAGCCTTCGACGGACACCGGCTTGATGCCGATGGCGGAAGACTCCGGGAAGCGGATTTTCGTGACGCCCATTTCCTTTTGCAGGAAGTCGATGACCTTCTTCACCGCGTCGGAGTTGGCTTCCCACTCGACGCCGGCGTAGATGTCCTCGGTGTTCTCGCGGAAGATCACCATGTCGACCTTCTCGGGTTCCTTCACCGGGGAAGGCACGCCCTGGAAGTAGCGCACCGGGCGCAGGCAGACGTAGAGGTCGAGCATCTGGCGCAGGGCCACGTTAAGGCTGCGGATGCCGCCGGAGGTGGGCGTGGTCAGCGGGCCCTTGATGGACACCACGAAATCCCTGGCTGCCTGCACGGTTTCGTCCGGCATCCAGGTGTCGGCGTCGTAGACCTTGGTGGCCTTCTCGCCAGCATAGACTTCCATCCAGGCGATTTTCTTCTTGCCGCCGTAGGACTTGGCCACCGCCGCGTCCACCACCTTGCGCATTACCGGGGTGATGTCGACGCCGGTGCCGTCGCCCTCGATGAAGGGGATGATAGGGGTGTCCGGGACGTTCAGGCTGTTGTCGGCATTGACGGTGATTTTCTGGCCGTCGGCGGGGATCTGGATATGCTGGTAGCTCATGGTGTCGAGTGTAAAATTCAGTTTTGAGAAAGCTTCGCTGTGGCCAAAATCATCCTGTTCAACAAACCCTATGGCGTTCTGAGCCAGTTCACCCCGGAAGGGCGCTGGCAGGGCCTGAAGGACTACATTCCCGTGCCGGACGTGTATGCGGCCGGCCGGCTGGATGCAGACAGCGAGGGATTGCTGATTTTAACCGATGACGGCGCACTTCAGCGGCGCATCGCCGATCCGGCGCACAAACTGCCCAAGACCTACTGGGTGCAGGTGGAAGGCATGCCCGACCAGGACGCGCTGGCGCAGCTTCGGCGCGGCGTGGACCTGGGGGATTTCGTGACCCACCCCGCCAAGGCCAAGCTCATGCACGAGCCCGCCGGGCTGTGGCCGCGCAACCCGCCCATCCGCGTGCGCCAGGCCATCCCCACCAGCTGGCTGGAGCTGACCATCAGCGAGGGCAAGAACCGCCAGATACGCCGCATGACCGCCAAGGTCGGCTACCCCACCCTGCGCCTGATCCGCGCAGCCATTGGAGACTGGGCGCTGGACGGGCTGGCGCCCGGAGAATGGAGGGAACTGCATGTCTAACATCTGGAAACCCAATGTCGTGGTGGCCGCCATCTGCGAACGCGACGGCAAGTTCCTGCTGGTCGAGGAAGAAACTGAGGAAGGCATGCGCCTCAACCAGCCGGCCGGGCACTGGGAACCGCACGAAACCCTGATTCAGGCGGTGGTGCGCGAAGCGCTGGAAGAAACCGCGCACGTGGTCGAGCCTGTCGAAATGCTGGGCGCCTACACCACCAACAATCTGGCACGCGACATCACCTACCTGCGCTTCGCTTATGTCTGCCGGGTGACGGGCTTCGACCCCGGCCGCGCCCTGGACCACGGCATCATGCGCGCGGTGTGGCTGACGCCGGACGAAATCGCCGCCAGCCCCATCCGCCACCGCAGCCCGCTGGTAATGCGCTGCGTGCAGGATTATCTGTCCGGGCGGCGTTTCCCGCTCGACTTCGTGACCCATTCATGAATACCCCAACCGTCATTGCGAGAAACGAAGCGATGAAGCAATCCAGTTTATGGCTAAGCCGCCTGAACTGGATTGCTTCGGCTGCGCCTCGCAATGACGGTGGGGTCGTCATCGCGAGCCCGAAGGGCGTGGCGATCCAGTTCGAGCAGGCCCAGCCAAATAAAACCGGATTGACGCGCCGCGCCCGCAATGACGGCGGAGGCATGCGTGGCTAGGGTCGTGGTCGGCCTGTCCGGCGGCGTCGATTCCTCGGTCGCCGCCTGGCTGCTCAAAGACCAGGGCTACGACGTGCTCGGCGTGTTCATGAAGAACTGGGAGGACGAGGACGACGAGCATTGCCCGGCCAAGCAGGATTTCTTCGACGTGCTCGCGGTGGCCGAAGTCCTGGGCATCGAGGTCGAGGCGGTCAACTTCGCTGCCGAGTACAAGGAACGGGTATTCAGCTATTTCCTCGCCGAGTATTCGGCCGGGCGCACGCCCAACCCGGACGTGCTGTGCAATGCCGAAATCAAGTTCAAGGCCTTCCTCGACGATGCCGTCCAACGCGGCGCCGATTTCATCGCCACCGGCCACTATGCCGGCAAGGGCTTTGACACCGCCGGCCGCGCCGCACTGCTGCGCGCGGCGGACATGAACAAGGACCAGAGCTATTTCCTCTATCGGCTGAACCAGGCCCAGCTCTCCCCCACCCTGTTCCCGCTCGCGCAGCTGCAAAAGCCGGAAGTCAGGAAACTGGCGGAGCAGATCGGCTTGCCGAACTTCGCGAAGAAGGACAGCACTGGAATTTGTTTTATCGGCGAGCGCAACTTCCGCGAATTCCTCGAACGCTATTTGCCGAAAAAGCCCGGCCCCATGCAGACGCCGGAAGGCAAAGTCGTCGGCCAGCACCAGGGCCTGAGCTACTACACCATCGGCCAGCGCCAGGGCCTCATGATTGGCGGGCAGAAGGATTTCGGCGACGAACCCTGGTTCGTGGCGGGCAAGGACATGGCCAGCAATACCCTCATCGTGGTGCAGGGCCACGACCACCCCCTGCTGCAGATGCCGAGCCTCACGGCCGGCCAGTTGACCTGGATTGCCGAAGAAGCCCCCGATCCGGCCAAGCCCTACACCGCCAAGACCCGCTACCGCCAGCAGGACGCGCCCTGCCGCATCGCCTATCTCGAGGACGGCCGCATGCGGGTCGATTTCGACACGCCGCAATGGGCGGTGACGCCGGGCCAGTCCGTGGTTTTATACGACGGCAAAGCCTGCCTGGGCGGCGGGATTATCCTGTAAAGCGGGTAAAATTCGCATTTCCGAATTGCCCCGCAGCACCATGTCCGAACAGAAAGCCCCGGCGCCCGCCGCCAATTTCATCCGCAACCTCATCGACGAGCAGAATGCCGCCGGAAAATGGGGCGGCCGTGTGGAAACCCGCTTCCCGCCGGAGCCCAACGGCTACCTGCACTACGGCCACGCGAAATCCATTTTCCTGAACTTCGGCCTCGCGCGCGATTACGGCGGCGTCTGCCACCTGCGCTTCGACGATACCAACCCCGAGAAGGAAGAGCAGGAATACGTCGATTCCATCGTCGAGTCGGTGAAGTGGCTGGGCTTCGACTGGGGCGAGCATTTGTATTACGCCTCGAACTACTTCGACACCATGTACGCCTGCGCCGAGCACCTGATCCAGTCCGGCAACGCCTACGTGGATTCGCTCAGCGCAGAGGAGATGCGCGCCTACCGCGGCACCTTGAGCGAGCCCGGCAAGGACAGTCCCTACCGCACGCGCAGCGCGGAAGAGAACCTCGACCTGTTCCGCCGCATGAAGGCCGGCGAATTCGCCGACGGCGCGCATGTGCTGCGCGCCAAGATCGACATGACCTCGCCCAACATCAACCTGCGCGACCCGGCCATTTACCGCATCAAGCGCGCCACCCACCACAACACCGGCGACAGCTGGTGCATCTATCCGATGTACACCTACGCGCACCCGATCGAGGACGCGATCGAGCACATCACCCACTCCATCTGCACCCTGGAGTTCGAGGACCAGCGCCCGTTCTACGACTGGCTCCTGGACAAGCTCGCCGACGGCGGCTTCTTCACCCGGCCGCTGCCGCAGCAGATCGAGTTTGCGCGCCTGAATCTCACTTACGTCGTGCTCTCGAAGCGCAAGCTCATCCAGTTGGTGGACGACAAGCACGTCGACGGCTGGGACGACCCGCGCCTGCCCACGCTGATGGGCGCGCGCCGCCGCGGCTTCACCCCGGAAGGCTTCAAGCGCTTCACCGACCAGATCGGCGTCTCCAAGTCCGATGGCTGGATCGACATGAGCGTGCTGGAAGCCTGCATGCGCGACGACTTGAACGAACACGCCCTGCGCCGCATCGCCGTGCTCGACCCGGTGAAATTGATCATCGACAACTACCCCGAAGGCCGGAGCGAGGACTGCTTCGCGCCTAACCATCCGCAGCAACCGGAACTGGGCAAGCGCGCCATTCCCTTCTCGCGCGAGCTGTGGATCGAGCGCGAGGACTACGAGGAAACCCCGCCCAAGGGCTATTTCCGCCTCTACCCCGGCAACAAGGTGCGCCTGCGCTACGGCTACGTGGTCGAGTGCACCGGCGCCGACCGCGACGAAGCGGGCAACATCATTGCCGTGCATTGCCAGTATCTGCCCGACACCAAGTCGGGCACGCCGGGTGCCGATTCCGTCAAGGTGAAGGGCAACATCCACTGGGTATCTGCCCGGCATGCCGTTGAAACCGAGGTGCGCCTCTATGACCGTCTCTTCGCCGTTCCCTATCCCGGCAAGGAACGCGATTACATCGAGGACCTCAATCCCGCTTCCAAGCGCGTGCTCCGCGCGCAGCTGGAGCCGGCATTGAAAGACGCCAGGCCAGAGGAGCGCTTCCAGTTCGAGCGCCATGGTTATTTCGTCGCCGATCTCAAGGACTCCAGGCCCGGCGCGCCGGTGTTCAACCGCACCGTGACGCTGAAGGATTCCTGGGCCAAAGAGAAATAACATGGCCGACGCCCTCACCCGCTTCGTGTTCGAATACGCCCCGGTCAAGGGCGGCATCGTGCAGCTCGATGAAGTCTGGAAAGCCATCCGGTCGCACGCCGACTACCCGGCACCGCTGAAGAAAGTGCTGGGTGAACTGCTGGCCGCCGCCGCGCTGCTCACCTCGAACATCAAGCTCGAAGGCAGCCTGGTGCTGCAATTGCATGGCGACGGCCCGGTGCGGCTGATCGTGGTGGAAGCCACCTCCGAACACACCCTGCGCGCGACCGCCAAATGGGCGGGCGAAGTACCCGAGGGCACGCTCGCCGCCATGCTCGGCCACGGTCGCTTCGTCATGACGCTCGACCAGAGCAAGGCCGGCAAGCAGAATTACCAGGGCATCGTGCCGCTGGAAGGCGAAACCACCGCCGAGGTGTTGGCCCACTACATGCAAACTTCGGAACAGCTCGATACCCGTATCTACCTCGCTGCCGGTGAAGACCGTGTCGCTGGCATGATGCTGCAACGCATGCCAGACCAACAGGGCATGGATGCCGACGCCTGGAACCGTGCCGCCATTCTCGCGGACACATTGAAGCCGGAAGAGCTGCTGCAGATTTCCGCCAACGACCTGCTCCTGCGCCTGTTCCACGAAGAAACCCTGCGCCGCTTCGAACAGGAACCGCTGGCTTTTTCCTGCTCCTGCTCAAGGGAAAAAGTCGCCGGCATGCTGCAGTCACTCGGCAAGGAGGAAGTCGACAGCATCCTGGCCGAGCACGGCGAAGTGGAGATCGCCTGCGACTTTTGCGGCCGCCAGTACAAGTTCGACGCGGTGGATGCCGCCCAGCTCTTCACAGCAAGCGTGGCGTCCGAGCCGGGCGAAACCCGGCACTAGGGAACTCCCGCCCGTTTCCGGATTCTGTAGAGCATGGACAACCTGACCCACACGCTTTCCGGCCTCGTTGCTGCCCGCCTGATGCCGGCGCGTGGGTTGCCCATGCGCAGCCGCTACATCGCCGGCGCGCTGGCCGCCAATTTCCCGGATCTCGATATTCTGCTGGCGCCGATTTCCTCCGAGCTTTACCTGATGCATCATCGCGGCGAAACCCATTCGCTGCTGATGCTGCCCTTGTGGGCCTTGCTGCTGTCGTGGATTTTTGCGCGCCTGTTCAAGTCGCCCGGCGGCTGGCGCGATTTCTACGGCCTGACTGCCGTGGTGCTGCTGGTGCACATCTTCGGCGACTGGATCACCGGCTACGGCACCCAGCTGTTCGCGCCCTTCACGCGCGAGACCTATGCGCTGGGCACGACCTTCATCATCGACCCGCTGCTCACGCTGGCCCTGCTGCTGGGTTTCGTCGGCAGCCTGTTGTGGAAAGCCTCGCCCAGGGCGGCACAGCTCAGCGCCGTGCTCGTCATCGCCTGGATCGGCACCCAGTTCTACTGGAAGCAGCAGGCACTCGATGCAGGCAAAGCCTACGCACTCGCTGAAGGTTTAAAGGATGCGAAGGTCAGTGCAGAGCCACGTCCGGTCTCGCCATTCAACTGGACCGTGATCGTGCGCGAGCCCGAGCATTATCACTATGCCCACCTGAAGCTGTACGCCGATGCACCGCGGTCCGTACCCGCCGATGCCCATTGGCTGACGCGCGCGCTGGCCGACTTCCAGCCACCGGGCACGGCCGACTGGAAAACGGTAGCGAAGTTCGGCAAAGGTCAGGATGGCGCGCTGGCGCGCGATATCTGGGCGCGGCCAGAATTCGCATTTTTCCGGTGGTTCGCCAGCGCCCCCGCCCTCTATCGCATAGATCGCCACACTCATGGCGCATGCGTTTGGTTCGAAGATTTGCGCTTTGCCGCACCCGGGCGCGAGAGTCCGTTCAGGTTCGGCCTGTGCGGGCCGGAGTGGCAAAGCTACCGGCTCAGCCGCGATGGGAAAGCCACGCGTTTTCGTTGATTCCGAAACAGGCAATAATCAAGACACTTAACCACGGGGACCACGGGGGAAACCAAATCATTATTTCTGTTTGATTTGCCTTTCCCCGTGCGCCCCGTGTCCCCCGTGGTTAATCGCTTTTATTTGATCTTCTCGCCGAATTTCTCCACCGCCTTCCTCAGCTTGGGCGCGACCACGAACTGGCAATAGGGCTGATAGGTGTTGTTGGCGAAGTAGTCCTGATGGTAATCCTCGGCCGGGTAGAACACTTCCGCTGCGACCAATTCGGTGACAATGGGGTCAGGCCAGCTTGGCTGTTCTTTCAGGATGGCGGCTTCAGCCGCCGTCAACTGTTCGGGCGAATGGTAGAAGATCGCCGAGCGGTACTGGGTGCCGCGATCGCTGCCCTGCTGGTTGAGCGTGGTGGGATCGTGGATGGCGAAAAACACCTCCAGCAGGTCCGCATAGGAAATGACTTCAGGGTCGTACCTGAGCTGCACCACTTCGGCATGCCCGGTGTCGCCGCTGCAAACCTCGCGATAAGTCGGGGCTTGCGTCTCTCCGCCCATATAGCCGGAAACCACGCTGTCCACGCCTTTCAGCCGGCGGAACACCGCCTCCAGGCACCAGAAGCAGCCGCCGGCCAGGGTTGCAGTCTCGAGTTTGGGGGGCGCTGGCATCGGGCTTGTGCCTCAGGCAACCGGCACGGTTTCCTTGAAGCTCGGCCGGCTGCCGACCTTTTCGTAGAACGCAGCCAGATTGGCATGGGCCTCGCGCCACTTGATGTCGGGGAAGCGGAAATCGAGATAGCCCAGAGTGCAGCCCGTGGCGATGTCGGCCAGCGTCAACTTGTTGCCGACGAACAGTCCACCTTCGCCCAGCGCTTCGGACAGGGCTTCCAGGCCCTTGAACACCTTGCCTTGCTGGCGCAGCATCCAGTCCTTGCTCTGTTTCTCTTCTGGGCGCTTGAACTCGAGGAAGATCAGCGCCGCCGCATCGGTGATGCCGTCTGCCAGCGCCTCGATCTTGCGGACATGGATGCGCGTATCGGGTTCCTGCGGCAGCAGGTGACCGACCGGGCTCACGTGCTCGAGGTATTCGACGATCACGCGCGAATCGAACAAGGTCTCGCCATCCTTCAGCACCAGCACCGGCACCTTGCCCAGGGGATTGAAATTGCCGACCTGGGTATCGGCACTCCAGGGAATGTCGTTGACCAGTTCGAAGGGGATCTTCTTTTCCAGCAGGACGATACGGACCTTGCGGCCGAACGGGGTGGTGGGCGAGGTAATCAGCTTCATCAAGCAATCATGCATAGTTGGACACGGTTCATTATGGATGATTTCAGCCCAAGATGGATGCCACTTTCCGGCGCAGGATGGGCAGGACTTCGGACTCGAACCAGGGGTTCTTTTTCAGCCATGCGCGGTTGCGCCAGCTGGGATGCGGCAGAGGCAGATACTCGGGGGCATACTCGCGCCAGGCCGCCACGGTTTCGCCCAGCGTGCGCTTGCGACTGTCACGCAAATAATAAGCCTGGGCATACTGGCCGACGAGTAGCGTCAACTGAATATGGGGCAGCGCCTGGAGAAGGCGGGGATGCCAGTGAGGTGCGCATTCCGGGCGCGGCGGCAGGTCGCTGCCATTTTCCGTTCCGGGATAACAAAACCCCGTGGGTATGATGGCGATCCGGCTTTCGTCGTAGAACTCGTCGCGCGAGAGCTGCAGCCAGCCGCGCAGGACGTCACCGGAAGGGTCGTTCCAGGGGATGCCGGTTTCATGCACTCTGCGCCCCGGCGCCTGGCCGACGATCAGGAGCCTTGCCGTTTCCCTGGCGCGCAGCACCGGGCGCGGCTCATGCGGCAGCTTGTCCGCGCACAGGCGGCAGCCGCGCACTTCCTCGAGCAGCTTGGAAAACGTCTCAGGCGTCGATTTTGGACGCGATGTAGGCCTTGAGGGCATTGACGTCTGGCTGCATCACTTCGACCCTTTGCGGCAGCGATTCGAGGTCCTTGAGTTCGGCCGGGCGTTGCGGGTCCTGGCCGATGGCCTCGCGGATGGCGTCCTCGAACTTGGCCGGCAGCGCGGTTTCCAGCACCACCAGCGGCACGCCGGGTTCGCGATGCTTGAGGCCGACCTGCAAACCGTCGGCAGTATGCGTGTCGATCACCACGCCGTAAAGCTCGTAGGCCTCGCGGATGGTCTGCATGCGCAGCGCGTGGTTGCTGGCGCCGGAAACGAAGCCGTAGCCGGGCACCTTCTCGAACAGGCCGTAGGCCTTGAAGTCGACCATTTCGCCCTTGTCCACGCGCGCCCACATGGCACGGGTGATCTCGGCGTCGCGGCCGGCAAGGTCGAAGGCGAAGCGCTCGAAGTTCGAGGCCTTGGAGATGTCCATCGACGGGCTGCTGGTATGGTAGGTGTGCGCGGCGTCGCGCGGACGGTAGCTGCCGGTGCGGAAGAACTCGTCCAGCACGTCGTTCTCGTTGGTGGCGACGATCAGCTTCCTGATCGGAAGCCCCATCTGGCGCGCGATGTGGCCGGCGCAGACGTTGCCGAAGTTGCCCGACGGCACGGAGAACGACACCTGCTGGTCGTTGCCGTGAGTGGCCGCGAAATAAGCCTTGAAGTAATACACGCTCTGCGCCGCGACACGCGCCCAATTGATCGAGTTGACCGCGCCGATGTGATGCTTCGTCTTGAATTCGAGGTCGTTCGACACTGCCTTGACGATGTCCTGGCACTGGTCGAACACGCCGCGAATGACGAG
>DISR01000016.1:5005-8470 GCA_002421825.1 Thiobacillus sp. UBA6205 | reverse complement strand
AGGTTGGGCACGTAGTGGTTGTCCATGACGTCGAAATGCACGATGTCCGCGCCGGCGGCGAGCACGTTGTCGACTTCCTCGCCCAGCTTGGCGAAATTGGCCGAAAGAATGGAGGGGGCGATACGGTAGGCCATGAGATGCTCCGGTAAGAATTTTGCGAAACCCCGATTTTAACCCAGGGAACCTCTGAAAATGCTTCACGGGGAGGAACGGGAGGTTCAGGCAGTCGGCCTTGTTGACAAACCATCCTTCCTTGCCTCCCTTGCCTCCCCGTTAATGGTTTTTTCAGGGGTTCCGTAGTTGGCCCGTGCCGCGCTTTGGATACAATGGCAGGACTGAAGGCGTCAGGAAATTTTATGGCAGAAAGCAAGAAATACGACATCCAGGTCAACGTACGCACGGTCTACATTCCGGAGCAGAGCGACCCGGGCAGCGACCGCTACGTGTTCGCCTACACCGTCACCATCGCCAACGAAGGCACGGCCTCGGCGCAACTGATCTCGCGGCACTGGGTGATCACCGACGCCGAGAACCAGGTGCAGGAAGTGCGCGGCCTCGGTGTCGTGGGCGAGCAGCCATTTTTGCGCCCCGGCGAAAGCTTCGAGTACACCAGCGGCACTTCGCTCGGCACGCCGGTCGGCACCATGCGCGGCAGCTACCAGATGGTGGCGGAGGACGGCCGCAAGTTCGAGGCCGAGATCCCGGAGTTCACCCTGTCGATGCCGCGGGTATTGCACTAAGCGCGTGAGCGCAAGTGAAGGGGGAAGGGAACGCGCCTGCGGCGCTCAAGGGGGAAGGGTAAACTCCCCCTTCATCCTTGCCTTCAATTCCTCACTTCTTCATCGTCCGCCAGACGATGAAGATGAATATCGCCGGCGCGAGGCCGGCTCCCGGCCGCAGCCAAAGGCTTTCCCGATCCACGGTTTATACTCCTCCCTGATGATACGTTTCGTGTTTTCCTGGCGTCCTTTCTGCGCAAGCTTGGTCGTCGCGCTGCTGGCGGCGGGCTGCGCCGCGCCGCAGCCCGAGCCGGTGCCTGCACCGCCGGTTGCGGTGCCAACGCCAACCCCTGCCCCCCCGCCGGCGCTACCTGCGCCGCCGGCCCCTCCTCCCCTCATGCCCCCACCCGCACCGCTGGCGCAATTGCGGCCGGTGGAATGGGGTGCCGTCACCAACTGGAAGGCGGACAGTCTGGCCGAAACCTGGCCCGCCTTCCTGCAGTCCTGCGCCGGCCTGAAAAACCAGCCCGCCTGGCAGGACGTGTGCGGCGAAGCTCAGCGCCTGGACGGCACGGCGGAGGCCGCCTTGCGCGCCTTCTTCGAGCAGCGCTTTCAGCCGCATGAGGTGTTCAATGCCGACAGCACGCTGGAGGGCACGGTCACCGGCTATTACGAGCCGCTCATCAAGGGCGACCGCAAGCGCACCCGGAAGGCGCGCTTTCCGGTCTATGCGGCGCCGGAGGACCTCATCGTGGTGGATCTCGCCAGCGTCTACCCGGAACTGAAAAGCCTGCGCCTCAGAGGCCGCCTGCAGGGGAACCGGGTCGTGCCTTATTCCACGCGCGGCGAAATCGAGAACGGCGGCGTCAAGGGCGAGCCGATCGCCTGGGCGGAAGACGCGGTGGAGCTTTTCTTCCTGCAGATCCAGGGCTCGGGCCGCATCGAACTGCCCGACGGCTCGCACCTGCGCATCGGCTACGCCGACCAGAACGGCCATCCCTACAAATCCATCGGCAAGCTGCTGGTCGAGCGCGGCGAACTGAAGCTGGAAGAGGCTTCGATGCAGGGCATCAAGGCNNAGCTATGTGTTCTTCCGCGAACTGCCCAACGGCCTCGCAGGCCCCTTGGGCGCGCTGGGCGTGCCGCTCACCGCCGGGCGTTCGATCGCCATCGATCCGAAATACATCCCGCTGGGCGCGCCGGTGTTTCTTTCCACCACCTGGCCCAACTCGCCACAACCGTTGAACCGCCTGATGATGGCGCAGGACACCGGCGGCGCCATCCGCGGCGCGGTGCGCGCGGATTTCTACTGGGGCTTCGGCGCTGCGGCCGGCGAGCAGGCCGGCAGGATGAAACAGCCAGGCCGCATGTGGGTGCTGCTGCCCAGGGGCTATGCCGCGCAGCCGCTGGCGAGTGTGGCCAAGTAAAATCTTTTTAACCACGGGGAGCACGGGGGACACGGGGAAAACAAATCAGCCTTTAATTAAAAGGCAGAAACTCAACGAGCAAGCCTATTGGGGCTTTTAATTTCATTCGGGTTTCCCCGTGCTCCCCATGTCCCCCGTGGTTAACAGAATTACCGCCTAGCCATCCGGCTCGAACACCACCGGGATTTCCACCACCGCCCGTACCGGCTGGCCGTTGCGCTGTGCAGGCCGGAAGCGCACGCCGCCGAGCGAGTCCAGCGTGGATTTCCTGAACATGTCGCCGAATGCTCCGCCGGGCGCGACTGACACGATCTCGATCCGGCTGACGCTGCCATCGGCCTCGAGATGCAGCCGCACCAGCACGCGGCCGGCAACGCTCTGCTCTTCCGCGCGGGCAGGATAAAGCGGCTGCGGGTTTCGCAGGGCGGAAGGCTGTACGTCCAGCTCGCGTGCGGTGTAGTAGCGCATATCCGCCAGGAGCGGGATATTGATCGCGGCTGCGGCCGACGGCTGCCGCGGTGTCGGCATCGCCACGGAAGGCGATGTTGCGGCCACGGCCTCGGGCGCCGACAGCGCAGCCGCAGGCGGCTGAACAGGTTTCGTCGGGGCCGGCATGCGCACCGGTTCCCGCCGCTCCGGCGTGCGGGGCCGTGGCTCGTTCTGTCTGGCCGCAGCCTCGGCAGACGGAATGGCCGCTGCGGGCTGCAAGATTTCCACGCGCATATCCGTCGGCAGCGGCACCCTGACCGGCGATGGCAGCCGCGCAAGGCCGATCACCAGCGCGTGCAATGCGAGCGACAGCCACAGCATGACAAGAAAGCGGCGCCGCACGGACGGCATGGTCGAAACAGTCATTGAATAGCAGGGAAGGGGCGAGGCATATCCTTTAGAATCCATTTTCCCACACAACCGGAAAAAGGCCGTTCCATGCGCCATATCTGGCTCTTCCTGCTGGGCTTGTCAGCTGCCGCGCACGCAGCCGGCGAAGCCGGCCTTGCCCAGACCGCGATCAAATCCGCAGACGGCACCGAGGTGCCGGTCAGCATCGCCACGCCCGCCGGCAAGGGGCCGTTCCCGCCGGTGCTGTTCATCCACGCCAAGCGCGGCATCGACGAAAACGAGCAGAAACACATCGCCGAACTCGCCGGCCAGGGCTTTCTGGTCGTCATGCCGGACTGGCAGAGCGGGCGCATGATCGAGCGCTGGCCCTCGGAACACCTTCCGGAGACCGAAACGGATGTCGAGGCCGCGCTGGATTACCTGATGAAGCTGCCCGGCGCCTGCAAGGGCCCGGTCGGCATCGTCGCCCAGTCGCGCGG
>DISR01000016.1:0-4975 GCA_002421825.1 Thiobacillus sp. UBA6205 | reverse complement strand
GACTTCGAATTGCGCCGCTTGGTCGGTGGCCGCGCGTTCTATGCGCTGTGGGAGCGCGGCGTGCCGGTGGAATACCAGGGCTACCCCATGGCCCGCCGCGCCTTCGATTTCCGCGCCGACCAGACGCCGGAAGAAAAGATCGCCGCGCGCCACGCGCGCCAGCGCGCCAAGGACTGGCTGATGAAGTGGATGAAGCTCGACAGCCAGATGCGCTGCCCGAAAAACAAATAAAAAACCAAACAAGGAGGACAAGAGGACAGGAGAAAATTCTTAGGTCTGGTTTCCTCTTGTCCTCATGTCCTCCTTGTGGATTTTTTTGCCTGCGATTAGCCCGGCTTTCGCGCCACCAGATCGATCAGCGCGGACATGCCGCTGTGGCCGCTGCCTTCTTCGACGACGTCGTCGTGCTCGGCGAGGTGGGTGATCTCCCAGTCGCCGAATGATGTGCGCAGCAATTCCTCGGTATACATGTTCTCGGCATGCGGCGGGCCGCCGGTGCCGTACTCCAGCTGGCGCGGAGTGTAGCCCTGCAGGATCAGCAGGCCGCCCGGCTTCAGCGCCTGGCGGATGCCGGCAAACTGCCGCGCCCGGCCTTCGGGGCCGACGAACTGGGTGAAGATGGCGGCCACCACATCGTATGCGGCTTGCGGCCAGTCCCAGTCCATCAGATCGACTTCTTCCCACTGCAGGCTCACGCCGCGCCGCGCGGCAAGCCGGCGCGATTTTTCCAGCGCCACGGGCGAGGCATCCACCGCATGCACATGCAGCCCCTGTTCGGCGAGCCATACGCCATTGCGGCCTTCGCCGTCGGCAACCGACAATGCGGACATGCCCGGCTTCAGAACGTGTGACCGGCTCTTGAGGAAGGCATTGGGCGCCTCGCCGAACAGGAAGCCCGGCTTGGCAAAGCGCTCGTCCCAGAAGGGAACCGCGCTCACTTCCTGCTCGCCGCCGTCAGCAGCTGGTCAAGCCTGTCCGCCGGCATGTAGCCGGGAATGCGCTGGCCGTTTTCCAGAATCATGGTCGGGGTGCCGCTGACCTTGAGCTTCCCGCCCAGCTCGACGGTCTCGTCCACCGGGTTGGGGCAATCGCCCCTGGATTTTGGCTCCTCGCCCTTGAGCATGTAGGCCTTCCAGGCCTTGAGACGATCCTTCTCGCACCAGATTTTCTTGGAGGTCGGCACCGCATCCGGATGCAGGCCCTCGATGGGATAGAGGAAGGTGTAGATCGTCACGTTGGTGAGCTTGTCCAGTTCCGGTTCGAGCTTGCGGCAATAGGGACAGTCTGCATCGGAGAAGATCGCCAGCTTGCGGCTGCCGTTGCCCTTCACTTCCTTGATGGCGTTGGCGAGCGGCAGTGCACTCCACTTCACCTCCGACAGCTTGGCGTTGCGCGCTGCGGTAATGTTGCGCTTGCTGGCCAGGTCGATGACGTTGCCCAGCACCAGATACTTGCCGTCGGCGGTCGCGTAGGCCACCTGTCCGTCTATCACCACTTCGTAAAGCCCGCCGTAAGGCGTCTTGCTGACGGACGCGACATTGGCGCCGGTGAAATTCTTCTGGAATGCCTGGCGGATTTCCTTCTCGCCAGCCTGTGCGGAAACGCTCGCGAGCAGGAGCAGCGAGAGGGAATACTTGAGTAGACGCATGGTGTTTCCTTAGTTGAAAAAAGCTTCATGTATGAGGGCCGACTTGGCCGGCCCCAGTTTGTTCAGCAGCGACATGCCCGAGTTGCGTGCCATGCCGGCCAATTTCTCGTCGCGCCCGAACAGCCGCCACAGGCTGTCGGTCACGAACTGCATGCGAGCGACCGGCCCGGCCCGGCGGCGGGTGTAGCGCTCCAGCAGCGCCAGGTCGCCGCAGCCCGCCTTGCCGCGCTGCGCGATCACATCGGCCAGTGCGGCGACATCGCCAAAGCCCAGGTTCACGCCCTGGCCCGCGAGCGGGTGCACGCCGTGCGCCGCGTCGCCCACCAGCGCGCAGCCGGCGCGCACGGGGCTGGCCGTCTGCATCAGCCTGAGCGGGAAGGCCGCCGGCCGGGTTGTCAGGGCCAGTTTGCCCAGGCGTGACTCGCCGGCCGCTTCGGCCTGCGCGCAAAATGCCTGCCCATCCAGCGCGAGCAAGGCCTGCGCATGTTCCGTAGCGGTTGACCATACCAGCGACATGCGGTTCCCCGGCAGCGGCAAATAGGCGACGATGTCGCCGCAGCCGCGCAAGAATGGGCGGAACCACTGGAAGGCCGTGCCGCGGTGCGGTTTCTCCACTTCGAAGTTGGCCACCACGCCGGACTGGCCGTAGGGCGTCACCTTCGCCTCGATGCCGGCGCGCTGGCGGGTCATGGAATTGGCGCCGTCCGCGCCCACCACCAGTTCAACATCCAGCCTCGATCCCGTGTCGAGCACGACCGTCGAGCGCGGGCTGCCCCAGACGATGTCGGTGACGCCGGCCGGGCACATGACATCGATGTTGTCGTGCGCCTTCACGGCCTGCCACAGCGCATGCTGCAGGCGCGAGCTTTCGAGAATGGTGGCGAGCCTGGGCACGCCGGCCGCGTAGGCGTCGAGCAGCAATGCGCCGCCGGCGTCGCCGTGCACGTCCATGCGGCAGACCGTCTGCATGCGCGTCGCATCGAGCCTTGCCCATGCGCCCAGCGTGTCGAGCAGCGCCTCGCTGTCGGGGCTGATGGCATAGACGCGGATGTCCCAGTTGTCGTCCGGCACGGCAGCCTCGCGCGGCTCGATGAGCGCGACGCGGAGGCCGGCGCGGGCCAGCGCCAGCGCGGCCGCCGAGCCGACGAGTCCGGCGCCGATGACGGCAGCGTGGTGGCGTGCGTTCGCACTTGTCATCCGTTCTTCCCGAACAGCATGCGGCGGGCGACGAAATGCCGCGCCGGCGGCAGCATCTGCAGCGCCATCAGGCTGAGGCCGCGCAGATGGTGGGCGACCGGGTTGGGGGTGGAAAACGTGCGCACCAGGAAATCGGTGAAGCCGATGCCGGGCAGCGCATCGCGGCGGCGGCCGGCGGCATAGCGCGCCAGCTGCGTCGCGCTGCCGATCATTTCAGGCGCGGATTCGAGGCACGACTCCGCCAGTTCCCAGGCGTCGCGCAGGCCGAGGTTGAAGCCCTGCCCCGCCACCGGATGCAGGGTCTGGGAGGCATTGCCGATGCGCACCACATGCGGGCCAGCTTCGGTGCCGCGGTAGTCGAGCTTGAGCGGATACTGGCCGCGCGCATGCACGGCGCGGAAACGGCCCTGGCGGTTGCCGAATTGCCGATGCAGATCGGCGAGAAATTCCGCGTCGCCCAGTTGCGCGATGCGTGCGGCTTCGTCCGGCGCATTCACCCACACCAGGGCATAACCGTCGCCCCGCGGCAAGAGCGCAATCGGGCCGTTGGGCGTGAAACGTTCGTAGGCGAGATTGCGGTGCGGCAGCTCGCTTTTCACTTCGGCCACCACCGCGACCTGCTCGTAGTCACGCGACCATTTGGCCGGCGGCGCATCCCTGCCGCGCCCGCCGTCGGCAATCACGGCCAGCCGCGCATGCAGCGTTTCGGGCGAATCTCCCTCCAGCACCAGCACCGCCGCATCGTCTTGCGCTTCGGCCTGCTTCACCTGCACGCCGAAGCGCATGCGCACACCGGCCTGCCTGAGCATGTCCATCAGCGCTTGCGTCAGTTCACCGTAGGAGAGCACGTAACCCAGGGCCGGCAGTTTCTCCTCCTGCGCGCTGAGAAAGGCGCGCCCGAGACCGCCACGGTGGGAAATGTGAATATGGGTGATCGGCGTGGCGTCCCGTATCCGCGCCCAGATGCCCAGGCGTTCCAGCAGCAGGCGCGAACCGTAGGACAGCGCCAGGGTGCGGCGGTCGTTGACCGGCGCGTTTTCCGGTCGGGCTTCCAACACCAGCGGGTCGAGTCCGCCCAGCTTCAGCGCCAGCGCGCACACCGCGCCCACGGGGCCGGCACCGGCGATGACGATTTGCTCTGGCTGGTTCATGAAAACTTCACAAAGAGGACAGGAGGACAAGAGGGTAAATCAAAAAAGCGCTCATGGCGGGGGATGCGCATTTTCTCAGGCAAACGACACAGAGGAAGCAGAGGGAACAGAGGAAACATTACCTTTGCAAAGAGGAAAACGACTCATTGCGCTTCCTCTTGTCCTCCTGTCCTCTTTGTTCAAACAGTTTTCCCACTCTGTTGCCTCTGCTTCCTCTGCGTCAATGGTTTCCCCTTGCGTCTTCTGCGAACGCCGCAGGATTCGCGTCATTCCCGGCCCGCCATGCAGGCCTCGATCTCGGCCACGGTCCTGGGCGGATCGGTCAGCACTTCGCAGCCGCTCAGCGTCACCAGCACGTCGTCCTCGATGCGGATGCCGATGTTCCAGAATGCCTCTGGCACGTCGTCCGCCGGGCGGATGTAGAGGCCGGGCTCGACCGTGAAGGTCATGCCGGGCACGAGCGGCCGCCATTCGCCCTTGAGCTTGTATTCGCCGGCATCGTGCACGTCCATGCCCAGCCAGTGCCCGGTGCGGTGCATGTAGAAACGTTTGTAGGCTTCCGCTTCGATGAGTCCGTCGACCTCGCCCTTGAGCAGGCCGAGGTCGACCATGCCCCGTGTCAGCACGCGCACGGCGGCATCGTGCGGATCGTTCCAGCGGCTGCCCGGGCGCACCGTGCCGATTGCCGCCGCCTGGGCCGCCAGCACCAGTTCGTAGGCGTCCTTCTGCGCCGCCGAGAAGCGGCCGTTTACCGGGAAGGTACGGGTGATGTCGGCGGCGTAGCTGCCGTATTCGGCGGCCGCATCGATCAGCAGCAGGTCGCCGTCCTTGAGCGGCTTGTTGTTGAACACATAGTGCAGTACGCAGGCATTGGCACCGCTGGCGACGATGGAGGCATAGGCCGGCGCCTCGGCGCCGCCGCGGCGGAAGGACGACAAGAGTTCGGCCTCGATCTCGTATTCGTGCAGGCCCGGCCGGG
>DISR01000063.1 GCA_002421825.1 Thiobacillus sp. UBA6205 | reverse complement strand
GTGAAGCGCGCCGCACAGTGAAACTGCGCATCATCGCGGTCGGCCACAAAATGCCGTCCTGGATCGAGGCCGGCTACCAGGAATACGCCAAACGCATGCCGCCGGATGCCGCGCTCGAACTTGTCGAAATCAAGCCCGAGAAGCGCGCGGCCGGCGCCTCTACGGCGCGCATCCAGAAACTGGAAGCCGAGCGCATCCAGGCCGCCCTGCCTGCCCAGCCCATGCTGGTGGCGCTGGACGAACGCGGCAAACAACCCACCACCATGGAACTGTCGGAGCACCTGGCGCGCTGGATGCAGGAAGGCAAGCAGCCCTGCTTCGTCATCGGCGGCGCCGACGGCCTCGATGCTTCAATCAAGGATCGTTCGGATTTACTATTGGGCATCTCCCGCCTGACTTTGCCGCATGGGCTGGTCAGGGTGTTGCTGGCCGAGCAGTTGTACCGGGCGGTATCGCTGCTGAAAGGCCACCCTTACCATCGCGAATAAAGCTGAAAATTCATTTTAACCACGGGGAACACGGGGAAAAGCAAGGCAAACGGCAAATATCAATAAGGGCAACAATACCGAAAGCGGGCGTGATTCTGCCTTTTGCTTTCCTAGTTTTTTATTATTGCCTTCCCCCGTGCACCCCGTGGTTCAATTACGGTCTCAGGAAAACATGTCGCGCGCAGACAACCGCATCTACCTTGCCTCGCAATCGCCGCGCCGCCGCGAGCTGCTGAAGCAGATCGGCGTGAATTTCGACGTGCTGGTGCTGCGTACCGCGGCCGGCCGCGCGGACGTGCTGGAAATCCCGCAGGAAGACGAGGAGCCTCGCGCCTTCGCCCGGCGCATGGCAGAAGAAAAGTCCGTCAAGGGGGGAAATGCCGTCGGCCTGCGCCAGCTCATCGCCCGGCCGGTGCTGGGCGCCGACACCGTGGTCGACATCGACGGCGAGATCATCGGCAAGCCGCGCGACCTGGATCACGCCGGGGAAATCCTGCAGCGCCTGTCGGGACGCACGCACTGGGTGCACACCGGGGTGGCGGTTGCCGTTGCGGACCGGATGGATTCGCGCTTGTCCTCAAGCAAGGTGGCGTTTGCGCCGCTAACATCCTCAGCGATAGACCGCTACCTGGAAAGCGGCGAGGCGCTGGACAAGGCCGGCGCCTATGGCATCCAGGGCCGGGCCGGCACCTTCGTCGCGCGCATCGAAGGCAGCTATACCGGTATCATGGGTCTGCCGCTGTTCGAGACCGCCGAGCTGCTTGCCTGGGCCGGTATCCGGGTTTAACTTTAAAAACACACAAAGGGGACAGGAGGACAAGAGGCGAGGCACAAGGATTTCTGCTCCTGTCCTCTTGTCCTCCTTGTTCAGGATTTTTCAATCAATGCAGCATGCGCCACCGTGCGGCACTGATTGAAAAATTGGAGCATTCGCCATGAGCGAGGAAATGCTGGTCAACGTCACGCCGCAGGAGACGCGCGTGGCGGTCATGCACCTGGGCGCGGTGCAGGAACTGCACATCGAGCGCGCCAGCAGCCGCGGCCTGGTCGGCAACATCTACCTGGGGCGGGTGGTTCGCGTGCTGCCGGGCATGCAGTCGGCCTTCATCGACATCGGCCTCGAACGCGCGGCCTTCCTGCACGTGGCCGACATCTGGCAGGAACGCCGCAACGGCGACGACGCCGAGCGCCGCATCGAGCAGGCGGTTCACGAAGGCCAGCCGCTCGTGGTGCAGGTCATCAAGGACTCCATCGGCACCAAGGGCGCGCGCCTCTCGACCCAGATCAGTTTCGCCGGCCGCTATCTCGTCTACCTGCCGCAGGAATCGCATATCGGCATTTCCCAGCGCATCGAGGGCGAAGAGGAGCGCGAGCACCTGCGCCAGAAATTCCAGGCCGTGCTGAGCACCGATATCCATGGCGGCTTCATCATGCGCACCATGGCGGAGTCCGCCGACGTGGAGGACCTCAGGGCCGACGTCGCCTACCTGTGCAAGCTGTGGCAGAACATCCAGGAGAAATCCGTCCTGTCCATCGCGCCCACCCTGCTTTACCAGGATCTCGATCTCTCGCTGCGCGTGCTGCGCGACTTCGTCAATGCCGAGACCACGCGCATCCTGGTGGACTCGCGCGAGACCTACCAGCGCATGGTCGAGTTCGCCCACAACTACACCGGCGGCGTCACCGACAAGCTTCAGCACTACAGCGCCGACCGCCCGCTGTTCGATTTGTACGCGATCGAGGAGGAAATCGAGAAGGCGCTCGCGCGCCGCGTCGACCTCAAGTCGGGCGGCTACCTCATCCTCGACCAGACCGAGGCGCTCACTACCATCGACGTCAACACCGGCGGTTTCGTCGGTGCGCGCAACTTCGACGACACCATCTTCAAGACCAACCTCGAAGCCGCGCAGACCATCGCGCGGCAGCTGCGCCTGCGCAACCTGGGCGGCATCATCATCATCGACTTCATCGACATGGACAACCCAGAACACCGCGAGACCGTGCTGGGGGAACTGAAGAAATCGCTGACGCGCGACTCCACCCGCGTATCTGTAAACGGCTTCTCCGCGCTGGGCCTGGTCGAGATGACCCGCAAGCGCACGCGCGAATCGCTCGCCCACGTGCTGTGCGAACCCTGCCCCACCTGCCAGGGCCGCGGCGAAATCAAGACCGCGCGCACCGTCTGCTACGACGCCCTGCGCGAAATCCTGCGCGAAGACCGCCAGTTCGAGGCGCGCGAATACCGCATCCTCGCCTCGCAAAGCGTGGTGGATTTATTCCTGGACGAGGAATCGCAAAGCCTCGCCCAACTCTCCGACTTCATCGGCAAGCCGATTTCACTGCAGGTGGAAACGAGCTATACGCAGGAGCAGTACGACATCATCCTGCTGTAAGCATGGTGGAGCTTAACGAGTTAAGGCGACCCTAAGCAGGCATCCAGTGGGTTGGGGGTGACCGTCTCGTGTTCGGCCTAAGCGGTCTGCCGACATGCACAGGCTCCTGGGTAAAAGCACTCCCGGGGCCTTAGCTCCGCACCTCATCCGCAAATTTTCTCAACGATGCGGCACCACCCTCCAGATCGTAAAAGGCGTAAGGGTTGAGGAACTGACGGCCCCAGAACAGATTGCGGTCCACTTCGGATAACTCCGCTTCGGCGCAGACCTCACTCCAGTGGGCAGCGATGATGCGCATTTGCTCTTCAATCATTTCAATCGCCTGCTTTTCGGAAATCAGAAAATGATGGGCCGTTTTCAGGCATGTGCTCAGGCGGCTTCTATTGTCATTGTCATGTATAAGCATGGCCTGGCCAGCTTCCTGCCCGGCGCGCCCCTGAGGGCAGATATCGTAAGCCGGGGTGATCGTGAGCATGTGCCCATCCCAGAAGGCGGCGTGGTTGCGGGCATGGTCATCAGTATTGCCGCACAGGATGTTGAAGACAAGGCGACCAAAGAGTTCACTCAGCGTGTCTTGCGCGTTTGTGAACCGCTGGCGAATAATCTCGGCCAGATCCTGATAACTGGCATAGCGCGCCATCATTTCGTCAAGGGCGAAGATAGTCAGGGCCGAGACCATTGCCTTGCGCTCCCAGCCAGTCGGGACCCGCTTCCTGTCGAATCGCTCTACAAGCAGCACATCCTTCCCCAAGGCGCGAGCAAGGAAAACGGGGGCAACCTTCAGTCCCGCAAGCGTGGCGAGGCGCATGGCGATGAACTCGGCCTTAACGACGCTGTAGAGGTCGTTAGACGCGGAAAACTTGGCGACGTATTTTTTTTCGCCGTCCTCGATCAGCGCTTTAGGGCGCGCCCCGCCGATGGCGCTGCCGTGGCGCAGGGCTTGGTCGAGTTCGGGGGTGAGTGGGATACCCTTTTCAACGCGCTCGGCTGATTGCAGTAATTCTTCAAGACTGGCGCTTTGCGCGGAGCGCGGGATGTACTCTGTCGGTGAGGCTTGGAAATCCAGCGCCCCGATGCGGTCGGAACCCGACTCCAGCAGGAAGGCGAGTTCAGACAGGTCCATTCGGTCAAGTTCGAGGCCCTTCACTCCAAATTTGCGGTTGAGGATGACGCGCCGCCCCCAAGCATCGGGGGCGGCGTCGCGGATGCAACCCGGCACCGACAGCCCGTCGAGTAGAGGCAGTGCGCCGGATTTCAACGGCAGTTCCGGCAGGTAGATGGGGATGGCATCTTTGCGCTCCAGATAGGACTTGCCGTAGTGGAATACCAAGGTCGCCGAGTTGCCTTCCGCATATAGGCGGCCAGCCACGACAGGCTCTACCGCGCTAGGCAGCCATACCCAGACAAAGGCTTCGGTGTATGCATCAGAACTCATCTTTTACGCCCCTGGTGGCGGGTTTGTGGATCGCCTTAGGCATCAGGGCGAGTTTATCGTCCGTGCGAGCGATCTTGCCGCTCAGCCGGCCGTTATCGGCATCGAACAGATTGACCCCGACAAGGGTCGCGGCCTCGAACATGACGCCGATTTCGACCTTGGGATCGCCTTTCTCAATGCGCTGAAGGGTGCCACGCGATATGCCGGTGCGTTCCGCCAGTTCCGCAGCGCTCAGTCTGCGTTCCTTGCGGGCAAGCCGGATTAGCTTGCCAAGCAGCGCGACCGCTTCGCGCGTGTGCCGGGAATAGGTTCTGTTTTCGATGCGGGGCATTTGGATTGGGTCATCTACTAGCCATACCACCATGGTATGTGCCATCTATAGGCCATTATCTGGATTTTTAGATAAATATCAAGAGTAATGAGCTATCTATAGGTCATATTTTGGCACTATGGGCTATAGGTGGACCATCCTGATAGGTTTTCGGGTTGGGCTGCTTTTCGATCCGACAACTTCCGCTTAGGGTCGGGAGTACGCGTTCGCCATACCAGGAAGCAGATCTTCGGCGTTACTTACTGGCATCCGACCGCTCAGGTTCCATGAGCGGACACACTTGCCTGGGTGGGCGTAAGACCGCTTCGGCCGAGGACCGGAAGTCGGCCTTTGCAGCCTTTTGGAGGTTTCTTCCGTTGCGGCTGCAATGTTCCTCATTGCTGCCGTTGAGGCCGCTGATCGCTGAACGGCAGCTTTCCTATCCGCCGAACGCGAACATCCGACCCAAATCGGCAGCCTGTCAGGCCACGTGTTCCATATGTCAGGTCTAGGCCTGCAATCCGGACGCTAAGCTACTGCTGGCGTCTGTAATATAGGGGGTACAATTAAGCGGAAAAACGAAAACGACGTAAAGCTGGCTTTGGGGTCAATTATTCCCCGCTTCACTTGGAAGTGCGGCAGCGGCTGGCTTCACACCTAAAAGTCATATAAGGCTTGCTGTCTCCGCGGCTCCCCACCGAGGGTTCTATGCCCGCTTCGGCGAGCCGCTCGGTGTAGCGGATGGAAACGTACTGCGAGCCTCTGTCCGAGTGATGGACCAGGCTGTCATTGCGCTCCGGCTGCCGCGCATACAGCGCCTGCTCCAGGGCGTCGAGTACGAAGTCCGTGCGCATAGAGCTGCTGACCCGCCAGCCGACGATGCGCCGAGCGAACACGTCGATGACGAAGGCCACATACAGCCAGCCCTGCCAGGTCGAGACATAGGTGAAATCCGATACCCACAACTGGTTGGGGCGGTCGGCCTTGAATTGACGGTTGACCCGGTCCCGCGGGCAGGGGACGCTCTTGTCCGGGATGGTGGTGCGCACGACCTTGCCGCGCCGGGCGCCTTCCAGACCCAGGCGCTTCATCAGCCGCTCGATCGTGCAGCGTGCGACGGGAATGTCTTCGCGGTTCATTTGCCGCCAGACCTTGTCGGCACCGTAGACCTCCAGATTGGCTTCCCACACCCGCCGGATCTGCGGTATCAGGGCGTCATCCCGCTTATCGCGTGCACTCTTCAGCGCCGGGTTCTTCAACCGCGCCGCATGAAGGTGATAGCCCGACGGGGCAACCTGCAATGCCTTGCAGATCGGCTCGACCCCGAAGACGGCCCGGTGCCGGTCGATGAAGGCCATTACTTCTTGGTGTGGCGGTCGAGCTCCGCCTGGGCGAAAAACGCGCTGGCCAGTTTCAATATCTCATTGGCGCGGCGCAGTTCCTTGACTTCGCGCTCCAGTGCCTTGATGCGTTCGCGTTCCTCGCTGGTCACGCCATCGCGCATGCCAGTATCGATTTCGTACCGTTTGACCCATTCATGCAGAGTCTGGGGAACGCAGCCGATCTTGGACGCGATCGATTCGATGGCTGCCCACAGCGAGGGATACTCGCCACGGTGCTCCTGCACCATGCGCACTGCGCGTTCGCGTACTTCGGGGGAATATTTCGGTGTAATCTTCTTGCTCATCATGGCTCCATTCTCTTAGGAAAAGGAGCCTCCTCAAAACCCGGGGCGATTCAAAGCGCCCCTCAGCCTTTGCCAGACCGAATGCCCGCCCCGGGTCGGCCGAGGTCAGAACTTCACATTCAACCCCACATAAATTGACCTTCCCATGCCCGGCACCGCCGTGCCCCACTGCGGGTAGTTGCCGGCCGGCGGGTTGGTGGCCATGGTCGTGCCCTGGCCGAGGTAGGCGCCGCCGAGCGGCAGGGCGTAGAACTTGTCGAACAGGTTCTCGACGCCGACATCCAGCCGCACCTGCTTCCACTCGTAGCTGCTGCGGAGGTTGAACAGGCTGTAGCCGTCGGTCTCGATTTCGTTCCTGACGTCGGACACGTCGTCCTTGGCCGCGACGAACTGGCCTTCGACGGTGTTGGTCAGGCGCCCAATCTTCTGCGTCAGCGCCAGCTTGGCATTGAGCGGCATGATGTTGTAGAGGTCGTCGCCGGTGTCGCGGTTCTCGCCGCGGACGTAGTTCACCAATCCGCTCAGCGTGAAATCTCCGTATTGCTGCGTGCTGGCGATGAGCGCCCTGCCGGAAACGTCCATGCCGTAGAGCCGGGCCGACTCGTTGACGTACTGCAGCACATTGAACTTGTCGGGCGTGCAGCTCGTCATGCAGCGCGCGTCGATGAAGTCCCGCACATGGGAGAAGTGAGGCGCGATGCGCAGGTTCCAGGTCTTGCTGCCGGCGTCGTGCCAGTCGGCGGCGAAGCTGAGGGTGTGCGCGACTTCGGGCTTGAGGTCGATGTCGCCGACATAGCCGTTGCCGTCGCCGACGAAGTTGTTCATCACCGCGGCCATGCCCCAGCTGGACCAGGTGTAGCGTTCGTAGAGGTTGGGCGAGCGGGTCTTTTGCGCGATGCCGGCCTCGTAGGTCTGCGTGGCGTCCGGGGTGAAGCGCGCCAGCGCCGAGAAATCCCAGTTGTGGTCGGTCTTGTCGCGGCTTTGCGCGTTGAAGGCGGCGGCTTCGGCAATGGTGGAGCCGCTCACGATGTTGTAGCCGCGAACGTCGCCCGCATCCATCTTCACCGTTTCATGGCGAAGGCCCAGCACGCTGGTCCACTGCGCGCCGTGTTTTGCCTCCCATTCGCCGAACACGGCATAGCGGTCGCGCTCGCCGTCCTTGATGTTCCAGAAGGTGCCCGGCCACATGCCTCCGCCGGCAGGCGGCCACCAGTCGTCGAGGCGATAGGTCTGGACTTCGCCGCCCACGCGCAGGGTGCTGCCCTGGCTCAGCAGGATGTCGGCGCCGAGCGAAATCCCCTTGTTCTTGCCGTCCGTGTACATGGGCATGCCGGCGGCGCAGCTGGAACTGACGGGCGAGCAGGGCGTGCCGTTGATTGCGCCTGATGTGCCCGGGGCATACCAGAAGCGCTTGTCCTCGCCGAAGTCCATCTCGTGCTGCGTGTGCTCGTAGTAGGCTCGGGCCTTGAGGGTGCCCCAAACCTGCTTGCCGGTCCAGGCCAGGCTGAACTGGTCGCTGACGTTGTCCGTCATGTCCATGCGCTGGTTGGGGTAGTTTTCATAGGGGATGGACTGGTGGCCGTATTTGAATTCGACCAGGTCGGTATCGCCCTTCCACGCCAGGGTGACGGACTGGTTGTTCGCCTTGTAGGCCGTGGAGCCGACCTCGTCGCGATCCAGCGTGTGTCCCGCGCGGCCGGTGAAGGTATAGGTCTTGAAGTCGTCGCCCGCAACATAGTTGTCCGACTGTGCGCTGGAGCCGGTGTAGTTGAAGCTGAACTGCTCGCTCGCCAGGGTGGCGGAGAGATTGCCGCCGAAGGCATTGCCGTTGCTGCGGTAGAACAGGCCGGCCTCGCCCTTCAACAGCTTGCCCTGGCCGGGCCTGGCGAACTCGGGCTCGGCGGATTCGACCACGATGCTGCCGCCGATGCTGTCGCCGCCGACGCTGACCGGGCTGGCGCCACTGTAGACCTTGGCCGTTTCCACGGCGCTGGGGTCAATGTAGGACAGCGGCGAGTTCATGTGGTTGGGGCAGGCCGCAATGAGGTCCATGCCGTCGACCTTGATGCGCAGGCGGTCGTCCGCCAGGCCGCGGATCGCCGGCAGGCTCGACACGCCTCCCGCGCCGTAGAGGCTCACGCCCGGCAGATTGCCGAGCAGGCTGGCGGTGTCGCTGGTGGCGGGACGCAGGCTTTGCAGGACGTCAGCGCCCAGATTCGACTCGCTGAGCGGCGCCGGCTGAGGCTCGGGCTTCGCGGCCTTGACGACGACTTCCGGCAAGACCACTACCTCCTCGGCGGCAATGGCAGCAAATGGCAAGGCGGCAATCGCCGCAGACAGTGTGGCAAGTTTGAAAGGCACGACATTCTCCGCTAGTTTTTGTTCGCGACGAATTCTACGGAAAAGCACATGCCGCCGCCTGCGACATGATGTCGCGCGGTGCTTGAAAAGCCGCGATTTCCGGGGTGTTGGGCACAGCCGGCCGGCCCGTATGACTGCACCTTCCAACCCATTGCGCTTTCCATGCACATCCCGGGTTTCTGCGGCACCTTCATGGGCGGCATTGCTGCCACCGCGCGCGCCCTCAACATGCACCGCCGCACCCTGCAGCGAAAACCGGGCAGGAAGCCGGCGAAACAAAAGCCGGCATTCCCAATCCCGCCGCAAAGTCGTATTCTGACCCCGCGGCATCCAATGCCTGGCTGCCGTTGCTGACAATACAAACGAATGGAGGATGAAACGATGATGCCAAGAATCGCGGCGCTGGCCGCACTCATGCTGTTCGCGGGTCAGGCGGCGGCCTCGCCGGTCGCGGCCGAAACGGTCGGGGTCCGGGCAAAGGGCGGGCAGCCGGAATACCTGTTTCTGGAGAAGGTGCCGCGCGCCGAGGCGGAAGCGACCGCCAGGAAGCTGGCCAACGCGGTCATCGCCGGCCGCATGATCATCTTTGCCTACAGCAAGAAACTGACCGACCCCACGCTCGGCGACAAGGGCTTCGGCGGCGAATTCTTCGAGAAGCAGTGGCGCTCTGCGCTCGAAGGGGAGATGCTCGACGCGACGCCCAACCAGAAGCGCATTTTCGAAAAACTGTTCTGGGCAGGCCGCCAGGTCATCGACAACAACCAGGATCGTCTCAACGTCAAGGGCATCGCCTGGAAGCATTTCCTGCCGGCGAAATGGGAGCGCGAAATGGGCCAGGTATTCACCGCCCGCACCGGCATCATCATCAAGCAGCCCGGCCGCAACTACCGCAGTCCCGTCAACGTCCCCGACGACATGGAACGCAGCATGCTGCAGCACTTCATCGCCGCCAAGCAGGACGAGAACAAGCCGCAAACCGCCTTTACCGTCATGGGCAAGCAGCCGGTGTTCCGTCACATGGAGCCCATCCGCCTGATGCAGCCCTGCCTCAGCTGCCACGGCAAGCCCAAGGGCGAGCCAGACATGCTCGGCTTCGAGAAGGACGGCCTGGAAGCCGGCGATGTCATCGGCCTCATGAGCGTCACCATCGCAGTGAGCGAATAAAGCCGCCGCAAGCCGGCATCCCGCCACCAACGCCGCAAGTCCGCTTGCGGCGTTTTAAATTGCGGCGCCGCCGCGCCATCGGCCCGCCGCCTGAACGCACCCTCAAGTGCGTCCAACTGCGGTTTCTAGGATAATTGCCCTTTTCGGCATTTCCTCTTTCCATGCACATCCACATCCTGGGCATCTGCGGCACCTTCATGGGCGGCATTGCCGCCATCGCCCGCGAGGCGGGGCACACCGTCACCGGCTGCGATGCCAACGTCTACCCGCCCATGTCAGACCAGCTCTCCGCGCTGGGCATCGAGCTGATCGAAGGCTTCGACGCCGGGCAGACCAGGCTGAATCCCGACGTCTATGTCGTCGGCAACACGGTGTCGCGCGGCAAGTTCCCGCTGATGGAGGAAATCCTCGACCGCGGACTGCCCTACACTTCCGGCCCGCAGTGGCTGGCAGAGAACGTGCTGCGTGAAAAATGGGTGCTGGCGGTAGCGGGCACGCACGGCAAGACGACGACTTCGTCGATGCTGGCCTGGATTCTGGAGCATGCCGGCATGCAGCCGGGCTTTCTCATCGGCGGGGTGCCGGCCAATTTCGACTTTTCCGCGCGCCTGGGCGGGACGCCGTTCTTCGTCATCGAGGCGGACGAATACGACACCGCCTTTTTCGACAAGCGCTCCAAGTTCGTGCACTACCGGCCGCGCACCGCCATCCTCAACAACCTGGAATTCGACCACGCCGACATCTTCGCCGACCTCGCCGCCATCGAAACCCAGTTCCACCATCTGGTGCGCACCGTGCCGGGCAACGGCCTGGTCATCGCCAACGGCGCAGAGGACAGCCTGCAAAGGGTGCTGGCGCGCGGCTGCTGGTCGCCGGTGGAAAAATTCGGGGCTGCACCCTCACCGCTGCCCACCTCGCCCTCACCCCTGGCCCCTCTCCCGGAGAGAGAAGGGAATAAGGTCGGCTGGGCGGCGAAGGGCGGCGACAGCGATTTCGAGGTGCTGCTTGACGGCAAGCCGCAGGGGCGCGTGCAATGGGCGCTGCTGGGCGAGCACAACCGCATGAACGCGCTCGCCGCCGTCGCCGCCGCGCGCCATGCCGGCGTGGCGCCGGCAGTGGCCTGCGAGGCGCTGGGCCAGTTCAGGAACGTCAAGCGCCGCATGGAAGTGAAAGGCACGGTCAACGGCATCACGGTGTATGACGACTTCGCCCATCACCCTACCGCCATCGAAACCACGCTGGCAGGCCTGCGCGCCAAGGTCGGCAGCACGGCGCGCATCCTCGCCGTGCTGGAGCCGCGTTCCAACACCATGAAGATGGGCACGCTGAAGAGCCAGTTGCCTGACAGCCTCAGGCAGGCCGACGAGATTTTCGTCTACACCAATGATCTGGGCTGGGACGCGCGCTCGGTGTTCGACCATCGGCAAATGAAAGCGCACCTGCACGAGAACCTTGCGCGGCTGGTCAATGCCGTAACGCGCGCCGCCCGTCCCGGCGACCACATCCTGGTCATGAGCAACGGCGGCTTCGGCGGCATTCACCAGAAGCTGCTCGATGCCCTGGTGCTGCCTGCGGCGGCGCTTTTCGAGGAATCCCGCTGATGCTGCTTTATGTCCACGGTTTCAACTCCACTTCCGGCTCCGGCAAGGCGCAGGCGCTGAAGCAATGGCTGGAAGCGCAGGGGCGCGGCGCCGAATGGGCCTGCCCGGACCTGCCGCACCAGCCCGCCGCCGCCATCGCCGAACTTGCGCGCGTGATCGAGTCGGCGAAAGAACCGGTCAAGCTGATCGGCTCTTCGCTGGGAGGCTTCTACGCCATGGTGCTGGCCGGCCGCTATGGCTTGCGGGCCGTGCTCGTCAACCCGGCGGTTCACCCGCAGTTGCTGCTGCGCGACGCGCTCGGCCCGCAGAAGAACTGGCACACCGGCGAAGAGTACGATTTCACCCAGTCGCACCTCAATGCGCTGGCCGCCATGGACGAACCCGCGCCGGCGCAACCCAGCAATCTGCTGCTGATAGTGGAAACCGGCGACGAAGTGCTCGACTACCAGGACGCGGTGGCCTATTACCGCGACTGCCACCAGATCGTCCTGCAGGGCGGCGACCACGGCTTTTCCCGCTTCGCCGACCTGCTGAGTTTTATTGATGCTTTCTAACAAAGAGGACAGGAGGACAAGAGGTTTTGTCTTTCCTCATGTCCTCTTGTCCTCATTGTTGAATTAAAAATGTTTGTTTTTTACGAAGAAGACGGCCAGTTCAAGGCCGGCCGCGTCATGGCCGACAACGAAGCCTCGCTGCAGGTGGAAGCCGCCACGGGCAAGCGTTCGAAAATCAAGTCGGACAGGGTTTTCCTGCGCTTTGCCGCGCCCGAGCCCACCGCCTTCATGGAAGCCGCGCACAGGATGCGCGACGAGGCCGATGCGGATTTCCTGTGGGAAGCCGCCGGCACCGAGGAGTTCGATTACCTGAAGCTTGCCGAGGAGTATTTCGGCCGCGCGCCGCAGCCCGTCGAGGCCGCCGGCATCCTCATGCGCCTGCACGAGGCGCCCATGCACTTCTACAAGAAGGGGCGCGGGCGCTACAAGCCGGCGCCGGCCGAGAGCCTCGCCGCGGCCAAGGCCAGCGTGGAAAAGAAGGCGCGCGAAGCCGCGCAGATCGAAGACTGGAAAAACACCCTGGTAGGCGGCAAGCTGCCGGCGTGGGACGCGGACACCCATCGCCTGCTGTTCAAGCCCGACAAGAACACGCTCGCCTGGAAGGCGCTGGATGCCGCCTGCACGCAGACCGGCGAGTCCGCATTGCATCTGTTGAACCGTTGCGGCGCCATCGCCGACATCGAGGCGCTGCACAAGGCGCAGTTCCTGATCGAGTATTTCCCCAGGGGCACCGGCTTCCCCGAGATTGCCGAACCTTTCGATCCGCCCGGCCTGCCGGAAGCGGAGGCCGCCGCCTTCAGCATCGACGATGCCGCCACCACCGAAATCGACGACGCCTTCTCGCTGCAGTTCAAGCCCGAAGGCGGCGTGCGCGTGGGCATCCACATCGCCTGCCCGGCGCTGGGCATTCCGCCCGGTTCGCAGCTCGACGACCTCGCGCGCGCCCGGCTGTCCACGGTGTATTTCCCCGGCGACAAGATCACCATGCTGCCGGAGGCGGTGATCAACCATTACACCCTGATCCAGGGCCAGCATTGCCCGGCACTGTCGATGTACCTCGACGTGGCGTCCGACTTTTCCGTCCGGCACATGGAAACCCGGCTCGAGGCCGTGCGCATCGCCGACAACCTGCGCCACGAGACGCTGGATGAGCAGTTCAACGAAGACAGCATCGGCAGCGGGCCGGACTATCCCTACAAGCGCGAACTCGAATGGCTGTGGGGTTTCGCCAGCACGCTGGAGGCGGCGCGCGGCGCCACCAACCAGACCAACCGCCAGGACTACAACTTCAGGATCGAGCGCGACGACCAGGGCAACGCCCGCGTGGACATCGTGCCGCGCAAGCGCGGCAGCCCCATCGACAAGGTGGTGGCCGAGCTGATGATCCTGGCCAACAGCCGCTGGGGCACCTGGCTCAAGGAAAAAGGCATTCCGGGGATCTTCCGCAACCAGAGCATGGGCAAGACGCGCATGGCCACCCAGCCCGGCATCCACCAGGGCCTGGGCGTGGAAAACTACGCGTGGTCGAGCTCGCCGCTCAGGCGCTATGTCGACCTCATCAACCAGCGCCAGATCCTGAGCCTGGCACAGGACACGGCGCCGCATTACGGGCCGCGCAGCGATTATCTGTTCGCCACGGTGCGCGATTTCGAGTTGACCTATGACGCCTATGCCGACTTCCAGCGCCGCCTGGAGCGCTACTGGTGCCTGCGCTGGCTGCAGCAGGAATGCGTGACCGAGATCACCGCCAGGGTCATTCGCGATGATCTCGCGCGCCTGAACGGCCTGCCCATGGTGGTAAAGGCGCCCTCGCTGCCGCCCGGCCTGGCAGCGGATACGGTCGTGCGCTTCACGCTTTCGAACATCGACCTCCTGAGCCTGGAACTGCATGCGGAATATGCTGGCACTGTGGAGGCGGCTTCCGTAGAATCGGGCTAGTTGTTCCAAGACACTTGCATGCCTGACGCAGCTTACCCATCACAGCTTGCCTCACCCAGCCCGCGCGACATGCGCATCGCGCTGGCCTTGATGGCTTCCTTTGCGCTGCACGGCATCGTCCTGTCGACCCAGTTCACGCTGGTCAATCCCCGCCATTTCGAAGACCTCACGCCGCCCATGGAAGTGGTGCTGGTGAACGCCAAGACCCGCGAGGCGCCGCTCAATCCCGAGGTGCTGGCACAAACCAATCTGGCAGGCGGCGGCAACGTGGACGAGGACCGCAGGGCCAGGAGCCCGCTGCCCTACAAGGCCGAGCCCGAGGAAAACAGCGCCGAAGCCGCACGGGCCCGCGTCAAACAACTCGAGGAGCAGGCTCGCCAACTGCTGACCCAGCTCAAAAGCCGGGCCAGCGTGGACGCCGCCCCGCAGGCGTTGCCGCGCCGGGAAGTGGACAGTGCCGACCTCATGGCGCAGGCCAGCGAAGTCGCCAGGCTGCAGGCCCAGATTTCGCGCAACTGGGAGGAATACCAGAAACGCCCGCGCCGCGAATTTGTCGGCGCCAATGCCAAAAGCTACGTATTTGCACGCTATGTGGAAGACTGGGTGGCCAAAGTGGAAAAAGTCGGCAACCTCAATTACCCGGAGGCCGCGCGCCGTCAGGGCATCTACGGCAGCCTGCGTCTCTCGGTCTCGATCTTTGCCGACGGTCGGGTGGAAAAAATCGAGATCGACAAATCCTCCGGCTCGAACATTCTCGACCAGGCCGCCATACGCATTGTTGAACTTTCTGCCCCTTATGCGGCTTTTTCCAGGGAAATGCGCGAGAAGGCCGACATCATTTCGATTACCCGCACCTGGACCTTCACCCGCTCCGACCAGTTGGTCGGCACTGAATAAAGGTTTTTAATCGGACCATTCGATCCATTTTTGCTCCGGTGATAGAATATGCAGCTTTACTAATATTCTGGCCTTTCTGGAGCAGCCCATGCATCTCGGCACCACCCTCACCCAATTCATCATCGAAGAGCAGCGCCACATCCCCGGCGCCACCGGCGAATTCACCGGCCTCTTGAACGACGTCGCCACCGCCTGCAAGATGATCTCCAACGGCGTCAACCACGGCGGCCTGCTGGGCGTGCTGGGCGCGGCCGGCTCGGAAAACGTGCAGGGTGAAGAGCAGAAGAAGATGGACGTCATCTCCAATGAGATTTTCCTCAAGCGCAACGAGTGGGCCGGGCATCTGGCCGCCATGGCCTCCGAGGAAATGGACGAGATCTACCAGATTCCCGAAGGCAACCCGCGCGGCAAGTACCTGCTGCTGTTCGATCCGCTCGACGGTTCCTCCAACATCGACGTCAACGTCTCCGTCGGCTCCATCTTCTCCATCCTGCGCTGCCCCGGCAATGAGCACGTCGAGAACAATCCGGGCGGCCCCACCCCGGTGGAAGCCTTCATGCAGCCGGGCGCGAAGCAGGTCTGCGCCGGCTACGCCCTGTACGGCCCCTCCACGATGCTGGTTCTCACCACCGGCCGCGGCGTCAACGGCTTCACCCTCGACCCCAACGTCGGCGAGTTCGTGCTCACCCACGAGAACATGACCATCCCCGAAGACACCAAGGAATTCGCCATCAACATGTCGAACTACCGCTTCTGGGAACAGCCGGTGCGCCGCTACGTCGACGAGTGCCTGGCCGGCCAGGCCGGCCCGCGCGGCAAGGACTTCAACATGCGCTGGGTCGCCTCCATGGTCGCCGAGGTGCACCGCATCCTCACCCGCGGCGGCGTGTTCATGTACCCCATGGACGAAAAGCTGCGTGAAAAGGGCGGCAAGCTGCGCCTGATGTACGAAGCCAACCCCATGGCCTTCATCGTCGAGCAGGCCGGCGGCGGCGCCACCACCGGGCGCGAGCGCATCCTCGAACTGCAGCCGCAAGCCATCCACCAGCGCGTGCCCGTGGTGTTGGGCTCCAGGAACGAAGTGGACGTGATCACTGGCTACCACCACGCGCAAGCCGCCTAAGCGGTTGCAGCACAAAAAACCGGGCCTTGTGCCCGGTTTTTTTATGCCCTTCGCCCCCCTGGCTGGCACGCACAAAGAATCGGCCTGAACTTTATCGATCCCCTGCTGACTAGTTATAAGCAGCATATTCATCCAACCAGACAGGGAGACGAAAATGGAAACACTGCTCGCCTCGCTCGGCCTCGATGACGCCTCCAGACTCGGCGCCATGACGCAAAGCGCCATCCACATCGCCATCATCCTGGTCGGCGCCTGGCTCCTGAAACTGCTCGCCAACAAGGGCATCCGCAGCTTCCGCATCTACATGGCGGAACGCAAGGCCAACCCGCAGGAGAAGCAGCGCCTGGAAACCCTGGGCCGCGTATTCCGCTATGTGGCCAACGTGCTCGTCACCGCCCTGGCCGGCATGCTGGTGTTTACCGAACTGGGCATTTCCATCGCGCCCATCCTCGCCACCGCCGGCGTGCTCGGTCTTGCCGTCGGCTTCGGCGCGCAGAGCCTGGTGAAGGACTATTTCAGCGGGCTGTTCCTGCTGCTGGAGGACCAGATCCGCCACGGCGACGTGATCGAGGCCGGCGGCAAGGCAGGCCTGGTGGAAGAGGTCACCCTGCGCTACGTGCGGCTGCGCAGCTATGACGGCAACGTGCACTATGTGCCGAACGGGCAGATCGACACCGTCACCAACATGACGCGCGATTATTCCTTCGCCGTGGTCGACGTCGGCGTGGCCTATCGCGAGAATGTGGACGAAGTGATTGCCGTCATCCGCGAAGTGGCCGGGGAGTTGCGGTCGGACGGCTCCTTCAGGAACATCATCCTGGAAGATGTCGACATCGCCGGCGTGGATAACTGGGCCGACTCCGCAGTGACCATCCGCCTGCGCTTCAAAGTCGTGCCCATCGAACAATGGACGGTGCGGCGCGAATTCCTGCGCCGGTTGAAATCCGCCTTCGACGCGCGCGGCATCGAGATTCCCTTCCCGCATCTCACCGTCTATGCCGGCCAGAACAAGGACGGCTCCGCGCCGCCCTTGCGCCTGATCAGCCAGGCGGGCTAGCTCAGGCTGGCCTTGTTCGCGCTAGCGGCCTTGTACAGCGCCAGCGCCTTTTCGCGCTGCAGCNNGGCATGGTCCACGGGGCATGGATGTATTTGTCCGGCAGCTTGGCAAGTTCTGGCAGATAGCGGCGGATGAACTTGCCCTGCGGGTCGAACTTTTCCGACTGGGTAACGGGATTGAAAATGCGGAACCAGGGCTGCACGTCGCAGCCGACCGAGGCCGCCCACTGCCAGCCGCCCGAGTTTGCGGCGAGATCGAAGTCGATCAACTGATCGGCGAAATAGCGTTCGCCCAGCCGCCAGTCCACCAGCAGGTCCTTGGCCAGGAAACTCGCCGCCACCATGCGCAGGCGGTTGTGCATGTAACCCGTCTGGTTGAGCTGGCGCATGGCGGCATCGACCAGCGGATAGCCGGTGCGGGCTTCGCACCAGGCTTCGAAATGGCCAGCCGGATTGGGCCAGTCGATGGCATCGAATTCCGGCTTGTAGCAACGCCCATCGGCCACGCGCGGATGGTGCCAGAGAATTTGCTGGTAGAACTCGCGCCAGACCAGCTCCGACAGCCAGGTCTCCGCACCCGCCCCGCCGATGCCCTGTGCGGTGGCGACGAGTTCGCGAATCGAGATGGTGCCGAAGCGCAGATGCACCGACAAATACGAAGGCCCTTTGACCGCCGGATAATCGCGCGCTTCCCGATATTGGTTGATACGGCCAAGAAAATCCCCGAACAGCGCCCTTGCCCCGCCCTCGCCCGACTGGATGCCCAGTTCATGCAAGTTGGTGCGCTCGAATCCGATTTCGGCCAGCGTCGGCATGGCGACAGGCGGCGACTTCGCCAGCCTGTCCAGGTAATCATGCACGGGATAGGGCCTGAGATAAAACGCGTCGAGTTTCTTCAGCCAGGCCTGCTTGTAGGGGGTGAATACGCCATAGGGCTTGCCGCCCTGGGTCAGCACTTCGTCCTGCTCGAAGATCACCTGGTCCTTGAAGGCATGGAAGGCGATGCCTTCGCCGGCGAGCGTTTGCGCCACGGCCTCGTCGCGCTGCATGGCCGCGGGTTCGTAATCGCGGTTGCAAAACACCGCTTGCGCCTTGAGCGCATGCGCCAGTTCCGGCAGCTTTTTTTCCGCAGGGCCGTGCAGCACGTGCAGGGTCGCGCCCTGTGCCTCGAATTCGCGCTGCAGCGCCGCCACGCTGCCATGGATGAATTCCACCCGCCTGTCCCTGCGCGACGGCAGCGCATCGAGAATGCCGGTATCGAACACGAACGCGACATGCACCGCCCGGCTCGATTTCAGGGCATGGCAAAGCGCGGCGTGGTCGTGCAGGCGCAAATCGCGCCGCAGCCACACGAGCGAAATATTCAAATCAATCATGGGCTTGGGCAAAGGCCATAAAACGAACCAATTCCACTTTCCAGGTTCTGAGTACACAGTATGAAGTGTGGGGTTAAAATTCTTCAAACACCATGGACACCGTCAACCTGACCAATCATTTCCTGATCGCCATGCCCAACATGGCCGATCCCAATTTTTCCGGCACCCTGACCTACGTCGCCGACCACAACGATGAGGGCGCGCTGGGCGTGGTGGTGAACCGGCCCATCGACCTCGACCTGTCCATGCTGTTCGAGCAGATCGGCCTCTCCCTCCCGGAGGGCCTGCGCGGGCAAATCGTATACCTGGGCGGTCCGGTCCAGCAGGAGCGCGGCTTCGTGCTGCACACGCCTTCGCAACCCTATTCCTCCACGCTCAACGTCACCGACGCGGTCAGCCTGACCACGTCCAAGGACATCCTGGAAGCAGTGGCGCAAGGCAACGGGCCGGCCAAATTCATGGTGTCGCTGGGCTATTCAGGCTGGTCGGCCGGCCAGTTGGAGCAGGAAATGGCGCAGAACGCCTGGCTCTCGGTGGAAGCCGACCCGCACGTGATTTTCGACCTGCCGCCCGAGGAGCGCCTGCCTGCGGCGATGAAGCTTTTGGGCATTGATTTCTCCAATTTGTCCGATGAAGCAGGTCACGCCTGACTTGCCAAACGAACAAAGAGGACAGGAGAACAAGAGGAATGTGGCCATTCTGTTTTTCCTCCTGTCCTCTTGTCCTCTTTGTTCAACGCGGTTTTTTGCCTGAAAGGCCGGCATGAGTTCAGGCACCGTCCTCGCCTTCGACTACGGCGTGAAGCGCACCGGCGTGGCGTCGGGCGAACTGGAAATCGGCGTCGCCCATCCGCTCGCCACGCTCAAGGCCGACTCGCGCGCCGCGCGCTTTGCCGCCATCGACAGGCTGGTTGCGGAATGGCAACCGGGCCTGCTGGTGGTCGGCCTGCCTTTTCATCCCGACGGTGCGGAACACGAACTGACGCGCGCCGCGCGGAATTTCGCTGCCGAACTGGAAGATCGCTACAAATTGCCGGTTTTTCTGCGCGATGAACGTTATTCAAGCGCCACGGCAGAGAATGAATTACAAACTGCAAAGAAGTCGGGAGTAAAATCGCGGCATTCGGTGGATGCCATCGCCGCCCAACACATCCTGCAAGGTTTTTTCGATGAACGCGCCACTGCCTGATGTCGCGGGCCTGCTCGACCAACTGGCCGAACGGATCCGCCCCGCCCTCACCCCCGACACCGCCCTGGTCGGCATCCACACCGGTGGCGCCTGGGTCGCCGAGGAACTGCACAGGCGCCTCAAGCCCATGTTGCCGGTGGGCACGCTGGACATCTCCTTCTACCGCGACGACTTCTCGCGCATCGGCCTGCACCCCGAGGTCAAGCCTTCCGCCATCCCCTTCGTGGTCGAAGACCAGGCCATCCTGCTGGTCGACGACGTGCTGCACACCGGGCGCACCGTGCGCGCGGCCATGAACGAACTGTTCGACTACGGCCGGCCGGCCTCGATCAAGCTGGCGGTGCTGGTCGACCGCGGCGGCCACGAACTGCCCATCCGCCCGGATTTTTGCGGCCTGGCACTGGAAATCGACCCCCGACAGAACGTACAATTGCGTCGCAATGAACAAGGCCTCCTCACGCTGACCGTCGTCTGATGCCGGACAACCTGCAACTCACTCCCGACGGCAAACTCAAACACCTGCTCACGCTGGATGGCCTGCCATCCAGAATTCTTACCCAGATACTCGACACCGCCGAAACCTTCATGGATGTCGGCGAGCGCGACGTGAAGAAAGTGCCGCTGCTGCGCGGCAAGGCCATTTTCAACCTGTTCTTCGAGCCGTCGACGCGCACCCGCACCACCTTCGACATCGCCGCCAAGCGGCTGTCCGCCGACGTCGTCACGCTCAACATTGCCGCCTCAGCGCAGTCCAAGGGCGAGACCATGCTCGACACCGTGGCGAACCTGACCGCCATGCACGCCGACATGTTCATCGTGCGCCATTCGCAGTCGGGCGCGGCGCACTTCATCGCGCGCCATGTCGCGCCGCACATCGCCGTGGTCAATGCCGGCGACGGGCGCCACGCCCACCCCACCCAGGGCCTGCTCGACGTCTTCACCATCCGCCGCTACAAGGGCGCCTTCCACAACCTGCGCGTGGCCATCGTCGGCGACATCCTGCATTCGCGCGTGGCGCGCTCGCAGATCCACGCCCTGACCACGCTGGGCGTGCCCGAAGTGCGCGTGATCGCGCCGCGCACCCTGCTGCCCACCGCGGTCGAGCAGATGGGCGTGCACGTGTTCCACGACATGAAGGCCGGCCTCAAGGATGTCGACGTGGTGATCATGCTGCGCCTGCAGAACGAGCGCATGAAGGGCGCCCTGTTGCCTTCTTCCCAGGAATACTTCAAGCAGTTCGGGCTCACTCCCGAGAAGCTCGCGCTGGCCAGGCCGGACGCCATTGTCATGCACCCCGGCCCCATGAACCGCGGCGTGGAAATCGACTCCGAAGTCGCCGACGGCGCGCAATCGGTGATCCTGCCGCAGGTCACCTACGGCATTGCCGTGCGCATGGCGGTGATGTCGATGCTGATGGGGCCGACGGCATGAAGATTCACATCAAGAACGGGCGCCTCATCGACCCCGCCAACGGCATCGATCAGACCGCGGACATCTTCGTCGTCGCCGGCAAGATCGCCGCCATCGGCAAGGCCCCGGACGGCTTCCACGCCAACAAGACCATCGACGCGACGAATTGCGTGGTGTGCCCCGGCCTGATCGACCTTTCCGTGCGTCTGCGCGAGCCCGGCCTCGAATACAAGGCCACGCTGGAATCGGAAATGCTCGCCGCGGCAAGCGGCGGCGTCACCTCGCTGGCCCTCCCGCCCGACACCGACCCGCCGCTCGACGAGCCTGGCCTGGTGGAAATGCTCAAGTTCCGCGCCAGGAACCTGCCCGGCCCGCGCGTCTATCCGGTCGGCGCGATGACGCAGAAACTCAAGGGCGAAGCCCTCACCGAAATGGCCGAACTGGCCGAAGCCGGCTGCGTTGCCTTCTCGCATGCCGACGCGCCGTTTACCGACACCAAGATCCTGCTGCATGCGCTCGACTATGCCGCCACCTTCGACTATCCGGTGTGGCTGCGCCCACAGGATGCCTGGCTGGCCGGCGGCGGCGTGGCGCACGACGGCCCGGTCGCCTCGCGCCTGGGCCTGCCCGGCATTCCCTCGGTAGCCGAGACCATCGCCATTTCCACCATCCTCGCGCTCGCGCGCGAGTCCGGCGTGCGCCTGCACCTTGCCCGCCTGTCCACGCGCGAAGGCGTGGAGATGGTGCGGCAGGCCAAGGCGCAGGGCGTCAAGGTCACCTGCGACATCTCGGCCAACCATCTGCACCTGTCGGAAATGGACCTCACCCGCTTCGACAGCAACCTGCACTTCCTGCCGCCGGCCAGAAGCCTGCGCGACCGCGATGCGCTCATCGCCGGCGTCAAGGACGGCACCATCGACGCCATCTGCTCCGACCACGCGCCGGTGGACGACAATGAAAAACAGCTGCCCTTCGGCGAAGCCTCTCCCGGCGCTTCCGGGGTGGAACTGCTGCTGCCGCTGACGCTGAAATGGGCCGCGGAAAACCAGGTGCCGCTTGCCCAGGCGCTGGCGTGCGTCACACACAAACCCGCGCAAATCCTGGGTGTGGCCAATGGCCGCCTCGGCGTCGGGGCCAATGCCGACATTTGCGTGTTTGACCCCGAAGCGCGCTTCACCGTCACCCCGAAAACCCTCAGGAGCCAGGGCAACAATACCCCCTTCCTCGGCTATGAATTGCCCGGCGTGGTAAAAGCCACCGTCATCGACGGACACCTCGACTACGAACGTCACTAAGCCGTTCCCGGGGCATCCGGGTCGGGCCGGAATCGCGTAAAATGCGGTTTTGCAAGCCTTTTTACCCATGCAGCGCCTAAGGGAAATCCCCTACAACTACACTTCGTTTTCCGACCGCGAGATCGTCATCCGCCTGTTGGGAGAGGAAGCCTGGGCCACGCTCAACACCCTCAGGGGCGAGCGCAAGACCGGGCGTTCGGCGCGCATGCTGTTCGAAGTGCTGGGCGACATCTGGGTGGTGGAGCGCAATCCCTACCTGCAGGACGACCTGCTCGACAACCCGCGCCGCCGCAATGCCCTGATCGAGGCGCTGAACCACCGCCTGGGCGAAATCGAGAACCGCCGCCAGGGCAACGAACAGGTGGCGAAGCTGCTGGCCGCGGCGAACAAGGCGGTCGCCAGGTTCTCCCGCCAGTTCGAGCACAGCGCGCAGCTGCGCCGCGACACCCTGCGCACGCTGTCGCGCGTCACGCGCCGCGACAACATCCGCTTCGACGGACTCTCGCGCGTGTCGCACGTCACCGACGCCACCGACTGGCGCGTGGAATACCCCTTCGTCGTGCTCGTCCCCGACACCGAAGCCGAGATCGCCGACCTCGTCGCCGGCTGCATCGATCTGGGCCTGACCGTGATTCCGCGCGGCGGCGGCACCGGCTACACCGGCGGCGCCATTCCGCTCACACCCTTGTCCGCCGTCATCAACACGGAAAAACTCGAACAACTTTCCGGCATCGAAATGCTGCGCCTGCCCGGCGTCAACAAAGAAGTTGCCACCATCCAGTGCGGGGCCGGCGTGGTCACGCGCCGGGTGATGGACGCGGCGGAAAACGCCGGACTCGCCTTCGCCGTCGACCCCACCTCGGCCGATGCCTCCACCATCGGCGGCAACGTGGCCATGAACGCGGGCGGCAAGAAGGCGGTGCTGTGGGGCACGGCGCTGGACAACCTGGTGTCCTGGAAGATGGTGACGCCGGACGCCAACTGGCTGGAAGTCACGCGGCTGGACCACAACCTCGGCAAGATTCACGACGACGCCGTCGCCCGCTTCGAGATCCGCCGCTACAGCCGCGAGTCCGGGCGCGAAATCGGCACCCAGCAGATCCTCGAAATCCCCGGCGAGCATTTCCGCAAGGTGGGCCTGGGCAAGGACGTCACCGACAAGTTCCTCGCCGGCCTGCCCGGCATCCAGAAGGAAGGCTGCGACGGCCTCATCACCTCGGCGCGCTTCGTGCTGCACCGCCTGCCCGCGCATACGCGCACGGTGTGTCTGGAATTCTTCGGCCAGGTGCGCGACGCAGTGCCGGCCATCGTCGAGGTCAAGGATTATCTCGACGCGCACCCGTCCGCCATCCTCGCCGGCCTCGAGCATCTCGACGCGCGCTACGTGAAGGCCGTGGGCTACGCCACCAAGTCCAATCGCGACCTGGCCAGCCGCAACCAGCGGCCGACCATGGTGCTGCTGGCCGACATCGTTTCCGACGACGAGAACGCCGCCATGGAAGCCGCCTCGCACATCGTGCGCCTGGCCAATGCGCGCCACGGCGAAGGCTTCATCGCCGTCTCGCCGGAGACGCGCAAGAAATTCTGGCTCGACCGCGCGCGCACCGCCGCCATCGCCGCACACACCAATGCCTTCAAGATCAACGAGGATGTGGTCATCCCGCTGCCGCGCCTGGCCGACTATTCGGACGGCGTCGAGCGCATCAACATCGAACTGTCGATCAAGAACAAGCTGGCCCTTCTCGATCGTCTGAACGAATTCTTCCGGGGCGTGCTGCCGCTGTTCGAGGACGAGGACACGGTGGCCGACGCCGCCATGACCGAAGAACGCCGCGATCGGGCTTTTGCCCTGCTCGACAAGGTGCGCGCGCGCTGGCAGTGGCTGCTGGACAACCTCGACGCCCCGCCGTCCAGCGCGGAACTCGCCATCGCCAGCACCGGCCTGGTTTCCGCCAGCGCCCACAGCAGCGTGTTTCACGCGCTGCAGGACCACACCCTGCGCGTATCCTGGAAGCGCGAGCTGAGAAAGCCGCTGCAGGAAATCTTCGTCGGCCGCGAATACCAGAACGTGCTGGCCGCGTGCGAAAAGATTCACCGCGCAGTGCTGAAGTCGCGCGTGTTCGTGGCCCTGCACATGCATGCCGGCGACGGCAACGTGCACACCAACATCCCGGTCAACTCCGACGACTACGCCATGCTGCAGGCCGCCAACGCCGCTGTGGCGCGCATCATGCGGCTGGCGGAAGACCTCGGCGGCGTCATTTCCGGCGAGCACGGCATCGGTTTGACCAAGCTGGAATTCCTGTCGCCGGATGTCATCGAGACCTTCGCCGCCTACAAGCGCCAGATCGACCCGGAAGGCCATTTCAACCGCGGCAAGCTGCTCGAGGGCGCAGACCTGCGCAACGCCTACACGCCGTCATTTTCCCTGCTGGAAACCGAGTCGCTCATCATGGAGCAGTCGGAAATCGGCGCCATCGCCGACTCCATCGCCGACTGCCTGCGCTGCGGCAAGTGCAAGCCGGTTTGCAACACCCACATCCCGCGCGCCAACCTGCTGTACAGCCCGCGCAACAAGATCCTCGCCACCTCGCTGCTGATCGAGGCCTTCCTCTACGAGGAACAGACCCGGCGCGGCGTGTCGCTGGCGCATTTCGACGAATTCAACGACGTCGCCGATCACTGCACGGTGTGCCACAAGTGCCTGAACCCCTGTCCGGTGGACATCGACTTCGGCGACGTGTCCATCGCCATGCGCAACTTCCTGCGCAAGCAGGGCCAGAAGAAATTCAACCCGGGCTCCGCCGCCTCGATGTTCTTCCTGAACAGCAAGGACGCCAGCGTCATCAAGTTCGTGCGCAAGGCCATGATCGAATGGGGCTACGCCGGCCAGCGCCTGGGACACGCCGTGGGCAAACGGCTCGGGCTCATCCAGCGCCAGACGAAGCTGCCGCCCAGCACCACCGGCAAGGCCTCGATCCCGGCTCAGGTGATCCATTTCATCAACAAGCCCATGCCGGGCGGCCTGCCGAAAAAGACTTCGCGCGCGCTGTTGGGCCTGGAAGATCCGCGCATCGTGCCCATCATTCGCAATCCGGAGAAGCTCAGCGAGGACTCCGATGCCGTGTTCTACTTCCCCGGCTGCGGCTCCGAGCGCCTGTTCTCGCAGGTGGGCCTCGCCACCCAGGCCATGCTGTATGAACTGGGCGCGCAAACCGTGCTGCCGCCCGGTTACCTGTGCTGCGGCTACCCGCAGACTTCCGCCGGCCGCGCCGACCAGGGCGACGCCATCACCACCGACAACCGCGTGCTGTTCCACCGCGTCGCCAACACGCTCAACTACCTCGACATCAAGACCGTGATCGTGTCCTGCGGCACCTGCATGGACCAGCTCTTGAAATACCAGTTCGACAAGATCTTCCCCGGCTGCCGCCTGCTCGACATCCACGAATACCTGATGGAAAAAGGCATGAAGCTCGACGGCGCGGAGGGCGTGCAATTCCTCTATCACGATCCCTGCCACACCCCGATGAAAACCCACTCCCCCATCAAGGTGGCGAGTGCGCTCATGGGCCAGGACGTGAAGCTGTCCGACCGCTGCTGCGGCGAATCCGGCACGCTCGCAGTAACGAGACCCGACATCTCCACCCAGATCCGCTTCCGCAAGCAGGAAGAAATCGAGCGCGGCAAGGCCGAGCTGCTTGATAACGGCACCGGCGAAGTGAAGATGCTGACTTCCTGCCCCTCCTGCCTGCAGGGGCTGTCGCGCTACACGGAGGACACCGGGGTCGAACCCGACTACATCGTGGTCGAGATGGCCAGGAAACTGCTGGGGCCGAACTGGATGGCCGACTATGTCGCCAAGGCCAATAGCGGCGGCATCGAGCGCGTACTCCTGTGAACTGCCCCCTCTGCGGCAAACCTGGTGGCGAGGTGCTCTGGCAGGACGATTTCTGCCGCGTGGTGTTGGTGACCGACACCCCGGACTATCCCGGTTTCTGCCGCGTCATCCTCAACCGCCATGTAAAGGAAATGAGCGACCTCGCACCTTCGGACCGCAACCGGCTGATGGATGTGGTATGGAAAACCGAACAGGCCGTGCGCATCGCCATGAATCCAGACAAGATCAACCTTGCCTCTTTCGGCAATGTCGTGCCTCACCTGCACTGGCATGTGGTCCCGCGTTATCTGGATGACCGGCACTTCCCCAATCCAATATGGGGCAGGCCGGTACGCAGTGCGCCTGCGCGAGCCATGGACGACATCGGCAAACGCTTGCGCAACACCCTGCAAAGGGGATAATGAAGCGGCTAAAAAGGCATCGCCAATAAAAAACATGGAGGAATCCCGCCTGAGGGGGCGCCCGGCCAGACCCAACCCGCCCGCCCCTTTCTGACGGCGGACATGATGGCCAGACAGGAACACACCCTAATCAGTGCCCGTATCGTGGGCGGCTTTCTCGTCGTGCTGGCCCTGACGGCCAGCCTGTCCATCGTCGGCCTGCGCTATATCGCCGACACCAATCAGCGCCTCCGGCAGATAACGGAGAACAACAACCTCAAGACCCAGCTCGCCAGCACGATGCGGATGGCCTTGCTGGAGCGCGCCCTGAGCATGCATGCCTTGTCGGTCATGACCGATCCCTTCGACAAGGATGCCGAACAGCAGCGCTTCAACAGTTTCGCCTCTGTCTACCTGGAGGCGCGCGGGCGGCTTGAACAGCTTGCGCTGAACGGCCAGGAGCTTGAAATTCTTGGCCGCATCAGCAAACTGATGGGCGAATCCAATCCGGAAGTCCAGGCTGTCGTGGACATGGGCATGGAGGACACCGGCGAGGACCTGTCCGAGCGTATTCGCAACCGGGCCATCCCGAAACAGCGAAAAATCATCGCCGAGGTCAACACGCTCATCCAGCTGCAGCAGAACCAGACCAGGGAGGCCGTCCTGAATGCGGAACGCTCCTACCGCGAAGTCCGCTCCCTGATGATCGTGCTGGGCGCGGTTGCGATGCTGTTCGGGCTGCTGATCACCTTTTATGTTTCCCGGCGCGTCGCCCAGCAAGCCAAGCAGTTGAGCCGCCAGGCCCTCTTCGACCCGCTCACCGGCCTGCCCAATCGCAGCCTGCTGCAGGACCGGCTTGGGCAGGCCATCGCACAATCTCGCCGCAGCGGGCATCCCTTCAGCGTCGCCCTGATGGACCTCAACCGCTTCAAGGAGGTCAACGACACGCTCGGCCACAGCGTGGGCGACGAACTGCTGAGAGAAGTCAGCCGCCGTCTCAAAAAACTGGTTCGCGCCGAAGACACGGTCGCCAGAATGGGCGGCGACGAATTCGTCCTCGTGCTGCAGGGGCTTGGCGAACCCGGCATTGCCGGATTTTCCGAGAAGCTGCGCACCACGTTGCAACCGGCCTTCCTCTGGGGGAAACAGAGCATCGACATCGGCGCCAGCACGGGCATTGCGCTATTCCCCCAGCATGCCGAGGATGCGAGCTCGTTGATCCGCTATGCCGACATTGCCATGTACATGGCAAAAAGGTCCGGCCGGGATCACGCCGTCTATGCCCCCGACCAGGAGCAGATCAGCCGCGAAGTGCTGTCCCTGAAAAGCCAGCTGCGCGAGGCGATTCAGTCAGACCAGCTGATTCTGCACTATCAGCCCAAGATCGATCACCGCAGTTGCCGCGTGATCGGCCTGGAGGCGCTTGCGCGCTGGAATCATCCCGAGAAAGGCCTGCTGGCGCCGGACAGCTTCATTTCGCTGGCGGAGGAAGCCGGCTTGATCGAGGATGTCACCCACTGGGTCCTCAAGACGGCAATCGGCCAGCTGCGCCTGTTGCATGCCAGAGGGCACAAGCTGACCATGGGGGTCAATCTTTCCCCGCGCAACCTGCACGATATGGAACTGCCCTCGACCATTGGCATGCTGCTTGACGGCAATGGCGTGGCGCCGGAATACCTTACCCTGGAGATTACCGAGAATGCGGTCATGTCCAACCAGGCCGATGCCATCGCCATCCTGGGCAAGCTGGATGGCATGGGCATTACCCTGGCCATCGACGATTTCGGCACGGGCTACTCTTCGCTTGCCCATTTGCGACAGCTCCCGGTGGACGAGATCAAAATCGACAAGTCCTTCGTCATCGGCATGGAAGAAAACGAAAACGACGCGGTGATCGTTCGCTCCATCATCGATCTTGCACACAATCTCGGCCTCAAGGTCGTTGCGGAAGGTGTCGACACGAAGGATGCCTGGGACACCCTGACCATTCTCGGCTGCGATCATTCTCAGGGCTTTTACATGAGCAAACCGCTTCCGGAAGACGTCCTGACCGAATGGCTTGAAGTATCGTCCGCAGACTCGATGGCGGCCTTGCAGCCGGCGCACGGCGGGTTTCCCGCCTGACAGGGTCGGTCAGGCGTTTTTTTCCAGCGCCTCCCAGCGTTCCAGCAGTTCCAGCAAGGCCGTCTCGATTTCCTCCAGGCGCGCATTCATGGACGTGACATCGCTGCCCGGCTGCTGGTAGGTGGCCGGGTCCGCCAGCCTGGCCTGCAAGTCCGCCTGTTCCTGCTCGAGCACACGGATATTCCCCGGTATGGCCTCCAGTTCGCGCTGCTCCCTGTAGCCGAGCTTGCGCTTTTCCCTGCGCGCTTCCGTGGCGGCAGGCCTGGCAGCCGATTTGGCGTCTGCCGCCGCAGGCGGGACACGGGCGGCGCGTTCGCGTTTCCAGTCCTCATAGCCGCCGGCAACATAGGCCAGCCGGCCCTCGCCCTCGAAGGCGATGGAGGCGGTGACCACGTTGTCGAGAAAGGCGCGGTCGTGCGAAACCAGGATCACCGTACCCGCGTAATCCTGCAACAGCTGTTCCAGCAGTTCCAGCGTGTCGATGTCGAGGTCGTTGGTCGGTTCGTCCAGCACCAGCACGTTGGCCGGGCGCGCGAACAGGCGCGCCAGCAACAAGCGGTTGCGTTCGCCGCCGGACAGCGCCGACACCCTGGCACGCGCACGCTCGGGCGGAAACAGGAACTGCTCGAGGTAGCCGATGACATGGGTTTTCTGGCCAGCGATCTCGACGTAATCGGAGCCCGGTGAGATGGTGTCGATCAGGGTGGCAGCGTCATCAAGCACGTTGCGGAACTGGTCGAAGTAGGCCACCTGCAGGTTGGTGCCGCGTTTGATGCGGCCGCTATCCGGTTGCAGTTCGCCCAGAACGAGCTTGATGAGCGTGGTCTTGCCGGCGCCGTTGGGGCCCAACAGGCCAATCTTGTCACCGCGCAGGATGGTGGCGGAAAAATCGCGGATCAGGGTGCGGCCGGGAATCGCATAACTGATGTTTTCCAGTTCGGCCACCACCTTGCCCGAACGTTCGCCGGAATCCAGTTGCAGGCCAACCTGGCCCAGTTGCTCGCGGCGTGCGGCACGGCTGCGGCGCAGTTCCTCCAGCCTGCGCACGCGGCCCTCGTTGCGCGTACGGCGCGCCTCGATGCCCTTGCGGATCCAGGCCTCCTCCTGTTTCCAGAACTTGTCGAACTTGCGATTTTGCGCAGCCTCGACCTCCAGTTGCTCGGCCTTTTTCGCCTGGTAGGCGCTGAAGTTGCCGGCATATTCGCGCAACAGGCCGCGGTCGAGTTCGACGATGCGGTTGGCCACCGCATCCAGAAAGCGCCGGTCATGGGTGATGAAAAACAGCGCGCCGGAAAAATTCCTGAGCAGTTCCTCCAACCACTCGATAGCGGCGAAATCGAGGTGGTTGGTGGGCTCGTCCAGCAGCAGCAGTTCGGGATCGCCGGCCAGTGCGCGCGCCAGCGCCACGCGCTTCTTCTGGCCGCCTGACAGGCTTTCCACCAGGGCGTCAGCCGGCAGGTCGAGCCGCGCCAGCACTTCCTCGACCTTCTGGTTGAGGCGCCAGGCGTCGGCCGCTTCCAGTTCGTGCGTGAGCCTTGCCAGTTCGTCATGCACGGATGCGTCGCCCTCGGCCAGACGGTGCACCACCGCATGGTAGGCGGCAAGCAGCGCCTGCGCTTCGCCGACGCCTTCGGCCACCGCCTCGAACACGCTGTGGCCGGGAGAAAACCGCGGCTCCTGCGGCACATGGGCGAGCCTCAGGCCGGGCTTTCTCCACACCTCGCCGGCATCGGGCCTGGACTCCCCCGCCAGAATCTTCATCAGGCTGGACTTGCCCGTGCCGTTGCGGCCGATGAGCCCGATGCGCTCGCCGCTGTCGATGACCAGCGAAGCGCCATCGAGCAGCGGCCAGTGCCCGTAGGCGAGTTCAAGTTTGTCGAGGATGGCTAAGGGCATAGTGAACGCAAGGACGCAAAAAAACAAAACCTTATAACAGGGAGGTAATAGAGGAAGGGGAGAAAAACCAAAAGCAATATATTTTGCCTTACTCCCTTACCTCCCCTGCCTCCCTGTTTATTTGGTTTGGAGGTTTTTTTATTTCACTAGGGTGAGGCGCGGCTCCGGCTCTTCGGCTTGCGCCGGAATGAGGCGCTCGGCCGGGAAGATGGCGGAGAAGGTGCTGCCCTTGCCGGGCGTGCTCCGGATTTCGAGCTTGGCCTGATGGCGGGTGAGGATGTGCTTGACGATGGCGAGCCCCAGTCCGGTGCCGCCGGTCTCGCGCGAGCGCGAGCGGTCGATGCGGTAAAAACGCTCGGTCAGGCGCGGAATATGCTCGGAGGCGATGCCTTCGCCGGTATCCGTCACCGCGAACACGGGATGACCGTTTTGCTCGAACCAGCGCAGGGTGATTTCGCCGCCTTCCGGCGTATAGCGGACGGCATTGGAAACCAGGTTGGAAAAGGCGCTCTGCAATTCCTGCAGGCTGCCGGCAAGCCAGCTGTCCGAATCGATCGCCATGCGTATGGCGTGGCGCCCGCGACTCAGGGATTCCGCCTCGCGTGCGAGTTCGCGCATCAATTCCGGCATGTGCACCTGTTCATCGCTCACGGCATTGACCGAAGACTCGAGGCGCGACAAGGTCAGCAGGTCGTCCAGCAGGCGCTGCATGCGCCGGGTATGGCTGATCATGATGCCGAAGTAATGCTTGAGGTCGGTATCCGCCGGCTTTTCCATGTCGTTCAGGGTTTCGACAAATCCGCCCACCACGGTCAAAGGCGTGCGCAATTCATGCGAAACGTTGGCAACAAAGTCGCGGCGCATGGCGTCCACGCGCTCCAGTTCGGTGACATCGCGCACCATGAGCAGTTTCTGATCCGCGCCGAAGGGCACCAGCTGCACCATCAGCCTGATGCCGCGGTTGACCGGCGAGCTGATGTTCAGCTGCCTGGAATAATCACGTGCATTGAGAAAGTCGACGAAATCGGACTGCCGCATCAGGTAATGGATGTACTGGCCGCGGTCGCGTTCCGCGCTCAATCCCAGCAGCCTGTGCGAGGCCGGGTTGCTCCACTCGATCCTGTCCTGCTCATTGAGAATGACGATGCCGTCCGGCACCGCTTCGGCGGCATGCTGGAAGCGGCCCAAGGCGGTCGCCAGCTCCGAATGGCTCCGGCTCTGGTGCGTTTGCAGTTTTTCCAGCCGGTAGAAAATATCGCCCCATACGCCTATGTCGCTTGGGGCTGGCTTGTCCGCGCCGCGCTCAAGCCAGCGTGCCAGCCGCCTTTCCTGCCACAACTGGCGCAGGAGATAGACCAGCAGCGCGGCCACGGCGAACTTGAGTGCAAGGGCCTCGTCGCTGCCCGCCCACAGCAGCAGGGTAATCAGTGCGATGACTGACAGCGTGATGAGGGGGCGCCACCAGAAGCCCATTTCGCCTGCGAGGAGTTGCGATGGGGAGGATTATCTACCGCTGCGCAGAAAAACGATAGCCTGCACCGCGCACGGTCTGCACCATTCCATCGTGACCGCTCACTTCCAGTGCAAGCCTTAATCTGCGTATATGTACATCTACCGTACGCTCCTCGACGAAAACATCGTCGCCCCACACCTGGTCCAGCAGCTGGGAACGGCTGTACACACGCTCGGGGTGGGTCATGAAGAAATGCAGCAGGCGAAACTCGGTCGGCCCCAGTTCCAGCGGCTTGCCGTTGCCAATGACCCGATGGCTCGAAGGGTCGAGCTGGAGGCCTGCGATTTCCACAGGCTCTTCGGTCATTTGCGGCGCACGCCGCCGCAACACGGCGCGGATGCGCGACACCAGTTCGCGCGGGGAAAACGGCTTGGTAATGTAATCGTCGGCTCCCGTGTCCAGGCCGGAAACGCGATCCTGCTCCTCTCCGCGCGCCGTCAGCATGATGATGGGCACCGGCTGGTAGCGCTTGTCGGCGCGCAGGCGGCGACAGAGGTCGATGCCGGACATGCCGGGCAGCATCCAGTCCAGCAGGATCACGTCCGGCAGGGCGGTTCTCAGATATTGCAGCGCCCCCTCGGCATCATCGGCGGCGGTCACCTTGTGACCGGCCTGACCGAGGTTCAGCTTCAAGAGTTCTTGTATTCCCGGCTCGTCTTCCACCAGGAGGATATTCGCGGCCATGTTTCCGCTCCAGTCTGTTTGAGACTCAAGGATAGTATGACGCCAAAATGACAGCTTTGTGACAGGCCGACCAAGCCTCGCCATCAGGTAAAATGCCCGGATGGACGAAAAAAACACCACCCATTTCGGCTTCCAGACCGTTGCCGAGTCTGAAAAGGCCGCCAAGGTCGCCGAGGTCTTCCATTCCGTGGCGCGCCGCTACGACCTCATGAACGATCTCATGTCGGGCGGCCTGCACCGCATCTGGAAGCGCTTCGCCGTGGGCCAGGCAGGCTTGCGGCCCGGACAGAAGGTGCTGGACATCGCCGGCGGCACCGGCGACATGACCCGCCTGTTCCTGAAGGAGGTCGGCCGAAGCGGCGAGGTCGTGCTCACCGACATCAACTATTCCATGCTGAACGAGGGCAGGAACCGCCTGCTCAACGAGGGCACGATCACCCCGGTGGCGCAGTGCGACGCGGAAAAGCTGCCCTTCCCCGACAATCACTTCGACTGCGTGTGCGTATCCTTCGGCCTGCGCAACATGACGCACAAGGACATGGCACTGGCGGAAATGTACCGTGTGCTGAAACCGGGCGGGCGTCTTCTGGTGCTGGAATTCTCCAAGGTCTGGAAGCCGCTCGAGCCCTTCTACGACGCCTACTCCTTCAAGATATTGCCGAAAATGGGCGAGCTCATCACCCAGGACGCGGACAGTTATCGTTATCTAGCCGAGTCCATCCGCATGCACCCGGGCCAGGAAGAACTCAAGGCCATGATGGGGGCCGTGGGCTTCGAGCGCGTGACCTACCACAACCTCACTGCCGGCGTGGTGGCCCTGCACAGGGGCTACAAGCTTTGATTGCCGAGCAGTTGATCGCCCGCGGCCTTGACCGCCTGTTCGCGCAAACCCCGGGGGCACGCGAAACCCTGGGCAAACAGGCCGGCCGCACGCTGGCACTGGACCTGGCGCTGTTTCGCGCCAAGTTGCGGATCGACGAGGGCGGCAGCCTGCACGCCGCGCCGATGGACGAAGCCGAAGCCGTGATCTTCCTCACCCCCGACATGCTCCTGCGCCTGCCAGAAAAAGGCAAGGCTGCGTTCCGCGAACTGCGCACCGAAGGCAATGCCGAACTCCTGTCCGCCTTCAATGACGCCTTCCAGCAGATGGACCTCGATGCCGAGGCAGAGTTGTCGCGTCTGTTCGGCCCCATCGCGGGTTTTCGCCTGGCCGAGGCCGGGCGGGCATTCGCCGGCTGGATGAAGCAGGCAAGCCAGGACACCGCGCGTACCTTTGCCGAATATGCCGTGGAAGAGTCGCCCATACTCGCCGGCCGGGCGGACGTCGAGCGCCACAACCGCGAGGTCGACGAGTTGCGGGATGCCGCCGCCCGCCTGGAAGCCCGCCTGGCGCGTCTGGAAAAAACCGAATGAAAGTCTTGCGCCTGCTCACGATCGTTTCCGTGGGCATCCGTTACGGCCTCGACGACTTCCTGCTCGGCCATGCCAGTACCCGCTGGCTCAGGCCGCTGGTGCGCGGCCTGTTCTTCTGGCGCAATCTTTCGCGTCCGCGCGGCGAGCGCCTGCGCCTGGCGCTGGAATCACTGGGGCCCCTGTTCGTCAAGTTCGGCCAGATGCTGTCCACGCGCCGCGACCTTTTGCCGGATGACATCGCGGATGAACTGGCGCTTTTGCAGGATCGCGTTCCCCCCTACCCTTTCGCCCAGGTTGAGCATGAACTGAATGCCGCCTACGGCCGTCCCTGGCGGCAGATATTCGCCGAATTCGATCCGACGCCGGTAGCCTCGGCCTCGGTGGCGCAGGTGCATTTCGCCGTGCTCGCCGGCGAGCGTCTGGTCGCGGTCAAGGTGCTGCGCCCCGGCATCGCGCGCATCATCGCCCACGATCTCGGTCTGCTTGATGCGGGTGCGCTGCTGATCGAAAAGCTCTTCGCCGACGGCAAGCGACTGCGCCCGCGCGAAGTGGTGGACGAGTTCAGGAAAACCCTCGCGGACGAGCTCGACCTCATGCGCGAGGCCTCCAATGCAGCGCTGCTGAAACGCAATTTCGAGCATTCGCCCCTCATGCGCGTGCCCGAAGTGTACTTCGACTTTTGCCGCGAATCCGTCATGGTCATGGAGCGCATCCACGGCCTGCCGATCAGCCAGGTTCCCGCCCTGCGCGCGGCCGGCGTTGACATCCCGCGCCTGGCCAGGCACGGCGTGGAGATCTTTTTCACCCAGGTGTTCCGCGACGGCTTCTTCCATGCCGACATGCACCCCGGCAACATCTTTGTCGGCACCGAAGGCTCGGACAAGGGACGCTACCTGGCGGTGGATTTCGGCATTTGCGGCACACTCTCGGAAGTTGACAAGAACTATCTCGCCATCAACTTCCTCGCCGCCTTCCGCCGCGACTACAGGCGTTTCGCCGAGGCCCACATCGAGTCGGGCTGGGTGCCCGCGAACACGCGGGTGGAGGAGCTCGAGGCCGCGGTGCGCGCGTGCTGCGAACCCTACTTCGACAAGCCGATCAAGGACATCTCTTTCGGCCACCTGCTGATGCGCCTGTTCGCCATGTCGCGCCGCTTCAACGTGGAAATCCAGCCGCAACTGGTTTTATTGCAGAAAACCCTGCTGCAGATCGAAGGCCTGGGCCGGCAGTTGGACCCCGACCTCGATCTGTGGAAGACCGGCAAGCCCTACCTGGAGCGCTGGATGAGCGAGCAGCTCGGCTGGCGCGGCTTCGTGCGCCGCATGAAGGAGGAAGCGCCGGAATGGACCCGCCTGCTGCCGCAGTTGCCGCGCCTGACCCACGCCTTCCTGTCGCGCCCGGCGAAGGACAGCGAACTGCAGGCGCAGCTGGAAAGCCTGCAAATGCGCCAGCGCCGGCTGGAGCGCATCGCCCTGGCTGCCGTGCTGCTTGCCGCCGCCGCGCTCGCGGGCGCCTGGTGGTGAGGCGGGGACAAAAACCTTGAACAAGGAGGACAAGAGGACATGAGGACATGAGTGAACCCTGTTTTTGCCTTCCTCTTGTCCTCCTGTCCTCTTTGTAAAAAGATCGGCCGTTGATGCCCCAACGCAGCCTCTATAAAGCCTGCAAATGCGCCAGCGCCGGCTGGAGCGCGTCGCCCTGGCTGCCGTGCTGCTTGCCGCCGCCGCGCTCGCGGGCGCCTGGTGGTGAGGCGGGGACAAAAACCTTGAACAAGGAGGACAAGAGGACATGAGTGAACCCTGTTTTTGCCTTCCTCTTGTCCTCCTGTCCTCTTTGTAAAAAATCAGCCGTTGATGCCCCAACGCAGCCTGTACCCATCCAGCCTGTTTCTCGCCAGCATCGCCGTGCTGGTCGTTTCCGGCATCGAGCCCTACGACCGCCTCACCTGGTGGATGGAAGTCATGCCGGTGCTGGTCGCGCTGCCTATCCTGTATTTCACCCGCCGCATTTTCCCGCTCACCCCGCTGCTTTATGGCTTGCTGTTCTTTCACGGCCTGGTGCTGATGCTGGGCGGACACTACACCTACTCGCGCGTTCCGCTGGGTTTCTGGCTGCAGGATGGATTCGAACTTGCGCGCAACCATTACGACCGCATCGGCCATCTGGCCCAGGGTTTCGTGCCGGCCATTCTGGCGCGCGAAATCCTTGTTCGCCTCTCGCCGCTAAAACCCGGCGGCTGGCTGTTTTTCCTGGTGTGCTGCGTGGTACTCGCGGTTTCTGCCACGTATGAATTCGTCGAATGGGGGGCGGCGTTGCTTTATGGCGCCGATGCCGATAGCTTCCTCGCCACCCAGGGCGACGTCTGGGACACGCAATGGGACATGCTGCTCGCCCTGATCGGCTGCCTGATTTCCCAGCTGCTGCTGTCAGGCTGGCACGACAAGCAGCTTGAGAAGCTCTGATCGCTCCGGAAAACCTCGGAGGCCCGCCCTCGGGCCGATTCGGGTTGTGGTGGATATCATCGATCGCGGCGAGGGCGCCGCTCCCACGACCAGGCGGACTCAGTCCACCCCACTGCTGACCTGCGCCTTCATCGTCGCCGCAAACTCGAGCATGCGCTCGATCGGCACCACCGCCTTTCTGCGGATGTCCTCGTCGATGTGGATTTCGTTGGCGCTGGTTTCCAGCACGTGCTTGAGATTCCTCAAGCCGTTCATCGCCATCCACGGGCAATGCGCGCAGGAAAGGCAGGTGGCGCCATGGCCGCCCGTAGGCGCCTCGATCAGCACCTTGCCGGGCGCCTCCAAGTGCATTTTGTGGAATATGCCGTTGTCGGTGGCGACGATGAACTCGCGATTGGGCAGGTTCTTCGCCGCCTCGATGATCTGGGTGGTCGAACCCACCACGTCGGCCAGCGCGATCACCTCCTCGGGGGATTCCGGGTGCACCAGCACCGCAGCTTGCGGATGCAGTTTCTTCAGGCGCTTGAGCGCGTCGGCCCGGAAAACCTCATGCACCACGCAGCTGCCTTCCCACAGCAGCATGTCGGCGCCGCTCACCTGCTGCACATAGCGGCCGAGGTGGCGGTCCGGCGCCCACAACAGCTTCTCTCCGCGCGCGTGCAGATACTTGGCCAGCCTGACCGCGATACTCGAGGTCACCACCCAGTCGGCACGCGCCTTCACCGCGGCGCTGGTGTTGGAATACACCACCACGGTGCGGTCGGGATGGGCATCGCAAAATTCGGAAAACTCCCTGGCCGGGCAGGAAAGGTCGAGCGAGCATTCCGCTTCCAGGGTCGGCATCAGCACGCGCTTTTCCGGGTTGAGGATCTTGGCGGTCTCGCCCATGAAGCGCACGCCGGCGACGATGATGGTTTTCGCCGGATGGGCATGGCCGAAGCGCGCCATTTCCAGCGAATCCGATACCTTGCCGCCGGTTTCCTCGGCCAGGTCCTGCAGGTCGGCGCTGGTGTAGTAATGCGCCACCAGCACCGCATCCTGCGCCTTCATCAGCGCCTTGATCCCGGCCTTGAGCGCGGCACGCTCGGCCTCATCCAGCTGCTCTTCCACGATGGGCGGCACGCTGATCTTCTGCATGAACTCTAAAGCACTTACCATGGCTACTTCTTCCTGTGGATCAGCGAATTTAAGCCGCCTTGCCCGCCATGTAAACCGGAATTTGAGGATAATGTCGGCCATGCAACAGCTGCTGCTCGACATCCGGCCCGCCGCCCGGCCCACCCTGGACAATTTCATTCCCGGCCCCAACCGGGAACTGCTCGGCCACCTGAAAAAATGGCTGGCCGGCGAAACCGTCGAGACTGCCTTGTATATATGGGGCCCGCCCGGCAGCGGCAAGACCCATCTGTTAAATGCGCTGGCGGCCGAAGCCGGCGTCACGCTCTGGAATGGTGATGGCGAAATCGCCGCCGATGCGCCGCTGATCGCCATCGACGACGTGGAATCGCTCACCGAATCCGCCCAAATCGCCGTTTTCGACGCCTACAATCGCGCCCGGGCCGCCGGAAAACGCTTCGCCTCGGCCGGCGAAAACGCGCCTGCCGGGCTGGGCCTGCGCGAAGACCTGCGCACCCGCCTCGGCTGGGGGCTCGTCTACCGGATTTACCCTTTGAGCGACACGGACATGCAGGCCGCCCTCACTCAACACGCGCAGGATCTCGGCTTCGACCTCGATCCCGCAATCACCCGCTGGCTGTTGACCCGCACCAGCCGCAACCTCGGCTACCTGCTGCGGATCGTCGAGGCGCTGGACCGCTACAGCCTGCAGACCAGGCGCCGCATCACCCTGCCGCTGCTGAAGGAAATCCTGCCCTGAACTTGTTTTGCATGGCCTGTCTGGTTAGATTGGAGGCTGTTCGCAACCGCAATGAATTCCCCATGAAAGAATCCGCTTCCTGCCGGGCAACCGCCAAGGCCGGCCTTACCGTAATCCTGAGGCCGCATGGGCGGCCCGACTCGCCGCGACAAGACTTCTGAGGCAACACATGGCCAAGCGTTTCGACTCCCTCTCCGAGCAGCACATCCGCTTCATTGGCGAACAAAAGATTTTCTTCGTCGGCACCGCCGCGGCGGACAGCCGCGTCAACGTCTCGCCCAAGGGCATGGATACGCTGCACGTGCTCAACGATAAACGCGTGGTCTGGCTGAACGTAACCGGCAGCGGCAACGAAACGGCCGCCCACATTCTGCTCGACCCGCGCATGACCCTCATGTTCTGCGCCTTCGAAGGCCCGCCGCTGATCCTGCGCCTGTATGGCCGTGCGCGCGCGATCCACCGCAACGACCCGGAGTGGAACGATCTCTATGCGCTGTTCAATCCGCTTCCGGGCGCACGCCAGATCTTCGAGCTTGCCATCGATCTGGTGCAGACCTCGTGCGGCGCCGGCGTGCCGCTGTACCAGTACCAGGGCGACCGCGAGGAACTGAACGAGTGGTCGCGCAAGAAGGGCGAGGACGGGGTACGCCAGTACTGGCTGGACAAGAACCAGCTCAGCATCGACGGCCTGCCCACACAAATCGCCGAGAAAAACACCTAAGCCCACACCAGGAGATAGCGTTGAAGGAATCGCTCAAGCCCGGCATCCGCTACGAGCACAAGCTCGTGGTGCCCTCCTCGAAGACCGTGCCGGCGCTGTATCCGGAGGCTGCGGAGTTCGTGGCCATGCCCGAGGTCTTCGCCACCGGCTTTCTGGTCGGCTTCCTGGAATGGACCTGCATCAAGTGCGTCAACCCTCACCTCGACTGGCCGCGCGAGCAGACGGTCGGCACGCACATCGACGTCAGCCACGAGGCCGCCACGCCGCCCGGCCTGGAAGTCACCGCCAGCGTGGAACTGATCGCGGTCGAAGGCCGCAAGCTGGTGTTCGCAGTGGAGGCGCACGACGGCGTGGACCTGATCTCCAGGGGGCGGCACGAGCGCTTCGTCATCGACAAGCAAAGATTCGATGCCAAGGTCGGCCAGAAGAAGGCCGGCGGGGCTCGGTAAATGCCGGACCTGCAGGACCATCCCGAGAGCGAGGCGGCGGTCGCCCCCGCTTCGCTCAAGCGCCGTCTGTTCTGGCTGCTGAGCTGCATGGCGCTGGGGCTGGGCATCGGCCTGCTCGGCGAGCATCTCACTTCCGACCCGAGATGGTTTCTAGCCTTGCCGGCTGCATTGGCCGTAGGCTGGCTGTTCTTCGCCAACCCGGCCGAGTGCGAGCCTCGCCAAGGCTGCGGTCGCGAGTAAACTACGCCCTTGGCAAATAAAAAAAACTGGCACCGACCAGACTGGGGAGATAGACATGGCAATGGGGAGAAAGCGTCCGCGCATCGAAAGACGGCGCAGGGACCAGATGATCTTTGTGGAAAGACGCAGGGGCAAGGCCTGGATGTACGGCCAAGTGGCATTTTTCGTGACCCTGCTTTACGTCCTGTTCCGCCTCGTCAGTTAGCCCATGCCCTCACCGCGCGCGAATCGGATCGGCTTGACGGCCTATTGCACGCGGGCAGGCGACCATAATGACCTGGCCATGGCCGGCGCATTGTCGGTCGGCAGAACTTTATCGGATCGACTCGGCATTCCGGTTGCGACCATCGGCGAACCCGAGACTGCCTTGAATGCCGCGTGGGCGGCGGAAATTGCGGCAGCCAAACCCGCCTTGTCGGAATTGATCGACCACATGGAAGGCTTGTTCAGTCAGCAACGGGCACCGCTCCTGGCTTTGAGCCGCTGCGCGGCTTCGCTCGCCACCCTGCCGGTCGTGATGCGGCATCGACCCGACACCTGCGTGGTATGGCTCGATGCGCATGGCGACCTGAATACCCCCTCCACAAGCCCAACCGGCTATCTCGGCGGCATGGCGCTGGCCGGCCCTGCCGGCTTGTGGAATTCCGGGTTCGGCGACGGATTGCCGCTCGCCAGCATCATTCTGGTCGGGGCGCGCGACCTCGATCCTGCCGAGCAGGCGCTGGTCGATGCGAACATGCTCAAGCTGGTCCCGCCCAGTGGAGACAGCCCTGCGCAGCTTCGCACCGCGCTTGGCGGACGGCCTGCCTACGTACACCTCGATTGCGATGTGCTGGAACCGGGCATCGTCCCCACCGATTACCGCGTGCCTGGCGGATTCACGCTGGCCGAGCTTGGCGATCTGTGCCGGGTGCTGGCGGAAGTCGAAATCGTCGGCATCGAGATTGCCGAGTTCGAAAATGCGTGGGCTGAAAACGGCCTGCCGGCATCACCGTCGGCACTGCTGGACGCGCTCGAACCGGCCATCGCGAGGCTCGGCTGAACATCGGGAGCTGCTCCTAGAATCGCGCCGAAATGCTGACCGCGCCGAAATTGTCGCCCGATTCCTGGCCTTCGAATTCCCGCGTTCGGCAGATGTGCGTGTAGGCAATGCGCACCCGGTCGAAGGTCAGCACGACGCCCATTTGCACGTCGCCGACCCAGGCTTTGCTGTCCACGCCATGGCTGTCCGTGAAGGTATTGCCATCGAGGAAAATGTTGTGGGCGACAGCGCGGCCGTCCACGCCGGCGTAAAGATACCAGCCGATGCCGTCGTAGGGCAGGAAGAATCCCGAGCCCGGGAGACTGGGGCGTATGCGCGGCGGCCCGTAATCGCGCGCGAGCCCTTCCCCGATTCGCACCGTGGCCCCCAGGTTCAGGTAGGTGGCGAGATTGCCCACGCTGCCGCCGACATGCGGCGTGAGATCAACCCCCAGGCCCGAATTCGGATGCCTCCAGAGATGCCGCCATTTGCGTTCGTGCGTCAGCGAAACCGCAATTTCGTCTTCCAGCTGGTTGCGCCAACCTTCAGCCTGCCGCACGCCGATCATGTGGTGAAAGCTGTTCTGCACCTCTTTGCCGAGGGCCGAAGGCCCGACGATGCCGATATCGAGTTCCCAGGTATCCAGGATATTGCCCGCCCTGCTGTCGCTTTCGGCCACCACGGCCATGCCCGCATAGAGATAACCCGCGTAAGGGCGCTCGTCTTCAACCAGTTCGGCGGCCTTGATGTTGTTCGGAGTATAGATGTTATGGCCCAGGGCATAACCGGCCCTCAGCCTCGCGCCGAGTTCCACGAAAGGCATGGCAGCGGCAAATTTGCGTATGTAGTCGGGCACGTCATCCTGCCGCGACAGGTAGGACAAGCGCAGGCCATTGGTGTAATGCTGATCGCTGCCGGTGAACACATCATTCTCCACCAGCAGCGTATAGGTGCCGCCCATATCCGCCGATTGTGCCGTCGTGACGGCCAACAGCAGCAAACCGGCGCAGATCCTGCCTAAATCAGGCCTGCTGGCTCTGTTCGGCAATTTCCTTGCGCACTTGATCCATATCCAGGGCCAGAATCTGTCCCAGCAGTTGTTCCAGCGACGAAGCCGGCAGGGAGCCGGCTTGCGAGAACAGGATGATCCGCTCGCGAAACACCATCAGAGTGGGGATCGAGCGAATATTGAAAGAAGCCGCCAGCCCCTGCTCGACCTCGGTATTTACCTTGGCGAACACCACGCCGGGATGTTTCTCGGATGCCTCCTCGTAAATCGGCGCAAAAGCCCGGCATGGCCCGCACCAAGGCGCCCAGAAATCGATGATGACAACGTCGTTGTCTGTAATGGTTTGCTCGAAGTTTTCACTGTTGAGTTCAATACTTGCCATGGCTGCTCCGCAGGAGTTGTGAGAGATTGTTTCGCAGGAAATTTGCGCATCACGCTATGTCATTCGAACACATTGGGCGACTGTCCCCATTATCAATGGTGCGCGCCGCCACTACGCGCAAATTAATCCGGCCACGGCATAAAGACTGGGCGAGGACTGGCTCCGCCTCCGGGATATACCGCAACCAGTTACGTTGTGCCCAATCCTAGCAAGGATTGGAGGGGCAGTTGTAATTTTTTCGACCTTCTCCAGCCCAAACCGCAAAGGGGACGTCCATGCGAATCATCAAACCCGGCGACATCCCGGCATCGGAGATCACGCCCCGCGACGCCTATCTCAATCGTCGTCAATTCATGGCCGGCAGGGGGCGCTTGCGGTTTCACCGGTACCGGCTGCCCCATCGCCATCGCCACGCGGCCCCAGGCTGTCCGGAGTCGCGCCCAGCCGTTTCTCGACCGGAGAAGCCCCCACCCCCTACGAGTCGGTAACGACCTACAGCAACTTTTACGAGTTCGGGACAGGCAAGCCAGGCCCGGCCGAGATCGCCAGGGACATCACCAAACGCCCGTTCATAACGGCGGGTTTCTGCGCCTTCGTGCTCCTCATCCCGCTTGCAGCCACTTCCAGCCAGCGCATGATGAAAAGCCTCGGCCACAACTGGCAGCGCCTTCGCCTTGTCTATTTGGTCGCCGGCCTGGGTGTGGTGCATTACTGGTGGCTGGCAAAGAAGGACATCACCCTGCCGCTGATTTATGCCTGCGTGCTGGCCATACTTTTGTCCATGCGGCTTCCCGGCTTCAGCCCGCACAGTGATCAGGGCAAATGAGTGTCTGGCTGATCTGAACCTGCGACGAAAATAAAAAGGGGGGCACAAAGCCCCCCTGTCTTGCCGAATCCGGCTTGACTTTAGAGCCCAAATGGCTTGATGACCGGCATGGGTGCCGGAGAAGCGGGAGTGGCCGGCGCCGCCGCAGGAGCAGGGGCAGGCTTGGGTGCCGCTTTAGTGGGAGCCGCTTTTTTGGCTGCAGGTTTTTTAGCCGCGGGCTTTTTTACTGCTGGCTTCTTGGCCGGTGCGGCCTTCTTGGCAACCGGCTTCTTGGCCGCGGGCTTGCGTGCCGGTGCGGCCTTCTTGGCAGCCGGCTTCTTGGCCGCGGGCTTGCGGGCCGGTGCGGCCTTCTTGGCAGCTGGCTTCTTGGCCGC
>DISR01000043.1 GCA_002421825.1 Thiobacillus sp. UBA6205 | reverse complement strand
AGCCGACGTCGCCGCAGACCAGGCGGTCCATGGGCTTGCCGCTTTGCATGTCGGCGAGTGTCGCGCGGATCGCCTCGGCCTGGTCGGGGGTTTCCTCGAAGCCGAAGGAATCGGCGAAGGCCTGGTAGTCGTGTTCGGAAAACTTGAAGGCGTGACCCTCGCGCGCGGCGCGGCGGGCGTACAAATCCAGCAATTCCGCAGCGGTGTCGCGCGCCGCCTGCATGGCGCGGCGTCGCGCCTTTTCCCACTGTTCCGTGCCCAGGCGATGCAGCGGCGCCTCGTCGGCGCTGGCGCCGCTGTAACGGCTGATGACTTCCAGCTGCGACACCGGCACGTAAAGCTTGTCGCCGTTGGCGTATTCCAGCAGCAGGAACTCGGTCGGGCCTTCGCCCAGATCCATGGTGACGAGGCCCTGATAGCGGCCGACGCCGTGCTGGATGTGTACCACCGGATCGCCGATCTTGAGCTCCGAGAGGTCGCGGATGAGGTTGTCGACCGGCGTGCTCTTGCCGCGTTTTTCGCGTTTGTGGCGCGCAGGCAGGGCGTAGAGTTCGGTTTCGGTGATGACCGCAAGTTGCTGAGCCGCATGGATAAAACCGGAGGCGAGCGGGCCGAAGGCAAGCTGCAATGGCGACTTGCTGTCGAGGAAGGCCTGCCAGTTTTCCGTGCGCTCCGGGTTGAGGCCATGCTCCTTCAAGTATTCGGCCAGCGTCTCCTGGCGGCCCTGGCTCGGCGCCAGCACCAGCACCCTGCCGGCAAAACTTTTCAGGAAGGCGTCGAGCTTGGCCACCGGATGCGGCAGGCGGCGGTCCACCACCACGTCGGGCACGGCTGTCGTGGCGGCAGTTTCGCCCTTGCCGAGGTCGAGGCGGGCGAAGAGGTTGGCATGCTGGAAGAACTGTTCGGTGTTGAGGAACAGGCGCTCAGGCGGCAGCAGCGGACGGTCCTTGTCGCCGGAAAGCAGGCGATGGCGCGACTGCGTGTCCTGCCAGAACTCGTGGCTGACAGCCGGGGCGTCGCCATGCAGGGTGAGCACGACATCTTTTGGCAGGTAGTCGAACAGCGTCGCCGTTTCATCGAAAAACAGCGGCAGGTAGTACTCGATGCCCGCCGGCGCGAGGCCGTTGCTGACGTCCTTGTACAACTTGGCGCGCGACGGGTCGCCCTCGAAAGTCTCGCGAAACTGCTGGCGGAAAAGCTTGATGCCGTTGTCATCGAGCGGAAACTCGCGCGCCGGCAACAGCCGGATGTCCCTGACCGGGTACAGGCTGCGCTGGGTGTCCACGTCGAAGGCGCGCAGGCTCTCGATCTCGTTGTCGAACAGGTCGATGCGGTAGGGCAGCACGCTGCCCATGGGAAAGAGGTCGATCAGTCCGCCGCGGATGGAAAACTCGCCCGGCGCGTAGACCTGATTGACATGGGTGTAGCCGCCCTGGCGCATCTGCTCGCGGAAGGCGGCCTCGTCGAACTTCTCGCCCTGCTTGAGGAAGAAGGTGTGCGCCAGCAGGAAGGCAGGCGGGGCCAGGCGATAGAGCGCGGTGGACAGCGGCGTCAGCACGATCTGGAACTGGCCGCGCGCCAATTGATACAGCGTGGCCAGGCGCTCCGACACCAGGTCGGGGTGTGGCGAGAAGGCGTCGTATGGCAGGGTTTCCCAGTCCGGGAACAGGCAGACGGAAAGTTCCGGGGCGAACCAGCGGACCTCCTCCTGCAGCCGCTGCGCATCCCAGGCATTGGCCGTGAACACCGCCAGCGTCTTGCCAGCGCGCGCCGCCTCGGCCAGAAACCAGGCGTCACTGGAACCGGCAAGCGAAGGGGCGTGCGCCCGCTGGCCGGGCTTGGGGTCGAGGGGAGGGAAACTCATGGAAGGCAAAAACACTGCGAAGGCCGGATTATACCGGCTGCAAGCGGGCTTCGCCCTTCATATGGCGATGCAGGAGTATCTCGTTAGCTGTTGAAGACGCTCAGGAAAACCACCGCAGAAAGGCTGCGGCCGTCAACGCCAGCGCAGCCAGTCCGGCTTCCGCCTGAAAAAGCTGCTTCACCTGCCCCTGGCCCCAATCCTTGCCGCGTGCCAGATACCTCGCGCCCAGCAGGAACCCGGCCGCGGCCGAGCATACCTTGATGACGAGCGCAACCATGGCCACGGCACTGAGATCCGGCGTTTCGCCGTAGTAGTGAAGGCTGGTCAGGCCGAACAGGATGCCGCTGGCGACCTGCGCGCACCAGGCGGCGAGGATGATCCAGGCGAAGGCGCGGGCATGCTCCTGCCTGGGCGTCGGCCACAACCAGAACACCGTGCCGCCGATGAGTGCGGCGGCGCCGAAGTTGTGCACGACCTGGGTCAGGGCGTAGGCAAGGTTTTCCGGCTGCACAACTAGTTCACCGTGACCTGCACGCACTGCTCGACGCCGATCGGCACGTGGGCCTTGTTCACCACTTTCACGCAGATGTTGCGCTTGCCGGCCGCCATGCTTTCCAGCAGGTAGCTGCCCTTGAGCTTGCGCAGGATGCCGACTTCCTTGTTGTCGACGTAGACGTGCACGTGGTCGCCGCGCGGCCCCGGCTCGACTTCGTAAACCAGGCGGTTTTCGTCCAGCGCATCCAGCGTGGCGCCGTTTGCCGGCGACTGGATTTTTACGCCGCCCTGGGCGAACGCCATGGATGAACTGGCGGCGAAGAGGCTGATGACGGCCGTGGCAAGAAGATATTTCCTGTTCATGGTGAAACCTCCTTTTGGATGAAGAGCAACGGGTTCCCCCTCTGATTGTGTTTATGCGCGGCTGCGCCGGCTGGGTGCATGTCGCCGAAAAGCGCACCGCAAGTCAGTATAGACAAAGGACAATTCCCCTCCATCGGTGTCGGTTTAGCCGCCCGCCCGCCCGCCCTCGCCGATGCCATTACCGTCAAGCCTGGCGCCCAGAACAATTCCGGGCAGAACGGTTCCGCAACCCTGATGCCGGAAGGCAAGCAGGCTCGGCCCATCATCGATCTTGCCAATGCGCCAGCCGGGGTCGCACAAGCTGCTCATTCCATCTTGGAGGCTGCGACATGCTGGACAAGGCGCCGAAGTGGCCGCTCGAGGCCGTGAAGCTCGGGCGCTCCGTCACCATGCTGCCGGCGCCGCTGGATACCATCCTCGGAGAAAAAGCGGCGATCAACGTGTACAAGAGCGCCGCCGAAGTCCAGGTTTACGTCGCCTGCGGGAATATCGTCGCCCCCATGTAGCAGCGGGGCGGCATCAAGCGGCCGGCTCGACCACGGTCTGTTCGTCGCTGCCGAGCGGCTCTTCGGTGTCTAGCTGATGCTGCAGCACCGCGAGGTCGGCCTCGGAGGCATCGTTGCCCGAGCGTGCGCGCTGCACGATGCGTTGCTTGAGCGTCTCGATCGGCACCGGGAAATCCAGGATGCGGAATTCGACGGCCCGGTCTTTTGCCACCGTGCGCAGCAGGTCGCGCTGCCAGCGCGCGAGGAATGTGGCATCGACGATCACCGGCCAGCCGGCATCGAGCAGCATGCCGGCCAGCTCGGCCAGGCGGGCATAGGTTTGCCGCGTGGCGTCGGCGGCATAGAGCTTTTCCCCGACGCCGGAATTGCTTTTCGCCAGCGCGGCCAGCCCGGCCATGCGCTTGCGCTCGATGTCGGAGCGGATCCTGATCGCGCCCGGCTGTTGCATCAACTCGCGCGTAACCGTGCTCTTGCCCGAGCCGGAGAGGCCGTGGGTAATGCTCAGGCTGACGCGCATCGAATCCGTCAGCTTCATCGCCAGCTCCAGCAGCGTGCGCACTTCCTTCAAGGCTGTCTCGCGCTCGGCACCGGACAACTGCGCCATGCGGATGGCCGCCACCTTGGCGCGCACCATGGCGCGGTACGCCGCGTAATAGCGCAACAGCGCCAGGCCCGCGTAATCGCCGGTCTCGCCCAGCCACAGATTGAGGAACAGCCAGGCCCACTCGTCATGGCCGCGCTGCAAGAGGTCCATGTAGAAGAAAGCGATTTCAGACTGGATGTCGATCCAGGAAAGCGCGGGGTTGAACTCGATGCAGTCGAACACCAGCAGCCTGCCGTCCACCCAGGCCAGGTTGCCCAAGTGCAGATCGCCGTGGCATTCGCGCACGAAATCGTTTTGTTTCCGTGCCGCCATCAAGGGCGCGAGGCGGGCGTGTTCGCTCTCGCTCCAGCGCTGCAAAGTGCCGAGCAGCGCGCGGTCGCTCGGGTCATCGAGATGCGCCGCAATCTGCGCGAAGTTCTGTGCCACCGGCTTCCACACCGCTTCGGGTGTGCCCCAGGGGCTGTCTTCTTCGGCAATCGCGCAGCCCTCCAGATGGAAGCGGGCGAGGGTGGCGGCAATGCTCTCGATGTGCCGCGCCATCAGCCCGCCCTCGGCATCCAGCCGGTCGAGCGTGGCCTCCGCCGGAAACTGGCGCATCTTCACCGCATACTCGAACGGCGCGCCCTCGCCATTCACGCGCGGCACCTCCGGCGTGCCGGTAATCGGCACCACACCTATATATATGTCCGGCGCCAGCCGCCGGTTCAGCCGTACCTCCTCGCGGCAGGCAGCGAGCCGCTTGTCCAGCGTGCTGAAATCGAGAAAGCCGAGATCGAGCGGCTTCTTGATCTTGTAGGCGAACTCGCCGGTAAGCAGCACCCAGGAGATGTGGGTTTCGATCACCCGGATGGTATCGGTGGGGTGGTCGTAGCTGTCTGGTGTGAGCAAGCTGTGGATAAAAGTTCGTAACGTATTCATTTTATTGAATGTGGATAACTTGTTTGTTCAAGAAATCTATTACTTCAGTTGTATTGAGCCGTCCAGCTTTAAATAGTCTACTTCCCTCAATAAATCCCGGCGCAATGCCAGGGAATACAAAAAATGGAGGAATCATGAAACGTGCTTCAAGCCATGGACTGGCTGCGGTGTCTTTGTGTGCATGTGCGAGCCTCACATCTCGCGAAATACAGATACTGAGAAATCTCGCGCTGGGCAAAAGCGACAGGGAAATTTCCCTTGACCTCGCGATCAGCGTCAAAACTGTCAGTCATCACGTCGGCAGCATCATGCAAAAGCTCGACGCCAGAAACCGGACGCATGCAGTGGCCAAGGCCTTGGTGGCAAGACAGATCGAGATGAGGGTCAGCGATGCGCCCCCCATCCTGTTTGGCAGGCGCCGGGGCGACAACGACAAGGCGATCCTGATTCGGCGAACCGTCAAGGGCACATTGGATGATGTGCGAATTCAGGCGTGTGCTTGTAAAGATACGACTCCATGGCCAACTGGCGAAATTTTGATCAAGCCCGAGCCGGAAATATAGGTAATTTTCCCGATGTGGGGATTGAAGGGCATGGGTAAGCTGCAAGTATCCGGGATGTGTATCAATGGCGTGGCAGCAGTTCCCTGGTCGGCGAAGTTTGTGAAGAAGTGATCGCCGACATTCGATTGGCGATTGCCCAGGGCAAGCCTTTGGGCAAAGAGCGTTTCAAGGAACTGATTTGTGCGGCAACGGGGATGAGGCGTGTGCAGGGCAGGCGTAGCAGGCCGCGGAAGGTAAAGGCGCCGAGCTTTTCGGAAAGAGAAGAGCAAACAGGATTTGGATTTTGAGAGGAGAGGAGAGGAGAGGAGAGATGAAAACAATATTGATGCTGACCCCTTTGGTTGCCTTTGGTTCGTGAGATAAAAATGTTAACGAAGCTGCCCCCTTTGATGCCTGGTTGTTCCAAGCGCATGAGGATGCTGATTTCGTTATTGATCCTGCTGCCCGGTTTGTCGGCTTGCGCGAGCGGGTCAAGCAAGGAAGAACTGGATGCAGAGGTAAGGCGGTTCTGTGCCATCGATGGTGGCGTGAAGGTGTATGAGACGGTGAAGTTGCCGCCGGGGAAGTTTGATAAGCGGCAGCATTTCATCAACTTCTACAAACCAACACAAGAAGAAAATGCATTAGGGCAGGAATATCTACTTAAGCAGAGCGTTTACTACTACCTCAAAGGCAATCCTGAGATGTCGCGCCAACACTACCAAGTATTTCGCCGCAGCGATGGAAAACTCCTAGGTGAAACGATTCTATATGGTCGTGGTGGTGGTGATTTGCCCGGACCCTGGTATGAGTCAGGCTTCAACTGCCCAACATTTGCTGAAGCAGGGGTTAATGCATTGTTGAAGAAGCTGTTTGTTCCATCTAACGATGAGGAGTAGCTGTGTACACTACCAATGAGTATCTCCAACAAGCTGAACTTGCTCTTGCCGCTTATGCAACTCTTACTCCTGGTTTGCCTCCAGATATAGGGGCTTTACAAGATAACGGTAAAGGAATGGCTCTTAAACAAGCCGAACAGTTTGCCGAGACTTACACCGTCGTCGACCAATACAACGACGATACCAACGGCCTCTCGGCAACGGTATTTGCCGATGCGGCCGGGAACACCTACCTCGCCAT
>DISR01000029.1 GCA_002421825.1 Thiobacillus sp. UBA6205 | reverse complement strand
TATGAATGGAGCAGAAATGCGTGCATGGTTGATGTCCCTCTTGCTGGTCGTATCGATTCCTGCATTTGCGGTTTCGGATTACGCGCGAGAAAAGAAATGGGCGGATGAAATCACCCCGGGCATCGTGGTCGGCGACCCGGTCTATCTGGAACAGGCGAACGGGCATAAATTTCTGGGTATCTATACCGAAGTGGCAGGCGCCAAGACCGGCTTGATCGTGGTGCATGGCATCGGCGTCCATCCGGAATGGGGGATGATCAGCACCCTGCGCCAGCAATTGGCCGATCACGGCTACACGACGCTCTCGATCCAGATGCCCATCCTCGCGGTGGATGCCCAGCCCGAAGCCTATCCGCCGACTTATCCGGAGGCGGTCGAACGCCTGCGAATCGCGACAAACCATCTGAAGGGCAAGGGCTACCGCAATATCGCCATCGTCTCGCACAGCATGGGTTCGCGCATGAGCCATGCGTTCATGGCGCAGAACCCCGGCGATATCAAGGCGTGGGCCGCTCTGGGTTTGGGTGGGACGGAAACCTACGCCGGGATCAAGGCGCCGGTGCTCGACCTGTACGGCGCACATGACCTGCCGGTGGTGCTATCCACCGCGAAGCAGCGGAGCGCCTCGCTCAAGGGTAATGTGAGCGGAAAGCAGGTGGTGGTGCCGGACACGGATCACTTCTTCGCCGGCAAGGAGGACGCGATGGTGAAGGCGGTGACGGACTTTCTGGATGGGCTGGGTCTGAAGTAAACCACGTTCGCGTTGACCTGCTCTTGTTTTTATCGGGCGCGTCCTGACGCGCGGCAAGCCGGACGCATCTCCGGCCAGGCTATCGCCGTCTAGGCAAAGCGGAAGGCCGAGACACGATTCCCCATCGGGCGATCCACTAGAACCTGTACACCGGCACTTGCTTCGCCCACCCCGGCCGCCACCATCAGCGGCAGGAGGTGCTCCTCGCGCGGATGAGCCAGACGCGCAGCAGGCGCTTGCCCCCAAGCCTTGAGCGCCTCGTGTCGGCGGTCGGCATCGGCCTGACCAAGCGCTTCCTCGAGCCAGGCATCGAACGCGTCGGCGACGGGTGCGAAGCGCGGGTCGCCGAAGCCGCGCATGTTGTGAAAGCTCATGCCGCTGCCCACCACCAATACGCCCTCCTGCCGCAACCGGGCCAGTGCGCGACCCGCCTCGATATGCAGGGCCGGATCCAGGCTTCGATGCAAGGACACCTGCACGATCGGCACATCGGCATCGGGAAAGATGAGCTTGAAGGGAACGAACACACCGTGATCGAAGCCGCGACGATCGTCGGCGCGGGCAGGCAAACCGGCCTCGGTCAACAGCGCGATGATCCGGTCAGCCAAGGCTGGATCGCCGGGCGCCGGATAGGCGAGGCGATAGGTGTGTTGGGGAAATCCGGAATAGTCGTAGATCAGCGGCGGATGGGCGGCGCGCGTCACGGCGAAGGCGTCTTCTTCCCAATGGGCGGAGACCACCACCACGGCGGTGGGCCGGCTCGGCAGGGTGGCGGCGAGGCCGCGCAGCCAGGCCGCCATGCGATCCCAGGTATCCGGCGGCCCCAGGGTCCATTCCATGAAAAAACAGGGCCCGCCGCCGTGCGGAATGAACAGCACGGGCTGGCGCGCAGCCGCGATCATCTCCGAATTCATGCGGCCATCCGGTTTACTTGAGCAGCCCTTCCTCGGCCAGCGCCTGCTGCACCGCCGGTCGCGCTGCCACGCGGCCCTGATAGGCGGTCAGCGCGGGCCAGGGCGAGAGATCGAAGCCGACATAAGGGGCCCAGGAACTCACCGTGAAGAGGTAGGCGTCCGCCACGGTGAAGCGCTCGCCCATGAGGTAGGGCTGCGTCTCCAGCACCGCCGCGACGTGGGCGAAACGCTGAGTGAGTCGTTCCGTGAACAGGGCTTTGCAGTCAGGTTGGACGCGCGGATCGAACAGGGCTGCGTAGGTTTTATGCAACTCGGTAGAGATGAAGTTCAGCCATTGCATGAGGTGGTAACGCTCCCGGCTGCCGGGCGGCGGCGCGAGCCCCTTTTCCGCAGCCTGATCCGCCAGATACTGCACGATGGCCGGACCTTCCGTGAGCACATCGCCGTCCGCCAGAACCAGGGCGGGCACATAGCCGTCCGGATTGATCTTGCGGTAGTCTTGGCCGCTTTCCGTTTGGCCGGTCCCGAGGTCGACGCGCACCAGTTCCACGGGTGCGCCAGTCTCGATCGCCACGATGTGGGGGGAAAGGGAGCAGGCTCCCGGGCTGTAATAGAGTTTCATGGTATTGCCTCCTTAAGCTAAGAGAAACGGATAGTCGGTGTAGCCCTGCTCGGCGCCGCCGTAGAACGTCGCCGGGTCGGGTTCGTTGAGCGGCGCCGATTTGGCGTAGCGCGCTGGCAAATCCGGATTGGCCAGAAACGGCACGCCGAATGCGATCATGTCGGCGAAACCTAAAGCCAGCGCAGCATTGCCGCGCGCCAGGTCATAGCCGCCGTTGGTCATGTACACGCCTTGCCAGATTGTGCGCAGCTTCTGCAAATCAAACGCGGGGCCGGCGGCACCGGGCGACTCCTTGCCCATTTCGGTGACGTGCAGATAAGCCAGCCCAAAGCGGTTGAGCTGTTCGACAATGTAGGCGAACGTCGCTTCGGGATTGGAATCGCGCATGTCGTTGAACGGCTGCAACGGCGACAAGCGGATGCCGACACGATTCGCGCCCCACACGCCGCATGCCGCATCGACCACTTCCAGCATCAAGCGCGCGCGGTTGGCAATCGAGCCGCCGTAGGCGTCGCTGCGCTGGTTGGAGCCGTCGCGCAAAAATTGGTCGGGCAAATAGCCGTTGGCGCCGTGGATTTCGACGCCGTCGAAACCGGCATCAAGCGCGTTCCTGGCGCCACTGCGAAATTGCTCGATGATGCCCGGAATTCCCGAGAGTGCCAGCGCATGCGGCGTTTCGAAGGGCTTCATCCCCTCAGGGGTGACCGCCTGGCCGGACGGCTTGATCGCCGAAGGCGCTACCGGCAGCATGCCGCCGGGCAGCAGCGATGGGTGTGAAATGCGTCCGCAATGCCACAACTGCAGGAAAATCCTGCCGCCCTGGGCATGCACCGCGTCGGTGATTTTCTTCCAGCCTGCCACTTGCTCGGCGCTGTGGATGCCCGGCGTCGCGGGATAACCCACCGCTTCCGCTGCGACCTGCGAACCTTCGGTGATGATCAATCCGGCACTGGCGCGCTGCACGTAGTATTCCACATTCAGCGGCTGCGGCGCGTTGCCTGCGCCGGCGCGGTTGCGCGTCATCGGCGCCATCACCATGCGGTTTTTCAGCGCGTAGGGGCCGAGCTGGATCGACGAGAAAAGCGTGATGTTCGAATCGGGTGTCTGGCTCATATTTTTCCTCCAATTGGACGGCAACAGGCGGTACGGGTGTACTGCCCGGCGGCGGGGTTTATTGCTTGATTCGACTTGACTCGAAAACGGCGCGCAAGTCATGCAAGGCGGCTTCGATGCGGGCGTAGTCTTCCGCTTTCCAATCCGCGAAAGCGCGGCTGAAATACGCCACATGCGCCGGGAATACCTTGTCGAACAGGCGCTCGCCCTTTTTCGTCAACTGCACGATCTGGCTGCGGCCATCCAGCGCGCTGGGAATGCGCCTGATGAGCCCTTTCTCCTCCAGCCGGTCTACCACCCCGGTCAGCGTGCCCTTGGTGATCAGAGTTTTTTCGCCCAACTCTTTGGGCGTCATACCCGGCGTATTACCCAGGGTGGCGACGATGTCGAATTGGGGCGGCGTAAGGCCGAGGGTGCGCAGGTGCGCCGCCGAACGGGTGGAGAAGGCCTGGTAACAGCGTACCAGCGCACGCAGGCTCGGCAGAAACGGGGCTTCGACCATGGGATGCCTTCATGTAGTTCTAGTGCGAACCAATATAGTTTGGGTTAGGACTATAGTCAATGGCCGTATGTTCACTTCCGATTCCGCATCTTCTTCATCCGACCGGATCAATAGGCTCGTCACCCCCGAATTGCGAATCTTAGAAGCGCGCGATCAGATGTTGACAATAATCGACAGCGATTATATCTTGTGCGATATAATCGCTGTCGATCTAGTTATGATCTGATCCAGCATGTCGGCGGCGTGTCTGATTCACGTCTTTTTTCAGAAGGAGTGTTCACCATGAACGCGTTTCATCGTTTCTCAGCGAAGAGCCTGCAAGATGAGGAAATCCCTATGCAGCGCTACGCCGGGAAGGTGGTTCTGGTCGTCAATACCGCGAGCCAATGCGGCCTGACGCCGCAGTATGAAGGACTGCAGAAACTGCACGAGAAGTATGCCGACAAGGGCCTGGTCGTGCTCGGCTTTCCCTGCAACCAGTTTGGCGCCCAGGAGCCGGGAAAGAAAGAAGAGATCGGCGCTTTCTGCGAGAAGAATTATGGCGTGACCTTCCCCGTGTTCGCGAAAGTGGATGTCAATGGCGCGGGCGCACACCCGATCTTCCGTTATCTTCTAGACCAACTGCCCGGCGTGCTCGGCAAGGCGGTTAAATGGAACTTCACAAAGTTTCTGATTGGCCGCGATGGCACACCACTCAAGCGCTTCGCGCCTGTAACGAAACCGGAAAAACTGGAGCGTGCCATTTGTGAAGCCCTCGGAGAATGACATGAAGGTAGCTCTCGCAACGCCCCCCGACACGGCTACGCTGCTGGATCTCGACAAGCAACTGTGTTTTCCACTGTATGCGGCCTCGCGACTGCTGACCCGCATTTATCAACCGTTGCTGGAACGGTACGGGTTGACTTATCCGCAGTACATCGTGCTAATGATCCTGTGGGAAAAAACGCCGTGTTCGGTCACCGAAATCGGCGAGCGGGCATTGCTTAACTCGAACACGCTGACGCCGCTGCTCAAGCGCCTCGAACAGCAGGGTGTAATCACCCGCACACGCGATTCGGGCGATGAGCGTGTCGTGATGATCGCCTTGACCGAGCACGGCCGTGCGTTGAAATCGAAATGCGCCTGCATACCAACCGAGATGCAGCAAAGGCTGGGCTTTGATCCCGACAAGGCGATCGCACTAAAGCAGTTGCTGGACGAGTTCCTGAGGCATCTTCGGGCGCATGCTTCTGATCACCTTGCGTGATGACTGCAACGGAAAAGAACGTGTGTACGCTGAGTTGGACGCCCTAGTATGCCATTACAGATTACAGCGCCTCTTGGGCGATTCGCTGACAAATTATCTAGAATCTAACTTTGAACTCACTAATTTTGAACTCATGACGTAACGCGCTACCCGTCAGCCTCGCTATCCTCGATTTTCCATCTTCTATACAACCTGTAACGGAAGGAATACGCATGATCCCTATTATCGTCAACGGCACGCCGCGCAGCGTCGATGCCACACCGGACACACCGCTGCTCTGGGTGCTGCGCGACAATCTGGGCCTGACCGGCACCAAATTCGGTTGCGGCATGGCCCAGTGCGGCGCCTGCACCGTGCATCTGAACGGGGCGCCGGTTCGCGCCTGCATGACGCCGGTTTCCGCTGCCGCCGGGCAGAAGATCACCACCATCGAAGGCGCCCAGGGCAAGGCCGTGAAAGCCCTGCAGGATGCCTGGGTCAAGCTCGACGTGCCGCAATGCGGCTATTGCCAGTCGGGGCAGATCATGTCGGCGGCGGCGCTGCTCGCGGGCAACCCCCAGCCGACGGATGCCGACATCGACACGGCGCTGGACGGCAACCTGTGCCGCTGCGCCACCTATCAGCGCATACGCGCGGCGGTGCATCAAGCTGCCAGAACGATGAGGGGATGAGCCATGGACAAAATCATTAACCCGAGCCGGCGCGCGTTCCTGAAAACCGGCACCACCTTGGGCGTCGGCCTCACCCTCGCGTTCTACCTGCCTGTCGGCGGCGCCGCCAGGATGAAGGCGGGCCAAGGCACAGACAAACCCTTTGCGCCCAATGCCTTTATCCGGATCGCGCCCGACGACACCGTGACGGTGATCGTCAAGCATCTGGAAATGGGGCAAGGGGTCAATACCGGTCTGCCGACCCTGGTGGCCGAGGAACTGGACGTGCCCTGGGAAAAGATCAGGGTCGAAACAGCGCCGGCTGACGCCAAGCTGTATAACAACCTGCTCTGGGGGCCGATGCAGGGCACCGGCGGCAGTACCGCCATGGCCAATTCATTCGAGCAGTTGCGCCGGGCGGGCGCCACCGCGCGCGCCATGCTGATCGCGGCAGCGGCGGATAACTGGAAAGTGGATGCCAACACCCTCGTCACCCTGGATGGCATGGTGCTGCACCGCCCCAGCGGCCGCAAAGCAAGCTACGGACAACTGGCGGAGAAGGCGGCAACGATGCCCCAGCCCGCCGAAGTAGCACTCAAATCACCCCAGGATTTCAAGTACATCGGCAAGCAGTTCAAGCGCACCGACTCGAAGGCAAAATCCAACGGCAGCGCCCAATTCGCCTCCGACGTGCGGCTTCCCGGCCAGCTCACCGCTTTGCTTGCGCGCCCGTCGGTCTTCGGCGCCAGGCTCAGGCGCGTCCAAACCGAGCGGGCGAAGGCGGTACCCGGTGTGCGTGCCGTAGTCGAAGTGCCGCAAGGCGTCGCGGTAATCGCGACGGACTTCTGGTCGGCCAAGAAAGGCCGCGACGCGCTGCAAATCGAGTGGGACGAATCGGGCGGCGCACGAGTTTCGACGACTGAACAACGCGACCAGTACCTGGCGCTGCTGAATCAGCCCGGCAAGGTGGCACGCAGCGAAGGCGATGCGGCGCAGGCCCTCGCCCAGGCGGCAAAAAAACTGGAAGCGACATTCGAGTTCCCCTATCTCGCCCACGCACCGATGGAGCCGCTCAGTTGCGTCGTGCAATTGAAGGACAGCGGTTGCGAAATCTGGGCCGGCTCCCAGTCGCAGACCAGCGATCAGGCCACCGCTGCCCAAATTTTGGGGATCAAGCCGGAGCAGGTGAAAATCCATACCCTGCTGGCCGGCGGCAGCTTCGGCCGGCGCGCCAATCCCGCCTCCGACTACATCGCGGAAGCCGTCTCGGTGGCGAAGGCCACACGCGATCTCAGCGCGCCGATCCACCTCATGTGGACGCGCGAGGACGATATCCGTGGCGGCTATTACCGGCCTATGTTCGTCCACGCCATCAGCGCAGGGCTGGATGCCCAAGGCAACCCGGTAGCCTGGAACCAGCGACTGGTTGGCCAGTCGATTGCCGCCGGCACGGCGTTCGAAGGTGGGCTGGTCAAGGACGGCATCGACATGACGTCGGTCGAGGGCGCATCTAACCTCGCCTACGCCATCCCCAATCTGCACGTTGAGCTGCATTCGCCCAAGCTGGGCGTGCCGGTGCTGTGGTGGCGCAGCGTCGGCCATACCCACACCGCTTTCTCGACCGAGATTTTCATCGACGAGCTGGCAGCGGCGGCAGGCAAGGATCCTTATGCGTTCCGCCGCACACTGATTCAACATCCGCGTCTCAATGGCGTGCTGGAACTGGCCGCGACCAAGGCCGGCTGGGGCACACCGCTGGCGCCGAAAAGCGGGGTGCGGCGCGGGCGCGGCATCGCGGTGCATGAATCGTTCAACTCCTTTGTCGCCGAGGTGGCGGAAGTCAGCGTCAAGCCGGATGGTTCGTTCAGCGTGGATCGTGTGATATGCGCCGTGGACTGCGGCATCGCGGTCAATCCGGACCAGGTCAGGGCACAGATGGAAGGCGGCATCGGCTTCGGGCTTTCCGCAGCCCTGCACAGCGCCATCACCCTCAAGGCGGGACGCGTCGAGCAATCCAACTTCCATGATTATCCGCTGCTGCGCATCAGCGAAATGCCCCGGGTCGAGGTACACATCGTGCCGTCTCAAGCGGCGCCCACCGGCGTCGGCGAACCGGGCGTGCCGCCGCTTGCGCCGGCGGTCGCCAACGCGCTGTTCGCCGCGACCGGCAAGCGCCTGCGCAAGCTGCCGTTCGAAACCTCGGAACTACGGAGTGCATGATGGAAAGCTCGGACCTGGAAGTCCTGCGCACGTGCCTGCAATGGCAGCATGACGGCCATCGCGTGACGCTCGCCACCGTCACCCAAACCTGGGGGTCATCCCCGCGCCCGGTGGGCGCCATGCTCGCAGTGCGCGACGATGGACTGCTTGCCGGATCGGTTTCCGGCGGCTGCATCGAGGCCGATCTGATCGAGCGGGTGCGCGCCGCGCCGCCCATCCGGCCGGAAGTGCTCATTTACGGCGGCTCCGCCGAGGCATGCGAGCGTTTCCGCCTGCCCTGCGGCGGCGCGCTGCAACTGGTGCTGGAGCCGGCGCCTGGCAAGCCCCTGCTGCAAGCGATCCAGGACGACATCGCGCAGCACAGGCTGATCGGGCGGCGCCTCGACCTCGTCACCGGCGATATCCACCTTTACACCCCGCACATCGACGAAACCACGCAGTTCGACGGGCAGACGCTGATCGCCGTGCATGGGCCGCGCTGGCGGCTGCTCGTGATCGGCGCCGGCCAGATATCCTGCCATCTGGCGCAGATCGCCCAAGCCCTGGATTATCAGGTGCTGGTGTGCGATCCCCGCGAGGAATACAGCGCAGCCTGGGATGTTGCGGGTGCCGAACTCGTTCCCGGCATGCCGGACGACGCGGTGAACGCCCTGATGCCCGATGCCCGCTGTGCAGTGGTGGCCTTGACCCATGATCCCAAGCTGGATGACATGGCTTTGCTGGAAGCGCTCAAATCGCCGGCATTCTATGTCGGCGCCGTCGGCTCGAATGCCAATAACCTGAGACGGCGCGAACGGTTGAGCCTGTTCGATCTTTCGAAAGCGGAAATTGACCGCCTGCATGGGCCGGTGGGTCTGCCTATCGGCAGCCGCACCCCGCCGGAAATCGCCATATCCATTCTGGCGGAATTGACCGCGGTGCGACACGGCATCCGGCTTGGCGTTCTGCCTGCCACAGCAAGCGGGAATCACACCTCGCGCCAGTCGATGGCCGCAGCCATATGATCGTCGGCATTCTGCTGGCGGCGGGTACTGGAACGCGCTTTGGCGGCGACAAACTGTTGTTCCCCCTGGCCGACGGCACCCCGGTCGGCGTACAGGCGGCGCGCAACCTGCTAAGCGGCGTTGATCATGGCGTTGCGGTGCTGCGTCCGTCAGATCGGCAGCTTGCGCATCTACTGGAAGCGGAAGGGATGCAGGTGGCATTCTGTCCCGGAGCAGAAACCGGCATGGGAACCAGCCTTGCTTTCGGCGTGACTGCCGCGCAGGACGAGGACGGATGGCTGATCGCCCTGGCCGACATGCCGTTCATCCAGCATGACACCATCCACGGCGTAGCCAGCCTGCTTCGAGCCGGCGCGCCGATCGCGGCACCCCGCTACCAGGGACGGCGCGGCCACCCGGTCGGTTTTGCGCGAGCATTTTTCCACGACCTCGCCCAACTCAGCAGCGACCAGGGCGCGCACCCTTTGCTCGCCGCCCATGCCGGGCGGATTCAGATGCTTGAATGCGAGGATCCCGGCATTTTCGCCGACATCGACACCCCATCCGATCTCAGCGGCTTAGAAGACGCTTTCTCCATTCGCATCGATACTCCTGGCATGAAAACCGTGAAGCTATAGTAGTTAGGGCTCGTTAATGAATAAATTGGGCATACGCTGGGGTCGCTTTAGGTGCAGCCCTAGGCGCAAGACGCGCGGTTGTGTCACTCACAACAAGCGGCTTGCAACACCGGGATGCGCCAAAAGCGACCCCAGCCCGGAGGGTTGCTGCGTATTCGGGCGTCTGCGGCGTTGCAAGGCTTGCGAATGGAACGACCATTCGCTGCGCCTCGCGCCTTGCATCCATCCCGAATACGAAGCAACGTATGCCCAATTTATTCATTAACGAGCCCTTAGTTCGGTAGACTCTAATTCCAACCGCACCATTGTCTGGATTCGGGCGGACATGATGAGTGAATCGGGTAGCGTGAAAAGTGCGAGCCACTCACACACCAGGAGAAGCGGTTCCATTTGCTTGGCTGTGCCACTCGACGACAGGTGAGTGACGCCCGGAAGGACAGCCTCGCCAATCAATTCATCGAGGCAAGTTCCCGACCATCCCGGGGAACTCACCAAGGCTTGGGTCCAGGCAATTTTCAGTTGATGCCCTGAATCCCCATGCGGTCGCGCCAGTCAGGCGGCGTGCTATATGCCTTTGGCGTCCGCCTTCATCACCATGCCACCCGGCATGGAAACAAGCAGACTGCATGGCAGATGATCCAGCAGAGAGTGGCCGACCGAGCCGCGCCACCAGCGGTCGAGGGCCGAGCGTTGGTGATGGCCGACGACGACAAGATCGGCACCGGTCTCATGGGCGACAGCTCCGATGGCTTCGACAGACGATTCGTCCGTCCTCAGGATGCCTGTCGCTTCCACCCCGGCCTGGCGCAGGCGCGCGAGCCCTGTCTCGAGAATGGCATTGACGCGAGCTTGCTGTTCCTCGATGTATTCGCCGGGCAGCGGACCGTTCGCCAAAGCCATGGCGGGCGGCGGCGGAATGACCGCCAGCAGATGACAGCGGGCGTTGAAGCGGCTTGCCAGGGCGATCCCTTCCTCGAGCGCGTCCTGGCACTCGGCGCTGCCGTCGTAGGCAAAAATAATGGTCTGGAACATGTGCATCTTCCTCCGATAGCATTGTAAGCGTTTGAGCAATCGGGCGGGCATAGCTGCTCATACTGCCCAACCGTGCTTCAGTCAGTCTATTGCCGCGTGCGCCCCGCTCGCGGCAGCCTGCTTGACCGGCGCCCGCAGTAGCACAACCAGCGGGATCGCGATCAGCGTGATCCACATCATCAGTCTGAAGTCTTGCAAATAGGCCAGCATGGCGGCTTGCCGCGTCACCTCGCCGTTGATTGCCGCAAGTCCCTGGGGTGTGGTCAGGTTGTAGGCATCTGCTTCGACCGCCTGCCTGAGCGCCAGATTGAACGGATTGATGTAGTCGGCGAATGCGGCATGATTGGCTTGCGTGCGTTGCGCCAGATAAGTCATCACCACCGAGATGCCGATGCTGCTGCCGATGTTGCGCATCAGGCTGAACAGCGCCGTGCCCTCATTGCGGTAGCGCGCCGCCAGCGAAGCGAAGGTGATGGTGGACAGCGGCACGAAGATGAAGCCGAGGCCAAACCCCTGCGTGACGCCGGTGCGCACGATGTCCCAACCATCAATGTTTGCATTGAACAGGGTCATTTCCCACAGCGACAGGCTGGTCAGGATGAGGCCGAAAAAAATCATGTAGCGCACATCCAGCCGCCCCGAGAGTTTGCCTACCATCATCATGGCGATCATGGTACCCACGCCGCGCGGAGCCAGCAGATAGCCGACATCGATCACAGGGAATCCCAACAGGCTTTGCATGAACGGCGGAAGCAAGGCCATGGTGGCGAGCAAAATGATGCCGACGATGAAGATAAGCACAAGGCCGACGCTGAAGTTGCGATCCTTGAACAGCCCCGGCTCGATGAATGGGTGGTCGTGAGTGAACATGTGGGCGACAAAGAGATACAGCGCCAGGCCCGCAAGCAGGGCCTCGACGACGATTTCCGGGTTGGCGAACCAGTCCAGCGATTGCCCGCGATCCAGCATCATTTGCAGCGCGCCGATGCCCAGGCTCAGCAGTGCGAAGCCGAGCAGATCGAACCGCCGGGTGCGGTCGATGGGCGTTTCGCGCACGAAGGCCGCGAGCCCGAGCCAGGCCAGCACGCCAAACGGCAGGTTGATGTAAAACACCCAGCGCCAGTTGTAGTACTCGGTCAGCCAGCCTCCAAGCGTGGGTCCGAGGATCGGCCCCACCATCACGCCCACGCCCCACATCGCCATGGCTTTGCCGTGTTGTTCGGGCGGGTAGGTGTCGAGCAGCACGGCCTGTGACAGCGGCACCAGACTTGCGCCAAAAATCCCCTGCAGCAGACGGAACAACACGATCTCGGGGAGGGTTTGCGCCGCGCCGCACAGCATCGACGCCAGCGTGAAGCCGACCACTGACCACATGAAGACGCGCTTGCGCCCCCAGCGCGCAGTGAGAAATCCGGTCAGCGGCATGAAGATGGCCGCTGCCACAATGTAGGACGTGAGCACCCAGGAAATCTGATCCTGGGTCGCACCCATCGTCCCCTGCATATGCGGCAGCGCAACGTTGGCAATGGTGGTGTCCAGCGCCTGCATGATGGTCGCCAGCATCACCGACATGGCGACCCAGATGCGCTTGGCGCTTTCCGGTTGGACGGCTGCCGCAGGCGCGTTCATGCGCGCGGCCTCAGAGCGTGTATCCGAACAGGCGACGGCGATGGCCGGTGTCGATCTCGACCACCGCGCTCAGGCCCGCGCGCAATTGCGGCAGATCCGGCGCGGCGTCGAGTCTGATCCGCACTGCCACCCGCTGGGCGATCTTGACCCAGTTTCCGGTGGCGTTCTGCGCGGGGATGACCGAGAACTCCGCACCGGTGGCCGGGCTCAGGCTGTCCACCGTGCCTGTCCATTCTGCGTCGGGGTAGGTGTCGATATGAATCGTGACCGGCTGCCCCGGATGAACGTAGGTGAGATCGGTCTCGGTGAAATTGGCCTCGATCCACGCATGGCCGCTGACCACCAGGGCCATCGCCGTCGCGCCCGCGGCGACGAACTGCCCGGGCTTGGGCGGTTTGCTCACGGTGCCGGGCAACGAGGCGCGTACTTCGACGCGCGCCAGATCGAGCTTCGCTTGATCGAGTTCGGCCAGCGCGGCGAGATACGCCGGATGGCGCTCGACCGGCGCATCGACGCTGCCGCCCAGGGTTTCCGCGATGCGTTTCAGGTCCTGATTCAGCGCGCCGATTTGTTGCCCGGCGAGGTCGGTGGTTTGTTTCGCGTCGTCGAACCGGGAAGGCGAAATGAATTTGCGTGCTACCAGATCGGCCTGTCGTTGCTGGTCTTTTCGCGCAAAGGCGTAGCGGGTTTGCGCCAGGGCAATTTCGGCCTGCTTTTCGCGAAAGCCCGCCTTCGTTGCTGCAAGATCGACGCGCACCTGCGCCAGTTTGGCTTCGGCTTTGGCGACCGCCACCTGAAACGGCGCCGGGTCGATCCGGAACAGCGGCTGACCCGCAGCGACAGACTGGTTTTCCCGGACCAGCACCTGCTTGATCGTTCCGGACACCTCGGCACTGACCGGCACCATGTCGGCCTTGACGTAGGCGTTGTCGGTATCGACGAAACGGCCGCTCCTGAGGTACACGACCCCGATGACGAGTGCGACGATCAGCGGCACCACGACAAGCAGGACCAGCCGTTTCAGGCGGCGTTTCGACGGACGTGCCACCTCGGTGCGAGATGATTCGTCACTGGTTGGGACATCTCTCATGAACTTAATACTCCGGGATAAATGTTCTGCTGAAGGGCGTTAGCGTGAGGCCAGGTTGTCGCGCATCTTGTTCAAGGCGAGGAGGAGCGTGGCGGCTTGCTGCTTGTCCAGATCGTGCAGAGCGACCGTCCGGATCACCGCTGCGACCTGCTCGATTGCGGCCAGATGGGGGGCGGCGGCAGGCGTCAGAAACACCCGATATGCCCGCCGATCGTTGGGATCAGGGCGACGTTCGACTAAACCGGCATCCGTGAGCTGGTCAATCAAACGGGCGAGCGTGATGGGTTGGACTTCCAGCATTTCCGCCAAATCGACCTGGCGAACACCCTCATGGCGAGAGACGTAAACGAGTGCACGCGCCTGCGCCAGTGTGAGAGAGCTTCCTTCCAGGCGTTGCTGGAAGGCCCGACGCATCAGGCGGGAAACATCCGTCAGCAGAAAGCCGAGACTGTCTTGTCGCAATTCCACGAGTCACCGCTCTTATAGTAAGCAGTACTTATTATATTGGTGGCTTGCTAGTGTGACAAGAGGCCAGCGTTTAGCCGGCATCCTCCTGCACGATTCGTTTAGGAGGATGCCGTGTCGCAGTCACAAATCAGACGACTGAAGGCCTCTTCAGGGTCGGGAAGTACGTCTTTCCTGATAGCAGACGCAGGCGCGAATCGTAGTGGATGTCGGCCTTGAGCTTCTGCGTTCGGCCAGGAACGAACGACCCGGTAAATCTCGGAGAAGGTCTGATTGTCTGTCAAAAGCCGATCGTCAACGCCCAAGCTCAGGCTCCGGGGCCGTCGGCAAGGCCTCCCATTGCGGCTGGAAGCGGATTGGCACCCCCGGTCGGATATCCGCCGGGATAGTCGCGAGCTCACTCAGGACGTTCTTGATGTCCCGGTTTCCCTGACAAGCGCCGTCGGTGCTATTTTTTCTTTGTCACAAACAATCCCTTCCTGAATCACCCCTGCTTTTCCGATAACTCCGAGCCGATTGAAGTGCGGTTTTTTTGGGGGCTCTCAGCCGAGAGCCATCTGCACAGCCATACCGTGGTTTTTTCTTCGATGACGATCGACATCGGCTCCATGTCGGTGCCTTCGTGCGAGCCGTCGCAGAACGGTTGCGTCATCGAGCGGCCGCACGAGCACCACCAGTATTCGCCGGGTTCGAGTTCGGCGAGATTGCGGTCGTATACAACGGTTCGGACATGGGGCTCCTGCGCAAAAAGGTCATTCTAGCCGCATCGGCCATCTGCAAGTCCGTATGGTTTGTGGGGCAATTTACGCTCCATGGTGCAGGATGGCTTAAAACTTTATCGATACGCTGAGCGCGCCAAAGCCGTCGAATTTCTCCTGGGTTCGGAACTCGCGCGTGCGCAGTATGTGGGTGTAACTGAAACGAATATCGGACCAGTCCAGTACCAGGCCGAACTGCAGGTCGCCGACCAGGGGTTTTTTGTCCACGCTGCGGCTGTCGCGGAAGGTGTTGCCGTCGAGAAAGATGTTGTGGGCAATCGCGCGTCCTTCGACACCGGCAAACAGGTACCAGCCGAAATCGGACACCGGGGCGAAGGCTGCCGAGCCCGGCAAGCCGGGCTGGATGCGCGGCGGCCCGTAGTCGCTGGGCAGTCGTTTACCGTAACGCAGCGTGACGCCTGCATTGGCATAGGTGAACACGTTGCCGAGTGCGGCCCCTGCGTGGGGCGTGAAGTCCAACTGGTTCCCCAGGAAGGTCGTGGTCGCGAATTCCCGCCAGCTGCGCTGGTAGGTCAGGATGACACCCGGCTCATTGCGGAGCTGGGTGTCCCAGCCGCGTGGTTCATTAGACCCGACAACATTGTGGATGAATTTCTGGCTCTGCTCGGCCAGAGAGGCCGGGCCGACCACGCCGAGGGTGATGCCGAACTGGTCGAGCTGCTTGCCCGACTCCACGCCCAGGCCCACCGTCCCATACAGCCAGCCTGCATAGGGGCGTTCCCCCGGGGGCGGATCTGCGATGGTGATATCACTCGGCACGAACATGCTTTGGCCGAAGGCATAGCCATGGCGAACCTCGCCTTGCTCGGGGAACCACGGCACGAGGCGGGCCAGTTTGATGGCCCATTCCTGTGTGGAGGCATCCGGTCCCGGTACCCAGACCACCCGCACGCCGTTCGTGTAGTGGCTGTCGCTCCCCTGGAACATGTCGTTTTCGAGTACGAAGCTCAGCGTCCCGGTCTTTTCCGGTTCCACCGACCAGGCCACAGCCGGGCTGGCGCCCTCGATAACAAGCCACGCTATGAGTCCGACTATTCTTTTCATGCCATCGTTGCCAGTGTTATGAGGGATCGCGCCGGGTGCAGGGGGAACAGGTCTGCCCATGTCATTCCTTGTCTCGATTACGATGCCCGGCGTCCACAGTAAGGAGCCCGATTGCGGCGAGGGCAGCGAAACCGGCACCGGCCAGGAACGTCGCAGCAGGTCCAATGGCGCTCCACAGAACGCCAGCCAGCACGCTGGCGAGCAGTAGCGCACCGCCGCTGACGAGATTGAAGATGCCGAACCCGGTGCCGCGCAATTGCGTCGGCACCGTGTCAGCGACGAGTTTCGACAACAGGCCCTGGGTAAAGGCCATGTGCAGGCCCCACAGCGCGACACCGGCAAAGACGCCCAGTGCGCCTCGGGCTGCGGCCAGCACCATGTCCGCTGCGATGAGCAGCGCGAGTCCGATCAGCAACAAGGTGCGCGGGTGGAAGCGGTCAGCGGCGGCCCCGGCCGGATAGGCGGCGCCGGCATAGAAAACGTTCATCACGACCATGACCACCGGCACATAGCCGAGCGCGAGGCCAATGTCCTGTGCCCGCAGCACCAGAAAGGCGTCGCTGAAGCGGGCGAGCGTAAAGACCGCCCCCAACAGCACAACCAGCCAGTAGCGCAGCGGCAGGCGCTTGATGTTGGCCCGTGCGAGTGGGGATTTTACGTCGCCGGTTGCATGCGTGCGCTCAGGGTCGCGTACGTAAATCATGAGCAGCGCCACCGCAATGAAGGCTGGCACCACGGCTATCCACATCACCGCACGGATGTCATCGGCAAGCCATATCATGAAGGCCACCGCCAGCAGCGGACCGAGCAGGGCGCCCACCGAATCAAGCGCCTGCCGCAAACCATAGGCCGCGCCGCGCAATGGTGCTGGCGAAATGTCGGCAATCAGGGCGTCGCGCGGCGCCCCGCGAATGCCTTTGCCGATGCGATCGACGAAACGCGCCGTGAACACCCAGCCGATCGACGAGGCCAGCGGAAAAATGGGCTTGGTGAATGCCGCGAGTCCGTAGCCAAGGATCATCAGGAATTTGCGCTTGCCAAGATAGTCGCTCAGCGCACCCGAGAACACTTTCAAGATGGCTGCCGTAGCCTCTGCAATCCCTTCGATAACGCCGACGGTCACCATGGAGGCGCCCAGTACGGTGACCATGAAGACCGGCAGGAGGCTATGGATCATCTCGGAGGATATGTCCATGAACAGCGAGCCGAATCCGAGTGCCCAGATGCCGGTCGGCAGTGCGCGCCATTTGCCCGGGACGCGCGAACGAGGCGAAGTTTGTTCGGTGCGCGAACTCATGCCATCGTTGCCAGCGTTTTACGGAAGCGCGCCAGGGCCAGCGTGAACAGGACCGCACCGATTGCCGCCAGGCTGAGGAACTGCGGCCAGACCACATCGAGGCCGGCGCCACGATAGAGAATGGCCTGGGAGAGCATGACGAAGTGGGTGTTGGGCGCGGCCTGCATGATGAACTGGACGGCGTCAGGCATGCTTTCGCGCGGCGTCATGCCACCCGACAGGACCTGCAGCGGCAGCAGGAACATCAACAGCAGCAGCCCGAACTGCGGCATCGTGCGGGCGAGGGTGGCGAGGAAGATGCCCATGGACGTGGTCGCGAACAGGTGCAGCGTTGCACCCGCGAAAAACAGCGCGACTGAGCCTTCGATGGGGACTGCAAGCAGGCCGCGGACAATGAAGGTCAACGAGAACCACGAGGCCGCGAGCACGACCAGGGCCATGGCGAATACCTTGCTGCTCATAATCTCGAAAGGCGTCACCGGCATTACCAGCAGGTGTTCCACCGTCCCGTGCTCGCGCTCGCGGATGAGTGCGGCACCAGTGAGGACGATGGAAAGCATGGTGATGGCGCTGATGACCTCCATGACGGCGCCAAACCAGGACTTGTCCAGCTCGGGGTTGAAGCGTGCCCGTAAAACCAGATCGACCGCTGGAGCCGTTTCGGCACGATACCCCCGCATGAAATCATTCACCTCGCCCGAGACGATCGCCTGGATATAGCTGCTGCCGGTAAAGCCCTGGCTCATCCGGGTGGCATCGACATTAAGCTGCAGCACGGGACTATGCCCCGCGAGGAGATCGCGCTGGAAACCGGACGGGATGTGCAGGGCGAAGGTGTCGAGTCCTGCATCCATCCGGGCGTCCATCTCGGCTGTCGTGATCAGGGCTGGCGGCAGGAAATAGGGCGGATAGAAGTCGTCGATGATACGGTTGGAAAGCGCAGAGCGGTCCTCGTCGACGATGGCGATGGGCGCCTTGTGCAGCGTTTCCGGCATTGCCGTGGCGGCGGTGTAGATCGAAAACGTGAACGCGTAAACGATCAAAACAAGCATGATGGGGTCACGCACGAGGCTGCGCAGTTCCTTGATGCCCAGGTGGAGGATGTTGTGTGCGGATCGCATGCCTATCGCTCCTGCTTCCTGAGCAGGGCTGCGCCGAGCCCGATGAGTACGGGCACGGCGATCAGCAGCGGGACAAAAGAAGCCCGGAGATCCATGAAACCGAGCCCTTTCGAGAACGTGCCGCGCGCAATCGTCACGAAGTGGGTGGTCGGATAGATCTGCCCGATCAAGGCGCCCACACCCTCCAGGGTGGAGACGGGATCGATCAGCCCGGAGAACTGCACGGCCGGAAGAATGGTCAGCAGAGCGGTGCCGAACAGGGCGGCGACCTGGCTGCGCACGAAGGCCGACATCAGCAGCCCGAAGGCGGTGGCTGCGATCACATAGAGCAATGCCGCGGCTGCCAGGGCGAGGAAGCTCCCCTTTAGCGGCACGCCGAACAGGGAGACGGCCAGCGCGGTGAGCAGCAGGAAATTGATCATGGCAAGCGCGATGTAGGGGATCTGCTTGCCGAGCAGAAACTCCAGCCGGGTGACCGGGGTGACGTAAAGATTGACGATGGAGCCCAGCTCTTTCTCACGCACCACCGACAGTGCGCTCAGGATCGCCGGGATCAGCATCAGCAATAGCGGGATCACCGCTGGCACCATGGCCGGCAGGCTGGTCACCTCCGGGTTGTAGCGAAAGCGCGTTTCGATGCTGAACAGCCCGGCTGTCGCCTCTGAACCGTAAGCCTCGCGCGCCTTGGCGGTGAGCCAGTGCTGGTGCATGCCCTGGACATAGCCGCGCACCGTCTCGGCGCGCATCGGCATGGCGCCATCGATCCAGGCGCCGATCTGCACTGGCGTGCCGCGTGCGATGTCGCGTGCGAAGCCGGGCGGAATCTCGATGGCCAGGCTGATCTCGCCGGCGCGCATGCGCTGGTCCAACTCGGCGTGGTTGCGGATTGGCGGATGTTCGATGAAGTAGCGCGAGCCGGCGAGATTGAGGGCGTAGTCGCGGCTCAGAGTGGTCTGGTCCTGGTCGAGCACGGCAAAGGCGAGGTCTTCCACGTCCATGCTGATGCCGTAGCCCAGCACCAGCATGAGCATCACGCTGCCCAGCGAAGCCAGCGTGAGACGAATGGGGTCGCGGCGCAGTTCGAGCGATTCGCGCCGGGTGTAGCTGAACAAACGACGCCAACTAAAACCCTGGCGGCGTGGGGCCAGGTTTGCTGCCGCAGGAGCCGCCTGCTCCTGCGGTAGCCGGGGGGCTCCGGCAGCCGGAGGTGCCTGCGGGTTCTTCGCCACCGCTTCCTCGAGATGGCTGATAAACGCCTCTTCGAGGTTGCGCGCACCGCGTTTCTCGATGATCGCTGCCGGCGTATCGCTCACCAGCACCTGGCCGGCGTGCATCAGCGAAATGCGGTCGCAGCGCTCGGCCTCGTTCATAAAATGGGTCGAGATGAAAATGGTGACGTTGTCGCGGCGTGCCAAGTCGATCAGGATTCGCCAGAAAGCATCGCGCGCCACCGGGTCGACGCCGGAGGTTGGTTCGTCGAGGATCAGCATCTCCGGCCCGTGGATCATGGCGACCGCAAGCGACAGGCGCTGGCGCTCGCCCAGGGGTAGCACGGCCGGCAAATCATCCATCATTTCGGTAAGCCCGAAGTGCTCGGCCATCTCCTGCACCCTTGGCTCGATGCGTGCCGACGGTATGCCGAACAGCCGCGCGTGCAGCACCAGGTTCTGACGCACGGTGAGTTCGCCATAGAGCGAGAAGGACTGGGTCATGTAGCCAACGCGGCGGCGCGTGTCGATGTCATGGGGATCCAGCGGGTGGCCGAACAGCCACGCCTGTCCTTCGCTCGCGGGCAGCAGCCCGGTGAGCATCTTCATGGTGGTGGTCTTGCCGCAGCCGTTGGAGCCGAGGAAGCCGAAGATTTCCCCCTTCCTGATCCGGAAGCTGACATGATCGACCGCCGTGAAGCTGCCGAAGCGCATGGTGAGATCGCGCGCCTCGATGGCCACCTCCGTTTCCTCACCTGCCTTCAGGGGGAGGATTGCCACGGGCTGGTAGCCTTCGCGCTGCGCCTCCGGCAGCAGCGCGATGAAGGCCTCTTCGAGCGTACGGGTTTCGGTGCGCGCCAGCAGGTCATGCGGCGTGCCGGTGGCGAGCACCCGCCCGTCGTCCATGGCGACCAGCCAGTCGAAGCGCGCGGCCTCTTCCATGTAGGCGGTGGCGACCAGCACGCTCATGCCGGGCCGGTTGGCACGGATGCGCTCGACGAGTTCCCAGAACTGCCGTCGCGACAGTGGGTCGACCCCGGTGGTGGGCTCGTCGAGGATCAGCAGGTCAGGATCGTGGATCAGGGCGCAACAGAGGCCGAGCTTCTGCTTCATGCCGCCGGACAGCTTGCCGGCGGGGCGGTCCGCGAAAGGGGCGAGTCCGGTGGCGTTCAGCAGCTCATTGATACGCCGCTCGCGCTCGCGGCGGCCGTGTCCAAAAAGCCTCCCGAAGAAGTCCACGTTCTCGAATACTGAAAGCGTCGGATACAAATTTTTGCCGAGGCCCTGCGGCATGTAGGCGATGCGCGGGCACACCGTGCGGCGGTGTTGCGCATCGGCCATGTCGCCGCCCAGCACCTCGACCCGTCCCGTCTGGATCGCCCGCGCGCCGGCGACTAGCGAGAACAGGCTCGATTTGCCGACGCCATCCGGTCCGATGACGCCGACCATGCAGCCGGCCGGCACCTCGAGCGTGACCGAATCCAGCGCGCGTACCTTGCCGTAGGCGAGACCGACCGCGCTCAGGCGAACCACGGGTGCTGCGGCCGGCGATGCGATCACGTCGCCGGCTTCGCTCATTGCGGCAGCTTCACCTGGAGCCGCTCGGGCCAGTTGGCGTCGGGGGCACTCCGCACGTAGGCGACGCCGGGCAGGCCCGTTTTCACCTGGAGAATGTGTTTCTTGAGCAGATCGGGCGGAAGCTGGGCGCGCACGCGGAACATCAGCTTTTCGCGCTCGCTTGCCGTCTCCACCGTTTTCGGCGTNNGCGCACCTCGGTGCCGAGCGCCACGCGCCCCGCCACGGCGGTCGGCAGGAAGAAGGTCATGTAGACGTCGGCGAGATCGACCAGGTTCAGGATGCGTCCACCGGCGCCGACCACTTCCCCCGGCCGGGCGACGATGTACTGCACCCGGCCGTCGCGCGGCGCCTTCAGTGCCGTGTCGTCGATGTCGACCTGGATGCGCTCGATGCTGGCCTGCGCGGCGGCGGCGGAAGACTGGGCGCCCGCCACCTGGGAACGGGCGCTAGCGATCGCCGACTCCATGGCGGCGACCTGTGCCCGCGCCGCAGCAAGGGCGGCGCGGGCGCTTTCGACCCGTGCCCGCTCGTCCTCTACCGCCTGGGGCGAGAGAAAGCCCTTGTCGGCGAGCGCCGTCGAACGCGCCAGATGCGAACTGGCGGCCTTGAGTTCCACCTCGCGCTGCGCCACCACCGCCTGGGCCGCGGCGCGGTCGCTGTGGCGCTGCGCAATCTGGCTGTTTGCGGTGGCCACCGCGCTGATCGCCTGCTGCAGTTGCGCCTCGGCCTGCCGGCGTTGGGCGTCGAGCACCTCGGTATCCATCAGCGCCACCACCTGTCCGGCGGTGACGAATTCGCCTTCGCGCACGCGGATATCCTTGAGGCGGCCGGCCGTTTTCGCGGCGACGTCGATCTCGACGGCCTCGATACGGCCATTGCCGCTGACCAGTCCGGTTTCGGTTTCCTTGAGTCCATAGTGCTGCCAGGCGAAAAATGCCACCACACCGGCGACCAGCACGGCCACCGTTCGGATTAACCATCTCTTTTGCTGTGGGGTCATCGTTGTTTTTACCTTGCGTGGTGTTGTTCGATAAATTCTGGGCCGGTTAATTGCGTATGGCCACCGTGGCGAGTGGTCGTTGCCTTCGCTCGTCCGCGCTCACGTTTGCGTGAGGAGGTCGCTGACCATGCGCCGGAACACCCTCACCACGCCATCCCGATCAATGTCTGGATTGCGGATTGCTCGAATACGCAATCCCTCGAACATGGCCGAAATGGCTTCCACCATACCTGCTAGCGTGGCCGCGTTGTCCTCATGGCCGGCGGCTTGCCGTGTAGCACGGATGGTTTCGGCGAGGCTGTCCCGGCACTGTTTGTCGGCCGCGCGCACGATCCCGGCGATATGTGGATTGCGTGCGGCTTCGGCGACGATTTCCATTTGTAGTCCCGCCGTGCCCGGGTCGAGATTGTCCTGTACCCCCTCGATAGCGCGCTCGATCATGGCCGCTTTGACGTCGCTTGCTGCGCGCAGTTCGGTGGTCAGCGTCAGTAGCCGCTCCAGGTCCTGGGCGACGATGTCGGCAATGATCGCCTCCTTGTTCTCGAAATAATGATAGATGTGGCCGGTGCTCATGCCGGCCGTTTTTGATATCTGCGCAATGCTGGTGCCATGAAAGCCGTGTTGGCGGAAGCAGTCAGCTGCGGCTGTGCGGATTTGTGAGCGTCGCACATCGGCTCGCGAAGTATCGGATGGCTGGTTGGAGGTGGCGGTCATGTTAGGTCTCCAAAATCAGGGAGGAGTAGACGTGCTTGAGGGTACTTCGAATCTTGCGTTTCCTTGAATACTAATATAGATTGAACACTCATTCCAGATTGAACGATCAATCTAGAATGAGTTAACCCTTCATCAGGACGCCTGCCAATGCAGGCGGCACACATTCACGAAAGGCTATCCATGCAGATCGCACGCATCCTGCAACTCCTACCCGTAGGTTTGGCACTGGCAAGCAGTCTGTTGCTCAACGCTTGCAGCGGTGAGCAACAGAACGCGCCTGCCGGCGGCATGCAAGGGGCGCCTGCAGTTACGGTGATGACGGTGCGGCCCGAATCTGTGCCGGTGACAGCCGAACTGCCCGGGCGCACTTCGCCTTATCTGGTGGCCGAATTGCGGCCGCAGGTGGGCGGCATCGTCAAGCAGCGCCTGTTCAAGGAGGGCAGCGATGTCAAGGCAGGTCAGGTGCTGTACCGGATCGACCCGGCGACCTACCAGGCCGCTTTTGACAGCGCCAGTGCGAATCTGGCCCGGGCCGAGGCCAGTCTGGAAGCGGCGCGGCAAAAGGCTGTGCGTTACGCCGATCTGGTGAAAATCGAGGCGGTGAGTGCTCAGGCCAACGAAGAAGCACAGGCTGCGCAAAAGCAGGCCCAGGCCGATGTCGCCGCGGCCAAGGCGGCTCTCGACAAGGCGCGTGTCGATCTCGATTTCACCCGTGTCACGTCGCCGATTACCGGCCGCATCGGCCGCTCGGCCGTGACGGCAGGGGCACTGGTTACCGCGAACCAGCAAGCAGCGCTCGCCACGGTGCAGCAACTCGACCCGATCTATGTCGACGTGACGCAGTCCAGTGCGAAGCTGCTGGGCCTGAAACGCGATCTCGAATCCGGTAAGCTGCAGCGAGCGACGGGCAATACTGTACCGGTGCAACTGGTGCTGGAAGACGGTAGCGTCTACGGTGCCGAAGGCCGGCTGGCGTTCTCGGAAGTATCTGTCGACGAAGGCACCGGCAGCGTGACGCTGCGCGCGGTGTTTCCCAATCCGAAGGGTGATTTGTTGCCCGGTATGTATGTGCGCGCGCGGCTCACGCAGGGCGTGAATCGCGCTGCCATGCTGGTGCCGCACGCGGCCGTCAGCCGCACGCCACGCGGCGAAGCGCAGGTGATGGTGGTGAACGCCGAGAACAAGGTCGAGCCGCGCGCCGTCAAGGCAGAGCAATCGATCGTCGACAAATGGGTGGTAACCGAGGGCCTCGCCGCAGGTGACCGTGTCATCGTCGAAGGCCTGCAGAAGGTGAAACCGGGTGCGCCAGTGCAGGCGCAGGAGGCCGGTTCAGCGCCTGCCGCCGCGACCGCCGCCGCGACCGTGGCAAAGTGAGGTAACGGACCATGGCCAGCTTCTTCATCGACCGCCCCATCTTCGCGTGGGTCATCGCCATCGTCATCATGCTCGCCGGCGGATTGTCGATCCTGTCGCTGCCGGTGTCGCAGTATCCGGCCATCGCGCCACCCACCATCGCCATCAACGCCACCTATCCCGGCGCCTCGGCGAAGACGGTGGAAGACTCCGTCACGCAGGTCATCGAACAGAAATTGACCGGCCTCGACAACTTGCTTTACATCAGTTCGTCGTCCGACTCCTACGGCAAAGTCACCGTAACCCTGACCTTTGATGCCGGCACCGATCCTGACATCGCCCAGGTGCAGACGCAGAACAAGCTTCAGCTCGCCCTGCCGCTCCTGCCGCTGGCGGTGCAGCAGCAGGGCGTGCAGGTGGTGAAATCGACGCGCAACTTTTTGTTGATCCTCGGTTTTGTGTCCAAGGACGGCAGCCTGAGCCGGGTCGACTTGGCCGACTTCCTTAACTCGACGGTACAGGAACCGCTGTCGCGCGTGACCGGCGTCGGCGAGGTGCAGGTGTTCGGCGCCCAGTACGCCATGCGCATCTGGCTTGACCCGGCGAAACTGAACAGTTTCAGGCTCACCCCAGCCGACGTGCAGGCCGCTATCCGGGCGCAAAACAACCAGGTGTCGGCCGGCCAACTCGGCGGCACGCCGGCGATGGCGGGGCAGGGGTTCACTGCATCGATTACGGCACAGAGCCGGCTACAGACCGTACCGGAATTCGAGCAGATCCTGTTGCGCAGTTCGGCGCAGGGTGGCGAAGTGCGCTTGAAAGATGTCGCTCGCGTCGAAATCGGCGCCGAGAACTACGGCATCGTTGGACGCTTTAACGGTCAGCCAGCCGCAGGCATTGGCATCAAGCTCGCTGCCGGCGCCAACGCGCTTGATACCGCGAATGCGGTGCGCGCCAAGGTCGAGCAGATGAAGGCATATTTTCCCGCAGGGATTGATGTTGTCGTGCCTTACGACACTACGCCTTTCGTCAAGATATCCATCATGAACGTGGTTGAAACGCTGATCGAGGCGGTCATTCTGGTGTTCCTGGTGATGTATCTGTTCCTGCAGAATTTCCGCGCCACGATCATTCCGACCATCGCCGTGCCGGTGGTACTGCTCGGCACTTTCGGCGTGATGGCGGCGTTCGGCTTCTCGATCAACACGCTGACCATGTTTGGCTTGGTGCTGGCTATCGGTCTGTTGGTGGACGATGCCATCGTGGTGGTCGAAAACGTAGAACGTGTGATGAGTGAGGAAGGGCTGTCGCCGAAGGAAGCGACCAAGAAATCGATGCGCCAGATCACCGGCGCACTGGTCGGCATCGGCCTGGTGCTGTCGGCGGTGTTCGTGCCGATGGCCTTCTTCGGCGGTTCCACCGGCGTCATCTATCGCCAGTTCTCGATCACCATTGTCGCGGCGATGGCGCTGTCGGTACTGGTTGCGATCATTTTCACGCCGGCGCTGTGTGCGACCATGCTGAAGCCTGTGAAAAAGGGCCACGGCCACGGTGAAGGCGGCTGGTTCTCCGGTTTCTTCGGTTGGTTTAACCGCATGTTCGAGCGCAATACGCAGCGCTATGAATCGGCAGTGGGCAATATCCTGCGGCGCAGCCTGCGCTTCCTGGCGATCTACGCCGCTATCATCGTCGTACTGGCGCTACTATTCGTTCGTCTGCCAACTTCTTTTCTCCCGGAAGAAGACCAGGGCGTGATGTTCACCCAGGTCATGCTGCCGGCCGGTGCGACCCAGGAGCGTACCGTCGAGGTGCTGAAAAAAGTCGAGCACCACTTCCTCGAAAACGAGAAAGACAGCGTGAAGTCGATCTTTACCGCGGCCGGCTTCAGCTTCGGTGGCAGCGGCCAGAACATGGGGCTTGGCTTCGTCGGCATGAAGGACTGGGATGAGCGCCGTGAGCCGGGACAGGACGTGAAATCGGTCGCCGGGCGTGCGATGGCGGCGTTTTCGCAAATCCGCGAAGCGATGGTGTTTGCCTTCGTGCCGCCGGCAGTGCTCGAACTCGGTACCTCGAGCGGTTTCAATGTGCAGTTGCAGGACCGCGCCGGTCTCGGCCACGATGCGCTGATCGCGGCACGCAACCAGTTTCTGGGTCTCGCGTCGCAGGACAAGCGCCTGGTTGGCGTGCGCCCCAACGGCCAGGACGACGTCGCCGAGTACCAGCTCGACATCGATCATGCCAAGGCGGGCGCGCTCGGCGTCTCGGTGGCGGATATCAACGACACGCTCGCCACCGCCTGGGGCGGCACCTATGTCAACGACTTCATCGATCGCGGCCGCATCAAGAAGGTGTATGTGCAGGCCGACGCCGATGCGCGCATGAAGCCGGAGGATCTGTCCAAGTGGTACGTGCGCAACCAGCAGGGTGAGATGGTGCCCTTGTCGGCATTCGCCACCGCGCACTGGGCTTACGGCTCGCCGCGGCTGGAGCGCTTCAACGGCCAGTCGTCGGTCGAGCTGCAAGGCCAGGCCGCGCCCGGGCTGTCGTCGGGCGACGCAATGGCGGCGGTCGAGGATATCATCGCCAAGCTGCCGCAAGGCATTGGCTACGAATGGAGCGGCACCTCCTACGAGGAGCGCCGCAGCGGCACCCAGGCGCCGGGGCTGTACGCGCTGTCGCTGCTGGTGGTGTTCCTCTGCCTGGCGGCGCTATATGAAAGCTGGTCGGTGCCGTTCGCGGTGATGCTGGTGGTGCCGCTCGGCGTGCTCGGTGCGGTGGTTGCGGCAACCGGGCGCGGCCTGTCGAATGACGTGTATTTCCAGGTCGGCCTCCTGGCCACCATCGGCTTGTCGTCGAAGAACGCGATCCTGATCGTGGAATTCGCCAAGGCGCAGATGGAGCAGGAGGGCCGTGACCTGATCAGCGCCACGCTTGAAGCGGTGCGCATGCGCTTGCGCCCGATCCTGATGACCTCGCTCGCCTTCGGTCTCGGTGTGCTGCCGCTGGCGATCGCCACCGGCGCCGGCTCGGGCAGCCAGAACGCGATCGGCACCGGCGTGCTAGGCGGCACCCTCGCCGGCACATTGCTTGGCCTTTTCTTCATCCCGCTGTTCTACGTGGTGATCATGCGCCTGTTCAAGCGCAAGTCACAGGCGGCAGAAACAGCCCCCGCAGTCGCCCCGCAGGAGGCCAAGTGATGAGCCCGTTACGCACCCTGACCGTCGCAATTGCCGCCAGCCTCGCGAGCGCATGCACGATGATCCCGGAATACCAGCGGCCCGTGGCGCCAGTACCGGCGAATTTTCCGAATGCGCCCCAGGCAGCTGAGGCAACGCCGGCCGACGCCATCATCTGGCGCGACTATTTCGCCAATGCACAACTGCGCGACGTGATTGCGCTGGCGCTCGCCAACAACCGCGACCTGCGTGTAGCTGCACTCAACATCGAGCAGGCGCGCGCGCAGTACCGCATCCAGCGCGCTGACCTGTTCCCCACGATCGGCGCCACCGGCGGGCAGACCGCGCAGCGCCTGCCGGGCGATCTCAGCGGCAGCGGCGACGCCGATGTATTCCGCCAGTACAGCGCCACCGTGGGCTTTTCTGCCTACGAACTGGATTTCTTCGGCCGCATCCGCAGCCTCAA
>DISR01000050.1 GCA_002421825.1 Thiobacillus sp. UBA6205 | reverse complement strand
GAAGATCCCCGCGCGGGAAGACTGAATACAGGCCCCTTTCGACGAACGACGAGGAAATCCGATATGAACAAGCGCAATCGCCTGCACATGAGCGTGCTCGCCGTCCTGCTGGGCAGCGTGGCACTGGTCGGCTGCAAGAAGAAGGAAGAGCCGGCGCCGCCGCCGGTGGCCAGCGAACCGGCACCGATGGCGGAACCGCCCGCACCGATGCCGGCCACTGCCTCGGTCACCGCCGTCGACCTCGGCAACGCGGTGGGCGCCGACATGCGCGTCACCGCGCCGATGACCACCTTCAGCCCGAAGGACACCATCCATGCCGCGGTCGCCACCGCCACCTCCGACCCGATGGCCTCGGTTCCGGCCAAGCTGGGCGCGAAGTGGACCCACGTGGACAGCAACCAGACCGTCAACGAGGAAACCAAGGACGTCACCTTTACTGGCGACGGCGTCACCGACTTCCAGATCAGCAAGCCCAGCGGCTGGCCGACCGGCAAGTACAAGGTGGAGATCTCGCTGGACGGCAACGTGGTGCAGACTCGCGAGTTCGAGGTGCGCTGAGCGCGCTCAATCCGCTTCGATGGCTGGAGGGCGCGGCTTCGGCCGCGCCTTTTTGCAGGTGGATGCGGGTATGTCGTACAGCGTCGGCAATCTTGCACCCTGACCCTTGTATTGTTTTTCGACATTGTTGATGCCGCTCACCTTCTAATCCCGTCGAATTCGACGGGATTAGAATTTTTTGAGTGTAGGTTCCGGCCAGAGCGCATTTCCTGATCTGTTACGCTCACGGCAGAGGTGGGCCATGAGTAAGCGCAAGTTCCGGCCAGAGCGCATTTCCTGATCTGTTACGCTCTCCTGCGGCGAAGTCGAGGAAGCCGGCGAGGTTCCGGCCAGAGCGCATTTCCTGATCTGTTACGCTCCAGACAGCCATGCAGTCACGCCTAAGCCCGGTTCCGGCCAGAGCGCATTTCCTGATCTGTTACGCTCCACAAGGCCGGCGAGGTGAACCGCACGCTGGTTCCGGCCAGAGCGCATTTCCTGATCTGTTACGCTCACCTTACGCTCTACACCCCCGAGATGCTGTGTTCCGGCCAGAGCGCATTTCCTGATCTGTTACGCTCGCTGGCCGGACTGGCTGGCATATACGGCGCGTTCCGGCCAGAGCGCATTTCCTGATCTGTTACGCTCGTCGCCAGCTCCCAGCGGTTCGTGAAGTCAGTTCCGGCCAGAGCGCATTTCCTGATCTGTTACGCTCAAACGCGCTACGGTCGTCAATGTCGGGCGGGTTCCGGCCAGAGCGCATTTCCTGATCTGTTACGCTCGTCGCGCGGCTTGTCGGCCGGTTCCGATGAGTTCCGGCCAGAGCGCATTTCCTGATCTGTTACGCTCTCCAGCGCCGGGGTGTGGGCGGTGCTATTCGTTCCGGCCAGAGCGCATTTCCTGATCTGTTACGCTCCAATCCGGCCCCGCATACGGCAGCGCCCCCGTTCCGGCCAGAGCGCATTTCCTGATCTGTTACGCTCACAACTTTGCAGCAGCACGCCGGATGCCAGTTCCGGCCAGAGCGCATTTCCTGATCTGTTACGCTCCGGCATCTTGGCGTTACGCGCGCGTCTGTAGTTCCGGCCAGAGCGCATTTCCTGATCTGTTACGCTCCTTGCTCGCCACAAGGGCAGGGCAGTGGATGTTCCGGCCAGAGCGCATTTCCTGATCTGTTACGCTCCAGTTGCGGGATGCGTTCAATGCGCGGATCGTTCCGGCCAGAGCGCATTTCCTGATCTGTTACGCTCTGTCGGCCGCCGTTATGCAAAAGCCATTCCGTTCCGGCCAGAGCGCATTTCCTGATCTGTTACGCTCTTCGCGCTGGAACAGGCGCGCGCGTATTACGTTCCGGCCAGAGCGCATTTCCTGATCTGTTACGCTCGCTCGGGGCATAGTGCTTCGCGCGGATGCGGTTCCGGCCAGAGCGCATTTCCTGATCTGTTACGCTCGGATCATTGACGAAGCGGTCGGCCATCTCAGTTCCGGCCAGAGCGCATTTCCTGATCTGTTACGCTCGCCTCATCGACGCCGCTGACACCGAACAGTGTTCCGGCCAGAGCGCATTTCCTGATCTGTTACGCTCGCGCGTCTGTAAGCAACTGGAGAACAGGCGTTCCGGCCAGAGCGCATTTCCTGATCTGTTACGCTCTTGCCACCACCACCCTGCCCGGGGTTATTAGTTCCGGCCAGAGCGCATTTCCTGATCTGTTACGCTCGGCACCGGCGGCACACCCGGCACCGGTGGCGTTCCGGCCAGAGCGCATTTCCTGATCTGTTACGCTCTCTGGCGGCACTGGTGACAACCCACCCTCCGTTCCGGCCAGAGCGCATTTCCTGATCTGTTACGCTCGACCAGCTGAAAATCCGCTTCGGCTATCTGGTTCCGGCCAGAGCGCATTTCCTGATCTGTTACGCTCTCAACAGCGTCAGCGTGAAGTATTTCGACCGTTCCGGCCAGAGCGCATTTCCTGATCTGTTACGCTCCGCTCCCAAGCAAGTCATTGATTTCAAATGACTTGCTTGGGAGTATGAGCGTTGAATCCATGCGTTTTGTCTCAGAAAAGCTGGTACTGATCCGGGTTTTTGCGCTGTTTTTCGCGCTTCCGCCGCTCGAAACGGACGATGCCTTCGTACTGTTTGTCTGTGAAGTAGAGGCAGTAGACCTTGCCTCCCGGTGGCAGTACGGACTGCACCCGCCGCGTCCAGGTATCGGCCTGCTCACGCCCTTCACAGAAGCGTAGATACACGGAATACTGGCAGCGCTCGAAACCGAAGTCGAGCAAGTCATGCCGGAAATCATTGGCTGCCTTGCGGTTTTCCTCCGTGTCCACCGGCAAGTCGAACATCACCAGCATCCACATCAGTCTGTAGGCACAGAGCGGCGGTGCAGCTATCCGCTCACGCCTCCTCCTCGTCTTTCCCTGCTTGGGCATGGGCTTGATCCCACAGATTGGCCAATGCGCCGCGACCTGTTTCGGGCAAGTCCAATGCCATTGCCTGCTTTTCGTAGACTTGGGCAAGGCTCACCGCAAGGCGCTGCACTGTCACCGTGACCGGACTGATTCCTTGCGCAGTCCGCATGCTTCGCGTTCCCAGCAACGCCAACTCACGTCGCGTTTCGGCATCCAGCGTCACTGCACCGGTGTCGCACAGGCGACGCACGATGGCATCCACCAGCGGACGGAATGGCTCCATCAAGTCGTCGACAAGACGCATCGGGTTGCCTTCGTTCGCATGATGCAGCGGCACGCCGGGATGCAGCCCTGCCGCCATGACCTGGCGCGCCACCAGCGCCCGCAGCACCGTATAGCCATAGTTGAGCATGGCATTGATGCCTTCGGCATCGCGATCACGCCGGAACGCCTTGCCCAGCAGAAGGCTCCAGTACTGCCGTGCAGCTTGCCCTTCCACATTGGACGGATCTCCTGCACGCACCTTTCCGGCCAGCCGCCGCAGTGGTGGCTCCGGCCCATCAAACAAACCAATCACTGCCGCTTGCATGCCGATCTTCGCCTGCACGACCTGCTTCCATAGTCGTTTGCGCAACGGCAGAGAGGCGCGCAGTTGTGCATCCATGCGCGCCGCTTGGCGGTGGTGCCCCTCGACCGGCCACAGCAGGCCAACCGGCTTGTGGTTGGCACCGCACAGCACGAAAGGTGCGCCGCGCTCGGCCAGCGCCACCAACAAGTTGTTGCTGTAGACCAACCCATGCGCATTGCCGATCAAGGCGGCCACATCGTCGATGGGGGTGCGCCCCAGTTCTTGGCCCTTGTGGCTGACTACAAGGAAGCCACGATCCAGCGACAGGTAACGCCCGTCCCCGGCGATCTCGACGATGCGGCCAATCATGTCATCCCTTGAAACCGGGGTCGTTGACGTAGCCGAGGACATCTACGCCTACCGCACGAGCGCACAGTGACCTGAGCGTTGATGGCGTCTTGAACAAATAATTCAGATGCTTCGCCCTGACGCGCGCGTCCGCATTTGCTTCAACTATGCCAACCATTGCTATTTTGCCCGGCGTGAAATAAGCAACGCGTACCATTTTCGTCATCGAATCACCGTCATTTATGGCAAGCACATCATCCTTGTGCAGTCGCATCACCAGCGGCATGCCATTCTGCGCATGCGTTGCCGACTCCTTGAAACCCTTCTGGTTCGCTTCGAATGTACTGATGACCTCACCGTCCCACCGACCATCCGGCTTGCGGAAGATTTCGTAACAATAGTTGCCGTCGCCTTTCACATAGCGATAAGGCTGGCCGTTGCGCCGATCCATGATGGGGATGACCGACAAGCGCTTTTCGCAGATCACCCGGCGCACGCCGGTGCGGGCGGAATAGGCCTCAAGCGCTGCTTTGATCTCCTTCGGAGAAGAAAGCGGCGCCAACAGCCGCACAATTTCTTCTCGCAACGCCTCGCCAGCAATCGATTCTGCATCTTTCGCATTCTTGATGCTGTCCAGTGTTTGCCGGCGCCCAACAAGCGGGTTGCCACGCTTATCCGGAGATCCTCGCAAACCGTAATTGGTGTCATTGTGCAGGGCTGCCTGCTTGCCATGGTCTGGCTTGTGCGATACCACGACGGCGGCAAGCGCTGAGTCCAGCTCATCACGATAGCTGGGCCACGGCAGATCCAGACGCTCCAGCAGACGATTCTCACCGTGCTCCTCCGCCCTTGCCGCGGCATTGGCCATGCGCTGGATCAGGCTGCGGCTGCATAGGCCGATCACGGCGGCATCCAACGCGTGGTGGCGATGATCGTTACGGTTCTTGCTGGCATCCTCTGACAGCAGCCTGCTCAGATCAAATTTGCCGCGAATCATCCCGGTCAACTTGCCGCTGGAAACCCAGACCTCGTTCTGCGGACAGACGTAGCTCAGGTACTGCTTCGCTGCCCGGCTCAGATAGGCGGTATCAGTGAGATGGCGCGCGAGGAAATCGCCATCGCCGAGTAATTCCTGCAATGCAGCTTCTCGGAACAGTTTGCGTTTGTGCGCAGGCAGGCGCTCCGCACGAGCTTCGATATCCGCCCAGCCTTCCGTATGACCCCAGGCCTCGAATGGCGTGCGGTTACCCTTGTCCCGGTTGCTCTGCCGGGTACACAAGATCTTGTTGCCGATGCCGTCATGCAGGGATTGCGAAAACGGAAGGATGTGGTCGATCTCGACTTCATCGCTGAACAGCATGGTCTTGCTCAGATGCTTTCCGCTGTAGATGCAGAAACGATCCATTGCATCGTCTTTGCCAAGTTCCTCCCAGAGTTGCAGCTTCTGGCGGTTCTCACGATTGGCGCGAACGCCAAGCGCCCTCAGCTCTTGATCGTATGCCGCGTTGCGCTCCTGATTCTCCTTCTGCCGGCTCGTGATCTCGCGGCGCTTCTCGCCGGAAGCACCGAACTCACGCGTCAGCTCGATCACGATCTGGTGCGGCGAGCCATAGCGCTTGATGAGAGCATTCACCAGCAGGCGCAGCTGATTCAGGCCGATATGCACGGTGGGATTGGGGATTTTGCCGTAGCGCTGCTCGTCGGGATTCTTCGCCGTAGGCGTCGGCGCGGTGTAGCCGGCAAGCACTTCTCCGTAGTAGGGAAGGCGGCTGAAGATTTCACCCGTATGCAGCTGCGAGTGGCTCGTATAACCGGCGCGCCGCACCGCTTCGTCGTATGTCACCACTTCGCGTTCCAGCTCCGGCACGATGCGCGCAAGCGCCTTCAGGCTCAGGCTGCCGTAATCGTCAGGAAGATTGAAACTGGCAACAGTGCGCGCCTGTGCCTCGCTGAGCCGGAGAGGAAGTGACTGCAACACCAGCGCCACCGCTTCGCGCTCATCTTTGTCGAAGACACCCTTCAAGATGTCCTCGCAAGCTGGCGAATTGGCCGGCAAGGCCAACAAGGCGGCTTCCAGCACGGGCACCTGATCGGCCAATGTCGTCAATACGGCCATGGCGTATTGCTGCGTGGACGACAGCGACATCCATGCGTTGCCAAGCGCGTTGTCCGACGCGAAACGTGAACCAACCGCGTCGCCCCTTAGACCTGTTCGCTTGCCATCTCGCCCAAGGTTGAAATCGCTGGTGCGCAAGCCCGCCGCCTTGGCAAGTTTTGCGAAACTGACAGGCCTTGGCCCCACGTCTTTTTCAAGCACCGCAAGCATGCGGTTGCGTTCATCCAGCGTCAGTGCACGCTCCTCGATCCCATCTTTCACACGCATGTGATTCAGTTCCTGCAGCATGCGGAATCGTTGCTGCAGGGGGGCACACAGACGCGCGCGGTATTCCGATGGCTCAAACAGGCAGCGGCCCGCCTCGACCGGCTTCAAACGACGCTGGAACAGCAGGATGTCACGCAGAATTTCACGGGCGGTATCCGTGAGCACGTCAGGGTGGTGCGCCTGCTGCGCCTGCCACAAGGCATCAAACTCCTCCTCGACCATGGTGCGCTGCAGATACAGCACGTATCCGCCGTCACTGCTGCGACGCGCGCGTACCGGTGCCCGCTCGGCATGCTGGTACGCCAGATATTCGCCAACTGTTCTGCAACCAGCCTCCTGCACGCGGGCACGCAACATCGCAATGGCTTGATTGACTTTCCCTGCCTCCTTGGCGGCATCGTCACCACGAGTATCTTTCTTGCTGCTGCGGAAGCCGCGCTTGCGTGCGAGGTGGTACAGCGCACGACCAAGCTCATGCAACGCAAGCGGCTGATCCAACCCCCGCGCGCGCAATGCATACGGATCACTTCCTTGCATGGCCTTGCGCGCAGCGCCGTCTGCGGGCATAAGGCCCAACTTGATCAATGCCTGCATCAGTTTGTGACGCCGTTTCAAAACGCGATCACGGCGGCGGCGTGCTTGCCTTGCCTGCCTGCGATCCGCGGCACGTGAAGCCAATGTTTTGGGGTCGCGCCCATCGGCAAAAATCCGCGAACCCAGGCGCACGATCTTGTCCGGTTCATCCTGCGCATCCAGCCGATACACGCACCAGCCCAGCGAATTTGCCCCGAGATCCACGCCCAGCCGATATTTGATCTTCGCCACGACCCCTCCTTGACGTTCGAGAATCAGCGCCGTAGGCTTGAGCCTACTAGCAGATCAGGAAATGCGCTCTTTCCGCTAACAAGCTGATCAGCTCAGAGCTGAAAGATGCACCAAATCAGACAAGGCCGGGCAACCGGCCTTTGTCGTTCTTATGCTTTTCCGGTCTCATATCCCGAGACTTCCGGCCCATGACCGGAGGCTTTGCCCGTCGGGGCGGCAAGGCGCGACAATGACGGCTTCCTCCGCGAACCCGAGCCGCCATGTCCAAGATCCTCTACACCCTGACCGACGAAGCGCCGTTCCTCGCCACCGCGTCGTTCCTGCCGATCGTGCAGGCGTATGCGAAGACCGCGGGCGTGGACGTGGAGACGCGCGACATCTCGCTGGCGGCGCGGATCCTGGCGCAGTTCCCGGAGCTGCTGGGCGAGCGCGCGGTGGCGGATGACCTTGCGGAGCTGGGCGAGCTGGCCAAGACGCCGGAAGCCAACATCATCAAGCTGCCGAACATCAGCGCCTCGATCCCGCAGCTGAAGGCCGCGATCAGGGAGCTGCAGGACCGCGGCTACCCGCTGCCCGACTACCCGGACGCGCCGCAGGGCGAGGGCGAGAAGGACGCCAAGGCGCGCTACGACCGGGTCAAGGGCAGCGCGGTGAACCCGGTGCTGCGCGAGGGCAATTCCGACCGCCGCGCGCCGAAGGCGGTGAAGGCCTACGCAAAGAAGCATCCGCACCGCATGGGCAAGTGGGAGGCGTCCTCGAAGTCGCACGTGGCGCATATGGACGCCGGCGATTTCTACGGCAGCGAGCAGAGCTACACCATGGTCAACGCCGGCCCGGTGCGGATCGAATACACCAGCGTGACCGGCAGCAGCTTCCCGCTGCGCGGGCCGGTCATGCTGCAGGCCGGCGAGATGATCGACGCATCCGTACTGAGCGCCGGTGCGCTGGCCGATTTCATCGACGCGCAGATCGCCGATGCCAAGGCGCAGGACGTGCTGTTCTCGCTGCACCTGAAGGCGACCATGATGAAGGTCAGCGACCCGATCATGTTCGGCATCGCGGTGTCGCGCTTCTACGCACCGGTGCTGGAAAAGCACCCGCGCACGCTGGCCGAGATCGGCTTCGACCCCAACAACGGCATCGGCGACCTGTACGCCAAGCTGGGCCAGCTGGCCGAATCCGAGCGCAACGCGATCGAGGCGGACATCGCCGCGCTGTACGCGCAGCGCCCGGGGCTGGCGATGGTCAATTCCGACAAGGGCATCACCAACCTGCACGTGCCGTCCGACGTGATCGTGGATGCCTCGATGCCGGCGATGATCCGCGACAGCGGCCGCATGTGGAACGCCCGCGGCGAACTGCAGGACACCAAGGCGGTGATCCCGGACCGCTGCTACGCCGGCATCTACCAGGTGGTGATCGAGGACTGCCGGGAGCACGGCGCGTTCGACCCGGCGACGATGGGCAGCGTGCCCAACGTCGGCCTGATGGCGCAGGCGGCCGAGGAATACGGCAGCCACGACAAGACCTTCAAGATCGCCGGCGACGGCGTGGTGCGGGTGATCGACGAGCATGGCACCGTGCTGCTGCAGCACCCGGTCAAGGCCGGCGATATCTGGCGCATGTGCCAGACCAAGGACGCGCCGATCCGCGACTGGGTGAAGCTGGCGGTCAGCCGCGCACGGCTTTCCGACACGCCGGTGGTGTTCTGGCTGGACCCGCAGCGCGACCACGACCGCGGCCTGATCGCCAAGGTCGCCGCCTATCTCAACGACCACGACACCGCCGGCCTCGACATCCGCATCCTCTCCCCGGTGGAAGCGATGAAGTTCTCGCTCAAGCGCATCCGCGAAGGCCTGGACACCATCAGTGCCACCGGCAACGTGCTCCGCGATTACCTGACCGACCTGTTCCCGATCATGGAGCTGGGCACCAGCGCGAAGATGCTCTCCATCGTGCCGCTGATGAACGGCGGCGGCCTGTTCGAGACCGGCGCCGGCGGCAGTGCGCCCAAGCACGTGCAGCAGTTCGTGGAAGAGGACTACTTGCGCTGGGATTCGCTGGGCGAATTCCTGGCGCTGGCCGCCTCGTTCGAACACCTGGCCAACACCACCGGCAACAAGCGGGCGCAGGTGCTGGCCGATGCGCTGGACGCGGCCAACGCGAAGTTCCTCGACAACGACCGTTCGCCCGGCCGCAAGCTGGGCACCATTGATAATCGCGGCAGCCACTTCTACGTCGCGCTGTACTGGGCGCAGGCGCTGGCCGAACAGACCGCGGACGCCGAGCTGGCGGCGAAGTTCGCGGCGGTCGCCAAGGCGCTGGCGGAGAACGAGGCGAAGATCGTCGAGGAACTCGTCGCCGTGCAGGGCAAGCCCGTGGACATCGGCGGCTACTACCAGCCCGACATGGCCAAGCTGGCGGCGGCAATGCGGCCGTCGGCCACGCTGAATTCGGCGCTGGCGACGCTGTAACGGCCCGCCCTTCATCGACCCCCGAAGCCCGGCCGCGCGCCGGGCTTCGTATTTGCGTCGATGCCGGTTTACCCTGCAGGCCCATCGCATCCGGAGCCACCGCATGACCCGCCTGTCGATCCCCGCGCTTGCCCTGCTGCTGGCCGCCTGCGCCGGCACGCCCAACTCGACGTCCGCGCCGGCGGCGGCCACGTCCGCGGTGGATGCCGCGCTGCAGGCAGCGGTGGCAGATCCCGGCCGCGATGCCGCCCAGCGGGCACGCGACCGCTACCGCCACCCGGCCGAAACGCTGGCGTTCTTCGGCCTGAAGCCCACCGACACCGTCATCGAGATCAGCCCGGGCAGCGGCTGGTACAGCGCGATCCTGGCGCCCTACCTGCGCGACAGCGGCCGCTACATCGCCGCCAGCGCCACCCCCGCGCCCGGCCGCAGCAACCCGCTGCCGGCGCTGTTCGCCGCCGATCCCACGCGCTACGGGCGCACCAGCCTGCACCTGTACGACGGCAAGGCGCCGTCGCTGGGCGCGCCCGCCAGCGCCGACGCCGTGCTGACCTTCCGCAACGTGCACAACTGGGTGGCCGCCGGCAGCGCCGACGCCTACTTCCAGGCGTTCTTCGCCGCGCTCAAGCCGGGCGGCACGCTGGGCGTGGTGGACCATCGCGCCAAGCCGGGCACCGACCTCGACGCCATGAAGAAGTCCGGCTACCTGACCGAAGCGCTGGTGATCGAGCTGGCTACACGTGCCGGCTTCGTGCTGGACGCGCGCAGCGAAGTGAACGCCAATCCGGCCGACAGCGCCGATCATCCCAATGGCGTGTGGACGCTGCCGCCCACCAACCGCCACGAGGCGACCGATGCGGAGAAGTACCGGGCGATCGGCGAGAGCGACCGCATGACCCTGCGCTTCCGCAAGCCGGCCAGCGAATAACCACCCGCCGCGCCGCGACCGCGGCCGATAGGCGCCACGGTGCGTGACCCGGATTCTCCGCTGACCCCATGCTGATCGCCTTCAACAAGCCCTATGGCGTGCTCTGCCAGTTC
>DISR01000017.1 GCA_002421825.1 Thiobacillus sp. UBA6205 | reverse complement strand
CCTGCAGGTAGTAGGCGTCGTAGTAGCCATGGCTCAGGACATAGGCGCCGATCATGATGCGGCGCTTGACCTCGGCGCCGAAACCCTCGGCGCGGGTCTTCTCGTACATGTCGAGCAGGTCCTTGTAGTCGCTGGCGCGATGGCCGTAGCGCACGCCGTCGAAGCGCGACAGGTTGCTTGAGGCCTCGGCCGGGGCCAGCACGTAGTAGACCGGCACCGACAGGCCCATGTTCGGCAGCGACACTTCCACGGTCTGTGCGCCAAGCTTTTTGTACTCGGCGATGGCGTTCTCGATCGATTGGGCGACCTCGGCGGACAGGCCTTCGGCGAAGAATTCCCTGGGCAGGCCGATCTTCAGTCCGGCGAGCGGCTTGTCGAGGTCGCGCGCGTAATCTTCCTTGTCGCGCTCAAGGCTGGTGGAATCGCGCTCGTCGAAGCCGGCCATCACGTTCATCAACAGCGCGCAGTCCTCGGCCGAGGGCGCCATCGGACCGGCCTGGTCGAGGCTGGAGGCGAAGGCGATCATGCCGTAGCGCGAGCACACGCCGTAGGTGGGCTTGAGTCCGGAAATGCCGCACAGCGAGGCGGGCTGGCGGATGGAGCCGCCGGTGTCGGTGCCGGTGGCGGCGGGCGCCAGGCGTGCGGCCACCGCCGCGGCCGAGCCGCCCGAGGAACCGCCGGGCACTGCGGCATCACTCCAGGGGTTCTTCACCGCGCCGAAGAAGCTGGTTTCGTTCGACGAGCCCATGGCGAACTCGTCCATGTTGGTCTTGCCCAGGCTGACCGTGCCGGCCTGTTTGAATTTGGCGATGACCGTGGCGTCGTAGGGGGCCACGAAGTTGGCCAGCATTTTCGAGCCGCAGGTGGTGCGCCAGCCGTCGGCGCAGAAGATGTCCTTGTGCGCGACCGGTACGCCCAAAAGCGGGGCGGTCTCGCCCGCGGCAATGCGCGCATCGGCTGCCCTGGCTTCAGCCAGGGTCTTGTCGCGATCGACGGTGATGAAGGCATTGAGGCGCGGGTTCAGCGCCTCGATGCGGTCGAGGAAGAGGGCGGCGAGTTCCGCGCTGGAAATCCGCTTCGCGGCAAGCTGCGCGGCAAGCTGTTTCAGTGAACTGTCAATCATTCAGTGAGGCGTGAGGCGTGAGGCATGTTTTCGGGGGTCACTCGATCACTTTCGGCACGAGGTACAGCCCGTTTTCCACGGCCGGGGCGATGGCCTGGAACTTGTCGCGCTGGTCGGATTCGGAAACCCGGTCCTCACGCAGGCGCTGGGAAACGTCGAGGGCATGGGACATCGGCTCCACGCCGGCGGTGTCGACCGCCTGCATCTGTTCGATCAGGCCGAAAATGCTGTTCAGCTGGCCGCGAGCGGTTTCCGCCTCGGCGTCATCCACGCGGATGCGGGCCAGCCGGGCAATGTGCTGAATGTCTTGCAGGGAGAGGGCCATATGCCTGAAAAACGCCGAAAAACGGGTATTATAACAAGCTTGGCATAGAGGCTATTTCAGACCTTTCCTGGACCCTCGGCGCTTCCCGGCGCCGGATATTACTAGAGACACACAATGTTCGGTTTTCTGACCCAATATTTTTCGACCGACCTTGCCATCGACCTGGGCACGGCCAACACCCTCATTTATGTGGGCGGCAAGGGCATCGTGCTGGACGAGCCTTCGGTGGTCGCCATTCGCACCGACCCCAGCGCCGGCGGCAAGAAAACCATCCAGGCCGTGGGGCTGGAGGCCAAGCAGATGCTGGGCCGCACGCCCGGCAGCATGAATGCAATCCGCCCGATGAAGGACGGCGTGATCGCCGACTTTACCGTCACCGAGCAGATGCTCAAGTACTTCATCAAGAAGGTGCATGACTCCAAGATGTTCCATCCGAGTCCGCGCATCATCATTTGCGTGCCTTACGGATCGACCCAGGTCGAGCGCCGCGCCATCCGCGAATCCGCGCTGGGCGCCGGCGCCCGCCAGGTCTATCTGATCGAGGAGCCGATGGCGGCCGCGATCGGCGCCGGCCTGCCGGTGGGCGAGGCGACCGGCTCCATGGTGGTGGACATCGGCGGCGGCACCACCGAGGTGGGCGTGATTTCCCTGGGCGGCGTGGTCTATGCCAACTCGGTGCGCGTCGGCGGCGACAAGTTCGACGAGTCCATCGTCAACTACATCCGCCGCAATTACGGCATGCTGATCGGCGAGGCCACCGCCGAACTGATCAAGAAGCAAATGGGTTCAGCCTTCCCGGGCGCCGAGGTGCGCGAGATGGAGGTCAAGGGCCGCAACCTGGCCGAGGGCATCCCGCGCAGCTTCACGGTGTCCAGCAACGAAATTCTCGAGGCGCTCACCGATCCGCTCAATGCCATCGTCACCGCGGTGAAGGGCGCGCTCGAACAGACCCCGCCCGAACTGGGCGCCGACATCGCCGAGAAGGGCATGGTGCTCACCGGCGGCGGTGCGCTGCTGCGCGACCTCGACCGCCTGCTCATGGAAGAGACCGGCCTGCCGGTGATCGTCGCCGACGACCCGCTGACCTGCGTGGTGCGCGGTTCCGGCCGTGCGCTGGAAGAATTCGAGAAGCACGTATTGGTGTTCACCAACGAATAAGTGAAGCGCGCATCGACAGACCGTCTTATGTATTGCACTCGAAGCGACCGCAGCGATGCTCCGCTGCGCGTGGGGTGATGTTGGATATTCGTACTCAGGGGAAACATTAACGTGGCGACTCCCGGCCAGCCCATGTTTACCCGGGCCCCGGGTCCGGCGGCCCGGCTGGCGCTCTGGTCCGCGCTGGCCCTCTCGCTTATGGTGCTGGACGCGCGCTTCAATGCCCTGGGCTGGCTGCGCGCCGGCGTGGTCGCGGTTTTCTACCCGGCCCAGCTGGCCGTGCGCGCCCCTTTCGATTTTGCCGCCGAGGTGTCAGGGTTCCTGGTGCGCCATCGTGCGCTGCAGAATGAAAATGCCGCCTTGCGCGAAACCACCCAGCGGGCCCATGTCCAGCTTGCGCGCCTCGGCTCTCTCGACCGCGAAAACGAGGAGTTGCGCAGGCTTTCCTTGCTGCGTGAAATGACCGGATTCGATTCGGTGGCGGTGGAAATCCTGAGCACGCCGCGCGACCCGTTTTCGCAGCGCATGATGCTGGACAAGGGCGGCAGCGCCGGCATCCGTGCCGGACAGCCGGTGGTGGACGGCATGGGCCTGGTGGGCCAGGTCACGCGCGTGTTCCCTTTCAGCACCGAAGTGACGCTGGTGACCGACCGCGGCCACGCAGTGCCGGTACAGATCCAGCGCACCGGCCAGCGCGCGCTGGTATTCGGCGGAGGCTCGGGCATGGAGGTGCGCTACCTGCCCACGCACACCGATATCCAGCCGGGCGACATTCTCGTCACATCCGGGATCGACCGCGTCTATCCGGAAGGGCTGGCGGTGGCGAAGGTGAGTCGCGTGCTGCGCCCGACCGACAGCCCCTATGCCCGGGTCAGCTGCCTGCCGATGGCCGGCATCGACAAAAGCCGCGTTCTGATGGTGCTCAAGACCCAGGACGCATCCGGACAGCCCGCGCCCGCGCAGCCATGAACTACGAAATGCCTTCCTTCCCGCCGAGAATCGAGCCGCGCCAGGAATGGCGCGTGATCGCGCTGACCCTGCTGGCGGCCTTCCTGATCAAGCAGATGCCCTGGCATGGCTGGGCACTGCTGCTCAGGCCCGATTTCGTCCTCATCATGCTGCTGTTCTGGGCGCAGCGTCGCCAGGACGGGATCAGCTTCGGGCTCGCGTTTGCGCTGGGCCTGATGGCCGATGTGCAGGACGGCGTGGTGCTCGGACAGAACGCGCTGGCCTACTGCGTCGGCGTGTTCCTGGTGCAGCATTTCCGCCGCCGGCTGGCGATGTTCACCCTTCGGCACCAGGCCATGCAGATATTCCCCTTGCTGCTTTTGACCGAGGTGGTGGCGCTGGTGACGGGCTGGATCTCGACGCGCACGCCGCAGGGCGGATGGGTGATTGCCACGGCGGTCACCGGCACGCTGCTGTGGTGGGCGCTCGCCCACGCCGGCAGGATGCCGGCAGCGCGCGAGGAGTAAGCGTACGTCGATGCCGTCCTCCGTCATCAAGAACCTGCATCTTGAGCTTGCGCGCTATCGCAACCGGCTGAAGGTCGGGGTGGGCTTCGTTCTGGCGCTGACGCTGATCCTCGCGGCGCGCCTGGTCTATCTGCAGCTCGTCAAGCACGAGCATTACCAGCACCTGGCGGAATCCAACCGCATTACCCTGGTGCCCTCCGTGCCCAACCGCGGCGTGATTTACGACCGCAACGGCCGCATACTCGCCGACAATTTTTCCGGCTATACCCTGGAAATCACCGTCGCCAGGGCGGGCGACCTTGACGCGCTGCTCAGGCAGATTGGCGAATTGATCGAAATCACGCCCAGGCACCTGCGCCAGTTCAAGCGCCTGCGCGAGGAGTCACATGAGTTCGAGACCGTGCCGCTGAAAAACAGGCTGACCGACGTGGAGGTGGCGATTCTGGCGTCCAACCGGTACCGCCTGCCCGGGGCGGAAGTGAAGGCGCGCCTGTTCCGCAACTACCCGGCGGGCGAAGGCCTGTCGCACGTCATCGGCTATATCGGGCGCATCAACGACCGCGACCTCAAGAGCCTCAGGGAAACCGGCAAGATCGCCGGGTACAAGGGCGGCACCCACATCGGCAAGGTGGGGATCGAGCAGTATTACGAGGATATCCTCCATGGCAGGACCGGGTTCGAGCAGATGGAAACGGATTCCGCCGGGCGTGCGGTGCGCATCCTGTCGCAAACGCCGCCGATAGCCGGCCACGATCTCATCCTGAACCTGGACATGGAACTGCAGCGGGTTGCGGAATTCGCGTTCGGCGATTACCGCGGCGGACTGGTGGCGATCGATCCCAACAACGGCGGCGTGCTGGCCATGGTGAGCAAGCCGGGCTTCGACCCCAACCTGTTCGTCGAAGGCATCGATCCGGCTGCCTGGAAGGAGCTCAACGAATCCATCGACACGCCCATGGTCAACCGTCCGCTGCGGGGCATTTATCCTCCCGGCTCCACCATCAAGCCCTTCCTCGCGCTTGGCGCCCTCGAGCTTGGCCTGCGCAAGCCGTCGGACACCATTGCCGATCCAGGGTATTTTTCCCTGCCCGGCAGCAGCCATCGCTATCGCGACTGGAAAAAGGAAGGCCACGGCGTGGTCGACCTGCACGACTCCATCGTGCATTCCTGCGATACTTATTATTACCGGCTGGCGGTCGAAATGGGCGTCGAGCGCATGCACGATTTCCTCGCCAGGTTCGGCCTCGGCTCGAAAAGCGGCGTGGACCTGCAAAACGAATCCTCCGGCCTGCTGCCATCCAAGGAATGGAAGCAGCGGCGCTGGAAGCAGCCCTGGTACCTGGGCGAGACCGTCATTGCGGGCATCGGGCAGGGCTATCATCTGGCCACGCCGATGCAGCTGGCGGCGGCGACCGCGATGCTGGCCAATGGCGGCACGTTCTACCGCCCGCGGCTGGTGAAAGCCATTCGCCACAGCGAGACGCGCGAAGAGCGCGCCATTCCCCCCGAGGTGGCGTGGAAAGACCGATTCGACCCCGCCCACCTGGCGCACGTGCGCCAGGCCATGGTGGACGTGCTGAAACCGGGCGGGACGGCCGCGCGGGCCGGCGCCGACGCCCCCTACGACATCGCCGGCAAGACCGGCACCGCCCAGGTCGTCGGCATCAGGCAGGGCGCGAAATACGATGCCAGCAAGCTGGCCGAGCGCCATCGCGACCATGCCCTGTTCGTGGCCTTCGCCCCGGCCGAGGCCCCCAGGATCGCGCTGGCGGTTCTGGTGGAAAATGGCGGCAGCGGCAGCGGCACGGCGGCGCCCATCGCGCGCGCCGTATTCGATTACTATTTGTCGGGCAAGAAGCCGGAAGGCGTGCCGATCCTGGAGGACTATGAATCAGCCGGCGATTAAACGCTTGCTGGCCGAAGCTTCCCGTCATCTGGACGGCATGCTGCTGGCGCTGCTGATCGTCCTTCTGGGCGTCAGCGTGGCCGTGGTGTTCAGCGCTTCGGGCCAGAGCGGCGCGCGCCTTGCCGGCCACCTCACCAACATCGCCGCGGCCATGGCCGTGCTCATTGTGGTCGCCAATGTGCCGCCGCATATCCTCGCCAAGCTGGGGCCGCCGCTTTATGTCCTCGGACTGGTCTTGCTGCTCGGCGTGGCGCTGTTCGGCGAAATCCGCAACGGTTCGCGTCGCTGGCTGCCGCTCGGCTTCACCAGCATCCAGCCTTCGGAGCTGATGAAGATCGCGCTGCCGCTGATGCTGGCCTGGTATTTCCAGCAGCGCGAGGCGACGCTCAGGCTCAGGCATTTCGGCATGGCCGCCGTGCTGATCGCATTGCCGTTCCTGCTCATTTTGCGCCAGCCCGATCTTGGCACCTCGTTGCTCATCGCGGCTTCTGGCTTTTACATCCTGTTCCTGGCCGGGCTGTCCTGGAAGATCATCGCCGGCCTGGGCGTTGCCGGAGGACTGTCGCTGCCCATTGCCTGGAACCTGCTGCACGACTATCAGCGCCAGCGCGTGCTGACCCTGTTCGATCCCATGAGCGACCCGCTCGGCGCCGGCTATCACATCATCCAGTCCACGATCGCCATCGGCTCCGGCGGCGCGTTCGGCAAGGGCTGGCTGTCCGGCACGCAGAACCAGCTCGACTTCGTGCCCGAACGCACCACCGACTTCATCTTCGCCGTGTTCAGCGAGGAATTCGGCCTGCTCGGCGTGATCCTGCTGCTGCTGCTTTATCTCGCCATCGTCGCGCGCGGCCTCAGGATCGCCGACCAGGCGCCGTCGATGTTCGCGCGGCTCATGGCGGGCGCCATCAGCCTGAACTTTTTCACCTATATTTTCGTCAACATCGGCATGGTTTCCGGGATACTGCCCGTGGTCGGCGTGCCCTTGCCGCTGATGAGTTACGGCGGCACCGCGCTGGTGACCCTGATGATCGGCTTCGGCATGCTGATGAGCCTGGCCACGCACCGAAAGCTGTTGAAGACATGACGCGAAAAATACTGACCCTGCTCCTCGCCGCCGGCTGGCTGGCGGGCTGTTCTTCCCTGGGTTCCAGACCCTCGTCGGCCCCGCCGCCGCCCGAGACGCGCTCGGCCGGCGGCTATTACCTCGATGACGGCCCCGGCGCCAATCCGCCGCCGAACCTGCACGAAGTGCCGGATGCGGTGCCGCGCGACGAGCCGCTGCACCGTTTCGCCAACCGGCCGTACGAAGTCATGGGCGTCAGCTACGCGCCCATGAGCGAGCGCGCGCCCTTGAGGCAGACCGGCACGGCCTCGTGGTACGGCAGGCGCTATCACGGCAAGAAGACTTCCTCCGGCGAGACATACGACATGTACGGCATGACGGCCGCGCATCCGACGCTGCCGATCCCGAGCTACGTCAAGGTGACCTCGCTCGACACCGGCAAGTCGGTCATCGTGCGCGTCAACGATCGCGGCCCGTTTCACAGCGACCGGGTGATCGATCTTTCCTATACGGCGGCCTACAAGCTCGGCCTGCTGCAAAAAGGCAGCGGCAGGGTGACGGTGGAAACCGTGGGGCCGGAGACCGGGGCGGTGACGCCGCTTGCGGAGATTGCGCCGCTTGAGGCCGTGCCCCTGGCGCCTGTCGAGGCACCCCGGCCGGCAATTGCGCAGCAGCCGGCCGCCGCCGCCCGCATCTACGTGCAGCTGGGCGCCTTTGGCAGCCTCGACAACGCGCAGAAGCTGCTGTCGCGCGCCCGCGAGGCCCTGGCGATTCCCGTCGACCTTGCGCACGTCGCGCTGGTGGGCGACCTGCACCGGGTCAATCTCGGGCCCTTTGCGGATCGTGACGAAGCGCGGAACTGGGCGGAAAAGAGCAATGCGGCGCTGGGCGTTGCCGCAATCACGGTCGTGCGTTGAATCCGGGCCGGTGCCGCGCCTGCCGCCCGGGAGGGCATGCGCGTGCAACCAATCCGCCTCCCCCGTGTCTTCCCGTGTTCTCCCTGGTTTGGATGAATGGTTTGCATGAATAGGTTTCTGTCTTTGCTGCTTGGTTTGTTGTTCGTAGTGCCGGCCTGGGCCGGGGTCGGGCTGCCCCCCGATCCGCCCAGGGTGGAGGCGCGCGCCTGGATGCTGTTCGATACGTCCAGCGGCCGGGTGCTGGCGAGCGGCAACGAAGACAGCAGGCTGGATCCGGCCTCGCTCACCAAGCTGATGACCGCGTACGTGGTGTTCGATGCCATCAAGAACGGCAAGCTCAAGAGCGACCAGACGCTGGAGGTTTCCGAGACTGCGGCCGCCGCCGCCGGTGCGCGCATGTTCGCCAGGGCCGGCCAGGAAATCAGTGTGGACGACCTCCTGATGGCCCTCATCGTGCAATCCGGAAACGATGCGGCGCTGACGCTGGCGGAAGGCGTGGCCGGCAGCGAGGAGGCCTTCGTCGACAGGATGAACGCGCAGGCGAAGAAACTCGGCCTTGCCTCCACCCGGTTCCGCAATGCCGCCGGCTATACCGATCCGGATCACTACAGCACGGCGCGCGACATGACGCGGCTCGCCAACTGGATGGTGCATGCCTTTCCCGGGCAGTACCGCCGCTATTTCGCCCAGCGCGAATTCACCTTCAACGGCGTGACCCAGCAAAACCGCAACCGTCTGCTGTGGCTGGACCCGCAGGTGGACGGCGTCAAGAGCGGGCATACCCGGGCGGCCGGGTACAACCTCATCGCCAGCGCCCAGCGCGGCAAGCGCCGGCTCATCGCCACCGTGATGGGCGCGCGTTCCGAGATCGATCGCGGCATGTACGCGCAGAAACTGCTCAACTACGGTTTCCTCGAGACCGAGTCCCTGCGCTATTACCGCGGCGGCCAGGCCGTGGCGAAGATGCCGGTCTACAAGGGCAGTTCGCGCGAGGTCGGCATCGGCTTTCTCAGGGACTTCTCCCTGACCACGCAAAAGGGCGTGTCCGGCAGGATCAAGGCGCAACTCATCACGGAGCGGCCATACATCGCGCCGCTGAAGAAAGGCCAGGTCATGGGCACGCTGCGCCTCACGCTGGACGGCGAAATGATCGGCGATTACCCGCTGGTGGCACTGAGCGACGTGCCGGTTGCCGGCTGGTTCGGCCGTTTCTGGGACGGCTTGAGGCTGCTCTGGGAATGAACCCGCCCACCGTCTACCTCAACGGCGAGTGGCTGCCGCCTGGCGAAGCCCGGGTGTCCGTGCTCGATCGCGGCTTCATGCTGGGCGACGGCGTTTACGAGTTGATCCCCGTGTACCTGCGCAAGCCTTTCCGCCTCGACGAGCATCTCGCACGCCTGCAGCGCAGCCTCGACGGCATTCGTCTTGCCAACCCGCTGAGCGGGGCGCAGTGGCGCGACGTGCTTGAGCAGGTGGTTGCCAGGCACGAGGCGGACGACCAGTCGGTCTATCTGCAGGTCACGCGCGGGGCCGCACCGCGCGACCACGCCTTCCCGGCTGGCGCCACGCCCACCGTGCTGGTGATGAGCAGTCCCTTGATCCGCCCCGATCCCGCCCAGTTCGAGCATGGCGTTTGCGCCGTCTCCGCCGAGGACATCCGCTGGCGCCGCTGCGATCTCAAGACGCTCAACCTGTTGCCCAATGTGCTGGCGAAGCAGAAGGCCGTCGATGCCGGCTGCGTCGAGTGCATCATGTTCCGCGATGGCGTGCTCACGGAAGGCGCGGCGTCGAATATTTTCGTGGTCAGGGGCGGCCTCATCCTGGCGCCGGTGAAGGACCATCGCGTGCTGCCCGGCGTGACCTATGATGTCGTGCTGGAACTGGCCGAGGCGAACGGCCTTGCCTTTGAGGTGCGCGACATCGGCGAGGCCGAAGTGCGCAGTGCCGACGAACTGTGGCTGACATCGTCCAGCCGCGAGGTGCAGGCCATCGTCGGTCTCGATGGGCGGCCGGTCGGCAACGGCAAGCCCGGCCCGCTCTATCGGCGCCTGTATGCGCTCTACCAGGATTTCAAGGCGAAGCTGTGATGAGGCTGAAAACCGTATTTGAACCACGGGGCGCACGGGGGGCACGGGGGAATTCAATGGCTTGCAAGCGCAGGGCGCATTGCCCAACGGCTGAACCGCTGGAATCACCTCGAAGCCTTTGCTTTCCCCGTTCGCCCCGTGTTCCCCGTGGTTAAACTGCTTTTTCAAGAATGAACGAACAGGACTCGCTGCTCGAATTCCCCTGCGACTTCCCCATCAAGGCCATGGGCGCCGCGCGCGACGATTTCGCCCAGGCCGTGATAGCCGTGGTGCAGGCGCACGCGCCGGATTTCGATGCGGCCACGGTGGAAATGCGAGCATCGGCCAAGGGCCGTTACCTCGCCGTCACCTGCACCGTGCGCGCCACTTCGCGCGAGCAGCTGGACGATCTCTATCGCGACCTCTCTTCCCATCCTTACGTGAAGATCGTCCTGTAGTGGACATTACGGTCAAACACCTGGGGCGGGCGGACTACGAACCGACCTGGCGCGCCATGCAGGACTTCACCGCCGCGCGCAGCGAGGCGACGCCGGACGAACTGTGGGTGCTGGAGCATCCGCCGGTGTTCACGCTCGGCCAGGCGGGCAAGCGCGAACACCTGCTTGCCGCCACTGAAATCCCCGTGGTGCCCATCGATCGCGGCGGCCAGATCACCTATCATGGCCCCGGCCAGGTCGTGATCTATGTGCTGGTCGATCTCAAACGACGCGGTTACGGCGTGAAGGAACTGGTCAACCGCATGGAGCAGGCGGTGATCGACCTGCTCGCGCAGTCTGGGGTGAAGGCAGAACGCAAAGCCGGCGCGCCGGGAGTGTACGTCGATGGCGCCAAGATCGCCGCACTGGGCCTGCGCATCAGGCAGGGCAGGAGCTACCACGGCCTCGCGCTGAACGTGGACATGGACCTCGCGCCCTTTTCCCTCATCAATCCCTGCGGCTATCCGGGCATGTCGGTCACGCAGACGCGCGACCTCGGCATCGCCGGCAATATCGAAACGCTCGGCAACGAACTGGCGATCCTGCTGGCGCGGAACATTGCCGGTTAACCCGGATATTTCACCGGATTGCGGGATGCCGCAAATCGGATTCGATGCCGATTGCTCCGCAATCGTGTGTTCATGCGCCTCTGCGAGGCATTTCCCGGGCCGGCCTGGTGAAATATCCGGCTTAAAGCCCGATCATTTCCGCGCCGGTCACCCTCTCGCGGACGCGGGCGAGGATGCCATGCGCCGTGCCGCAATCGGAATCGTAGGCAACGGTCATGAAGTGCGGATCCTTGGGCGACATGCCTGCGCCCACCACGCAGGGCTGGCTGCGCACGAAATCCTCCAGTTCGCACTGTTCTTCCGGAGACAGCGCTTCGTGGATATGCACCAGGAAATCGGAAATATGCAGTCCCATGATTACCTCCTCTTGAGGAATGGCCATCGTTGCCATATGTCTTTTATAGCACCGGCGCGGGCGCAGAAACGGTAAAATAAGCACCTGATTTTCAAGCGGTATTGAACCCGGAAGCCGCAGTTGAGCCCCGGTCGCCCCTGGAAGAGCCCTATGGATATTGAATTTCCTGCCGTTGCCGACGAACCCCAGTGCGGGAATCACGCTACGCACCTGCTGGCACGTCCGGCCGGCCGCCTGGCTTTGTTGCGCCTCCCCGCAGGCGCGAGCCTGCAGCGTCGTCGCTTCGCGCCAGCCACCCGTCTTGACGCACCATCAGGCGCGTCTAACCGCGCTTGCTAGGTTCCATGGCCGACATCAAGCTGCACAAGGGCGAGGCCAAGACCTCGCGCATTCCCATCAAGGTGGTGCCCCAGCCGCGGCTGAAAATGCCCGCCTGGATACGCGCCAAGTCGCCCAACAGCCCGGAAGTCCTGCGGCTGAAGGACGTGCTGCGCGAGAACAAGCTGCATACCGTGTGCGAGGAGGCGTCCTGCCCCAACCTCGGCGAATGCTTCGGCCACGGCACCGCCACCTTCATGATCCTCGGCGACCTGTGCACGCGCCGCTGCCCCTTCTGCGACGTGGGCCACGGCAAGCCCTTGCCGCCCGATCCCGAGGAGCCGCGGCACCTGGGCGAAACCATCGCCGCCATGAAGCTGAAGTACGTGGTCATCACCAGCGTGGACCGCGATGACCTCAGGGACGGCGGCGCCAGCCATTTCGCCGACTGCATCCGTGCCGTGCGCGAACTGTCGCCGGCAACCAGAATCGAAATCCTCACGCCGGATTTTCGCGGCCGCCTGGAAGCGGCGCTCGACGAACTCGACAAAGCGCTGCCGGACGTGATGAACCACAACCTCGAAACCGTGCCGCGCCTGTACAAGGCCGCGCGCCCCGGCGCCGACTATGCGCATTCGCTGAAACTGCTCCAGGACTTCAAGGCGCGCCATCCCGGCATCCCCACCAAGTCCGGCCTCATGGTCGGCCTGGGCGAGACCGACGAGGAAATCCTCGGGGTCATGCGCGATTTGCGCGCGCACGACGTGGACATGCTGACCATCGGCCAGTACCTGCAGCCTTCCAGCGCGCACATTCCGCTCACGCGCTATGTCACGCCCGAGCAGTTCCAGGCCTTCGAACGGGCCGCGCAGGAAATGGGCTTCAGGCAGGCCGCCTGCGGCCCCATGGTGCGCTCGAGCTATCACGCCGACCTGCAGGCGCGTGAACTGGTCAAATAAACTGACCCAGGGCCGATTCGCTTCGGCCGTCTCCGCGTTCATCCTGGGCGGCCTGGCCGCGCTGTCCTTCGCGCCGGTCGGCTGGTTCCTGCTCGTATTCCTGAGCCTCGCCGGGCTGCTTCAACTCGTCGACCAGGCCTCGCCGCGCCGCGCCTTCCTGCTCGGCTGGCTGTTCGGCCTTGGCCTTTTCGGCGTGGGCGTGTCCTGGGTTTACGTGAGCCTGCACGTCTACGGCGGCATGCCATCCTGGCTTGCCGCCGTCGCGGTATTTTTGTTCTGCGCGGCGCTCGCGCTGTTTCCGGCAATCGCCGCATGGGCGACGGCGCGCCATTCCGCTCCGGGCGTGCTGCGCCTGCTGCTGGTGTTTCCGCTCATGTGGACCGGCACGGAGTGGGTGCGCGGCTGGTTCTTTACCGGCTTCCCGTGGCTTGCCGCCGGTTATGCCCAGGCGCCCAGCGGGCTGCTTGCCGGCTTTGCGCCGGTTTTCGGCGCATATGGCGTGAGCTGGCTGACGGCGTTCGCGGCGGCTGCCCTGGTCTGGCTTGGCCGCAGCCTGTGGCTTCCGGGCAAGTGGCTTGCGCCTTTCGCGCTGCTGCTGGCCCTGCTGGGTGCAGGCGAAGGCCTGAAGCATGTCGACTGGACGAAGCCGACGGGCAAGCCTGTCACCGTCGCGCTGGTGCAGGGCAACGTGCCGCAGGAAATGAAATGGCGGCCGGAACAGGTGATGCAAACCCTGGCCGACTACGCTGCGCACGTGCGTGCGGCGCGTGCCGAACTCATCGTGCTGCCGGAAACCGCCTTCCCGGTGTTCTACCAGGACTTGCCTCCCTCCTATCTCGCGGAACTGCGCACGCTGGCCGCCGAGCGCGGCGCCGACATCCTCGCCGGCGTGCCCACCGGCGATCTTTCCGGCGACTACTACAACAGCGTGGCGAGCATCGGGAAAGCGCCCCCGCAGTTCTATCACAAGCATCACCTGGTGGCCTTCGGCGAATTCGTGCCGCCCGGTTTCGGCTGGATCGTGAAGGTGCTGCACATTCCGCTGTCGGATTTCGCGCGCGGCGGCAAGGACCAGGCGCCCATCGAGGCGGCGGGGCAGAAGGTGGCGGTGAACATCTGCTACGAGGACGTGTTCGGCGAGGAGATCGTGCGCGCGCTGCCGGAAGCCACGCTGCTGGTGAACGTCACCAACGATGCCTGGTTCGGCGACTCCTTCGCCGGCTGGCAGCATGCGCAGATGTCGCAGATGCGCGCGCTGGAAGCGGGACGCACCATGCTGCGCGCGACCAATACCGGCGTCACCGCCATCATCGACGAGAAAGGCAGGGTGGTGTCGGCGCTGCCGGAGTTCACGACCGCCACGCTAACGGGCGAAGCGCAGGGTTTCGAAGGCATGACCCCTTATGCACGCTGGGGCAATGCGCCGGTGGTGCTGCTGTTGCTGAGCCTGCTGGGCGTGGTGGCGCTGCGGGTGAAGCCCTGAGGCAATCAAATTGACCGCGTCCTCCGCGAACGCCGCGGTGGAAAAAGCCTTGTTCTGATTTCGTCGAACTACTGCTTGCCGGTGCTGCCGAAGCCGCCCTCGCCGCGGCGGCTTTGCGCGAATTCTTCGACCACCTGCATGTCGACCTGGATCACCGGCACCACCACCAGCTGCGCCAGCCGCTCCATCGGCTGCAGCACGAAGGCGGTCTGCCCGCGGTTCCAGCACGACACCATGAGCTCGCCCTGGTAGTCCGAGTCGATCAGCCCCACCAGGTTGCCCAAGACGATGCCATGCTTGTGGCCCAGGCCCGAGCGCGGCAGGATCAGCGCGGCATAGCCGGGATCGCCCAGGTGGATGGCCATGCCGGTGGGGATGAGGTGGGTTTCGCCCGGGTTCACGGTGATGGCCTGGTCGATGCAGGCCCTGAGGTCGAGGCCGGCGGAACCCGGCGTGGCGTAATGCGGCAACTGGCCGCGGATTTTTTCGTTGAGGACTTTGACTTCCAGCTTCATGGCGTTTCGTCAGTTCAGGAATTGGGCCAGGCGGGAAACGATGCGGCGCGCCTGGCTGAGCTTGTCGGCCGCCGGCAAGGGGTGGCTGCCCTTGTCGTCCAGCATGATCAGTTCCGCCTCGTCGGCACCGAGGGCGTGCTGGGCGAGGTTGGCGACCAGCATGGGCAGCCGTTTCTTCTTGCGCTTGGCCTCGGCGTGCTCCAGCAGTTTCTCGGTTTCGGCGGCGAAGCCCACGCAGAAGGGCGCCTGCGGCAGCGCCGCCACGCTGGCGAGGATGTCCTTGTTGGGGATCAGATTCAGCGTGAGCGGCCGCTCGTCTTTCTTGATCTTCTGCGCGCCGGTTTCGGCCGGGCGGTAGTCCGCCACGGCGGCCACGGAAATGAACACGTCCTGGCCGGCGACCTTTTCCATCACCGCGTCGTACATTTCACCTGCCGTGGTCACGTCGATGCGCGCCACCCCGGCCGGCGTGGCGAGCGCGGTCGGGCCGGAGATCAGGGTCACCTCGGCGCCGGCTTCGCGCGCGGCGGCGGCGAGCGCATAGCCCATCTTGCCCGAGCTCAGGTTGGTGATGCCGCGCACCGGGTCGATCGGTTCGTAGGTGGGGCCGGCGGTGATGAGCACCTTCTTGCCGGCCAGCGTGCCGTTGTACAGGAAGGACTGCGCCGCATCGAAAATCGCCTGCGGCTCGCTCATGCGCCCGAGCCCCGTTTCGCCGCAGGCCTGTTCGCCGCTGTCGGGTCCGACGATGCGCACGCCGTCCTCGATCAGCTGCGCGAGGTTGCGCTGGGTCGCGGGGTTGCCCCACATCTCGCGGTTCATGGCCGGCGCCAGCATCAAGGGACAGGCGCGCGCGAGGCACAGGGTGGACAAGAGGTCATCGGCGCGGCCCTGCGCGAGCTTGGCCATGAAATCGGCGGACGCCGGCGCCACGACAATCAGGTCGGCTTCGCGGCTGGCGTGGATATGGTCCATGCCGTCAAGTCGGTTTGGGCCCAGCGTTTGCCCCCTCTCCCCTTCGCGGGAGAGGGTTGGGGTGAGGGTGCTGCCCCAAAGCCCGGTCAATACCGGCCGCCCGGTCAGCGCCTGCAAGGTGGCCGCGCCGACGAAATGCGTCGCGGCCTCGGTCATCACCGCCTGTACCGCATAACCGGCCTTGAGCCACAGGCGTGCCAGTTCCGCCGCCTTGTAGGCGGCCACGCCCCCGGTGATGCCCAGGATGATGCTTGCGCGGCGGGTGTCAGTCATGGCAAAAAGCGTAAAAACAGCATTTTATATGGGAGGCAGGGCAGCATGGGAATTAAAGACTGGCCGGCGGACGCCCGTCCGCGCGAAAAACTTCTGGAACACGGCGCGCATAGCCTGACCGACGCCGAACTGCTGGCCCTGTTTCTGCGCACCGGGGTCGCCGGCAAGAGCGCGGTCGACCTCGCGCGCGAACTGCTCGACCGCTTCGGCGGCCTGTCGCGCCTGTGCCTGGCCGGGCGCGACGCGATCTGCCAGGCCCCCGGCCTGGGGCCGGCCAAGTACGCCCAGTTGAAGGCGGTCATGGAAATGGCGGGCCGCGCGCTGAAGGAGGACATGAAGAGCGGCGACGCCCTGTCTTCGCCCTCGGCCGTGCGCAGCTATCTGAGCCTGTTGTTGAAGGACAAGCCGCACGAGGAGTTCTGGGTGGTGTTCCTGGACGCGCAGAACCGCGCCATCCAGGCCGAGATGCTGTTCCGCGGCACGCTCACCCAGACCAGCGTCTACCCGCGCGAGGTAGTCAAGCGCGCGCTGGCGCACAACGCCGCCGGCCTGATCCTGGCGCACAACCACCCTTCGGGCGTGGCCGAGCCCAGCCAGGCCGACAAGATCCTGACCCAGACGCTGAGGCAATCCCTGGCCCTGGTCGAGGTGCGGGTGCTGGACCATTTCGTGGTGGCCGGGGCGGGCGGGGTGTCGTTTGCCGAGTCCGGGCTTCTTTAGCGACACCCCAGTAAACTTACTGCGCCCGCTCGCTACAGTTTCCTAGGGTGTCGCGAGGGGGTTGGCTCCGCATCGGTTTTCATGGCATAATCCGCGTTTTTCCGAATTCGGCCGGTTCGCCGGATTCGCGGGTTACTAAATATTTTATTCTTGGAGAGCGCATCATGGCTCGCGTATGTCAGGTAACGGGCAAGAAGCCCATGTCTGGGAACAACGTTTCCCACGCAAACAACAAAACCAAGCGCCGGTTTCTGCCCAACCTGCAAAACCGCCGTCTGTGGGTCGAGAGCGAAAACCGCTATGTCACCCTGCGGCTTACCAATGCGGCGCTGCGCACCATCGACAAGAATGGCATCGATGCCGTTCTCGCCGAAATGCGCGCCCGCGGCGAAAAGATTTAAGGGGTAGATCATGGCAAAAGGCGGACGCGAAAAAATCAAGCTGGAGTCCACTGAGGGCACCGGCCACTTCTACACCACCACCAAGAACAAGAAGACCATGCCCGGCAAGATGGAGATCATGAAGTTCGATCCCAAGGCCCGCAAGCATGTGATGTACAAGGAAACCAAGCTGAAGTAAGCAGGCTTCGGTTCCGGGAAAAACCCGCCGTCCGGCGGGTTTTTTTATGCTGCGCCGCCCCCGCGCCCGCGCGCCGTTCGCCGGGGCGCCGGCCGGCTTGCCACCGCGAAGCAAGCCGACTAGCCTGAGCGTTAATGACGAATACCCGTCATGATCAACCGCCCGGGAGAACATCATGTCGCATTTGCAATTTGTCCAATCCAAGCTTCAGCCGGTCAGCGATGGCAATACCCAGTTGACCGCCTATCTCGATGCGCACAACGGCATCGCATGGGGCTACATGCATGCCGAGCCGCGACCGTGCTACACCTACACCCTGCTGGCAGACTTCATGCGCTGGTTCGGCGACCTTACCGAACTGATCGACAGCAGTCCGCGGCAGGACGAAATCACCTACGCCGTCATCGCCTCGTCCGTCCCGGGTGTGTTCAACCTTGGCGGCGACCTCAACCTGTTCCATCGGCTCATTCTGGAACAGGACCGCGCCAACCTGCTGAAGTATGCGCGTGCCTGCATCGAGCCGCTTTACCTGATCGCGGCGCATCTTGAACGCCCGAACCTCAAGACCATTACCCTGGTGCAGGGCGACGCGCTGGGCGGCGGCTTCGAATGCGCGCTGTCCGGCAACGCCCTGATCGCCGAGCGCGGCTGCAAGCTCGGCTTTCCGGAGATCCTCTTCAACCTGTTCCCGGGCATGGGCGCCTTGACCCTGCTCGGCCGCCGCATCGGGCACCACCAGGCGGAAAAGATCATCCTCTCGGGCAAGCTGTACACCGCCGAGGAGCTCTACGACATGGGCGTGGTCGACGTGCTGGCCGAGCCCGGCGAAGGCGAGCAGGCCGTCTACGAATTCGTCAGGCGGGAGTCGCGCGCCAGAAACGGCACCCTGGCCTTGCGCGAGGCGCGCGAAGTCAGCCAGCCCGTCTCCTACGAGGAGCTTATGCGCATCACCGAAATCTGGGTGGACGCTGCGTTCCGCCTCGGGCCCAAGGATTTGCGCATGATGGAGCGGCTGGTCGCGCGCCAGAACGGAAAGGCGGAGGCCCTGGCCTCACAGGCCCAGGGCGCTTTGCTGGCGGGCTAGGAACTCCTCCATGGCGGAGAGCGCCTGCTGCTGCGCCGCGCTCACCATGTCCAGCCGTTCCGAGGCGAGCGGAAGCGTGATTTCGAAAGGCTTGATGCGCTCGGCTTCGTCGCATGCCTCGGCCATGGCCTGGGCGCCGACGTCGCTGGCGCCGCCCTTCAGCATGTGCATCTGCTCTCGCCAGGCACCGTAGTTGCGGTCGACGAGGGCCTGGCGCGTCGCCTGCAGGGCGCGGTTGCTGTCCTGGCGGAATTCGTTGACCAGCTCGCGGACGAAGTCCAGTCCGCCGCCGAACTCGGCGAGTTCCTTGAGGATGGAATCGTCGATCACGCAGGCCGGCCTGTGCGGCTTGCCGCCCGCCGCCCTGGCCGCCTCGTCCTTGCCGGGCAGGGCGAGTTGCGCGACCTTGTCCAGCAGCGCGCGGCTGTTGACCGGTTTGGTCAGGAAGTCGTCCGCCCCCGCTTCGCGGCAATGCCGTTCCGCCTCGTTGCGCGCGTCCGCCGTCAGCATGATGATGGGCAGGTGGCTCTTTTCCATGAAGCGCCAGCGCTTCACCGTTTCCGGCCCCGACAGGCCGGGCATGTGCATGTCCATGATCGCCAGCGAGAGCTGGCCGGCGTTGGCTTCCAGCAAATCCAGCGCCTCCTCGCCGTCGTTTGCCATCACCACCTCATGTCCGGCGTGCTCCAGCAGCCCGCGCATCACGCGCTGGTTGACCGGGTTGTCCTCCGCCACGAGGATGCGCAGGCGGGTGCGCCCCGCCCGCGCCTGGAAATGCTCCGCCAGCGACACCACGTTCTCCGGCAGATTCTTGTGGCTGGCGGCTTCGTGCAGCACGTTGAACAGCAGGGTCGGATTGACCGGCAATTGCAGCACCGCGCTGTAACCGGCCTTCACCCACACGTCGTCCTGGTGGCCGGCGGCGTCGGCGTCGATCAGGATGACCGGGAAATGCCCGAATCCCGGACTGTCATGCAAAAGCCGCACGAACTGGGCGGGATCCGTGCCGAGCAGGTTGCGTTCCACGATCAGCGCATCCGGGGCGACCTCCGATCCCGTGATCATGCCGACGACCGAGTTCGCGTTGGCGTTCAGGGCGACGGCCTCGCCGTCCCAGTTGCCGATCAGGTCGCTCAGGCGCCGGCTCAGCTCGGGGCTGGCGAGCATGCCCACGCGCAGGCGGTCCGGCAGCAGATCGCGCAGCGGATGCTGTTCCTGTTCCTCGACCGGAAACTCGAACCAGAACGTGGTGCCTTCGCCCGGCAGGCTGTTGAGGCCGATGCGCCCGCCCATCATTTCCACCAGCTGCTTGGAGATGCTGGTGCCCAGCCCGGTGCCGCCGTAGCGGCGCGTGATGGAAGCATCCGCCTGGGTGAAGCTTTCGAAAATCCGCCGCTGCATTTCCGAAGGGATGCCGATGCCGCTATCGGTCACCTCGAAGTGCAGCCAGGTGCGCCCCAGCTCGGCGAAGGGACGCACATAGACATCGACGCGGCCGTGCTCGGTGAACTTGATGGCGTTGCCGACGAGGTTGATCAGCACCTGGCGCAGGTGCTGGACATCGCCGTGCAGGAAGAAGGGCGTGCGCGGCGCGATGTGCGCGGCCATCACCAGGCCTTTGCGGTGCGCCTGCGGCTCCAGCATCATCACCAGCGAATTGATCAGGTAGTGCAGGTCGTAATCCTCGTTGACGCAGGTCAGCTTGCCGGCCTCGATGCGCGAGATGTCGAGCACGTTCTCGATCAGGCGGTGCAGGGCCAGCGCGGAAGCGTGAATGACCTGGGTCAGCTCCTGCTGCTCCTTGTTGAGCGGGGTTTCGCGCAAGAGGTCGGCGATGCCGATCACGCCGTTCAAAGGCGTGCGCAACTCATGGCTCATGTTGGCCAGGAAGGCCGACTTGGCGGCATTGGCGGCCTTGGCCTGCTCGATGGCGCGGTACAACTGCTTGAGCAGGAATAGCGTATAGCCTGGTATCAGCACCAGCATGATCATCAGGCCCGTGGCGATGCCGGTGTGCGTCTGCCAGAACGGGCTGGTCGCGATCACGAAAGCGAAACCGGTCACCGACAGCCCGCCGCAGGCGACCAGGTAGCGGATGCCATAGCGGAAACCGTTGCCCAGCGTCACCCACAGATAGACGAACACCAGCGCCGCGCCCGCCTCGCCGGTCACCGCCATCAGGTAGGTGGTGATGAGCGTGTCGGAAAGCATGCCGAGATAGCGCCGCACGGGCGAGGCCTCGCGGCTCACGAAGGCGAGCAGGGTCAGCACGACCGACCAGCCGACGAAGGCCCACATCAGGAGCACGACCCAGGCCGAGTGCTGGGGATAGCCGGTGAGCACATCCTTGTCGGTGAAATAGAAGGCGAAGGCCAGGCCGATGATGATGCGGATGAAGGCCTGCTGGAACTCGGTGTCGGGGCGCGAGCGCACGCGGCGGGCGACGGCCTTGCCGCTTTCGCGCAGGAACGTTTTCAAGCTGTGGATCATGCCTGGTCGTGTTGGGAGCCGTCGCTGTATTTCCGCATGACATGCATGACCTCGTCCAGCCGTCTCAGGAAGACATGGACGCAGTCCGGGTCGAAATGGCTGCCCGCGCCCGACTTGATGTAGTCCAGCGCCTTTTCGGGCGGCCAGGGATTCTTGTATGGCCGTTTCGCGATCAGCGCATCGAACACGTCGGCCACCGCGACGATGCGCGCGGGCAGCGGGATGGCGTCGCCGGCGAGGCCGTATGGATAGCCCGTGCCGTCGAACTTCTCGTGGTGCCCGAGGGCGATCACGGCGCCGATCTGCAGGTAGCGCGACGGGCTGTCGGACAGCATCTTGTGGCCGATCACCGTGTGCATGCGCATGGTCTTCCACTCCGCTTCGTCAAGCGGTCCGGGCTTGTGCAGGATATGGTCGGAGATGCCGATCTTGCCGATGTCGTGCATGGGCGAAGAAGACTCGATTTCGTCGCATTCCATGGCCGTCAGCTTGAGCTCCTCGGCGATCAGGCGCGAGTACTTGGCCATGCGGATGATGTGGTTGCCGGTTTCCTCGTCGCGGTATTCGCCGGCCTTGGCGAGCCTGAGCAGGGTTTCCTTCTCGCGGATGCGGATGTCCAGCGTCGCCTGCATCACCTGGTCTTCCAGCCACTTGGCGCGGTCGAGCACGTTTTTTTGCGAGCGGCGCAGGGCCAGCAGATTGCGGCAGCGGGCGCGGCATTCCTGCGGATCGATCGGGCGGGTGAGGAAATCGGTGGCGCCCGACTCCAGGGCCTGGTAGCGGATCTGGCGGTCCTCCACCACCGTCACCATGACGATCGGGACTTCATACAGCTTCGGCACCTCGCGCAGCCGGCGGATGAATTCGATGCCGTCCATGCCCGGCATGCGGTAATCCGAAATGACGAGATCCGGCGTCTGCGCCATGGCGCGGTCCAGCGCCGCCTGCGGGTCGGCGAAGCACTCCACGTGCAGCCCCAGCTCCAGCGAGCGCGCCAGGCCCATGAGCAGGCTGCGCGCGGTGGGGCGGTCATCCACGATCATGACGAAGGCGGAGTTTCCCCTTTCGGTCGGTGTCGGCCACTCGCTGGCGACGCCGGCATTCACGATGTGCAGCAATGGACGTGTCATTTGAATCTCCCTGCTTCACTATGGTTGGTCAAGTCACGCATCGAATTATTAAACGATTCTAGATGCTGCTTCCACGCATCAATGCCAGAAAATTCTTGGCATTGCCGTCGGGCGACAAGGGGAATTGCCGACAATGCATGAAACGGCAAGATTACTTGATTAATTAATACCCGATAAAACAAATAGTTGCGGGTTGTTTTCGGTACGTGGGCAGTTTGTGTGGGCGCGGATGCGCCGTGAACGGAGAATTAACCGGGATTCGGCTTTTGCGCAGGGGAAACGTCAATTGCGCTGGAAAATCGACGATTCGCGCCTTATCAATGGCTTTTGCATGGATTCTCGTGCGCAGGCAACAGCTTGACGAACTCATCGAAAGGAAGCGGCCGTCCGAACAAAAAGCCTTGCACTTCATCGCACTCCAATTGCATCAGGATGTTTTTTTGCGCTTCGGTTTCGACGCCCTCGGCGACCAGTTTCAGCCCCAGGCTGTGGCCCATGCTGATGATGGCGGCCACAATCTGCCGATCCGTTTCGGATTCGGCGATTTCCTGTATGAAAGCGCGGTCGATCTTGAGCCGGTGGACGGCAAAGCGTTTCAGGTAGGCCAGGTTGGAGTAGCCGGTGCCGAAGTCGTCTATCGCGAAATGCATGCCCAGGTCGCTGAGTTTTTGCAGGCCGTCCTCGGCGGAGAATTCCTTGCTCATCAGCGCGCTTTCGGTAATTTCCAGCTCGATGCAAGCCGGAGTCAGGCCATGTTTCATGAGCGGCTCGATAAACTCCTGCGCCAGGTCGCGATTGCGCATTTGCAAGGGCGAGATGTTGACGGCCACGCGCAGCCCTTCTGGAGGGGTGCCGCAATTGCAGAGTTGGGCTGCATGGCTGGCAGCCTCATTGAGCACCCACTGGCCGAGTTCGAAGATCAGGCCGCATTCCTCGGCAATGGGAATGAATTTGACAGGCGGGATGTCGCCCAGGCCGGAATGGTGGCAGCGCGTGAGAACCTCGACCCCCGTAAGCAGGCCGTCCGCCAGCCGGAATTGGGGTTGCCAGGCCAGCGTCAGGCCGCCTTCATGCAGGCAGGTGCGCAGCGCGTTCTCCAGTTTCAGGTGTTCCACAAGGTGCTGGTTCAATTCGGGCGTGTAGAACGAATAGCACGCCCGGCCGTTTCCCTTGGCGCGATACATGGCGGCGTCGGCATTGCTGACCAGCAGTTCCATGCTGTCGCCGTCATCAGGATAACGGGCGATGCCGATGCTGGCGGAAATGTAGGTTTCATTGCCGTTGAAGCGGACGGGGGAATCGAAGGCATGGATGATCTTGCGTGCCACCGGGGCGGCCTTCCAGGCTCCCTCGGGTTCCTGCAGAATCAGAATGAACTCGTCCCCTCCCCAGCGCGCCACCGTATCGGTGGTCCGTATCAGGCTGCGCAAACGTTGCGCGGCCTCGACAAGCAGCTGGTCGCCGAACCGGTGGCCCAGGGAATCATTGATTTCCTTGAAGCGGTCAAAGTCCAGGAACAAAAGGGTAAATCCGCGCCGGTCCCGGTCAGCGATCGCAACGGCCTGTTCTAGGCGCTCATAAAAAAGCTGCCGGTTGGGCAGGTGGGTCAGGGCATCGTAATAGGCCAGATCGTGCAGGCGTTTCTGCACCGTCTTGTGCTGGCTGATATCCGAGAATACGCCGACATGGTGCGTGACATTGCCCGCATCGTCGCGGATGGCGTTGATGTGCAGCCATTCGGGATATATTTCCCCATTCTTGCGCCGGTTCCATATTTCCCCGCTCCAGGCGCCGGTCTGGGTAATGCTGGCCCACATGTTCTCGTAGAAATCATGTTTGTGGTGCCCGGAACTGAACAGGTGCGGCGTCTGGCCGCGAACTTCATCCGGCGTGTAGCCGGTGGTCTCGGTGAAGGCCCGGTTGACCAGGATGATATGGGCTTGCGCATCGGTGACGACGATTCCCTCGCTGGTCGTTTCGAATACCGAGGTCGCAATGCGGCGATTGTCGAGTTCGGTTTGCAATTGCCGGATGAGGCTGGCGCGTTCTTCGTTGAGCGTGTGTTCGCTTTTGGCCAGGGCGCCGAAAAGGGACGCCCGGGTGATCACGCCGAGGAATTTCCCGTCCGCGTCCTGCACCGGGAGGAAATCGCTTCGCGATTCCTCAAGGCGGTCAATTGCCTGCTCAAGCGGGGTGTCCTCCGTCAGCGGGCGCGGCTGCCGCAATACGATGAGGTCGGCAAAGATTCGGCCGGGGAACAGCATGGCCTGTTTCTCCGAAACCAGTCCGAGCAGGCGTTCATCGTCGAACACCGCGAATACGCGCAAGTCGCTTCCGTCGCCGTCTATTTCCCCATAACGCAACTCGGCCTGCACCCGTGCCAACATCGGGGACAGGGCCTGCCTTAGCGTCAATCGAGGGTTCATTGGCTTTTGCCTTCAATCTGCAGCTCTATGTCCAGGTGCAGATGCAGGATTTCCTCCGGGCCCATCAGAGGCCGAATCTCCTGCAGCACGAAGGCCACGAGGTCGGACGAAGAAATCTTGCGCAGGATGGCGCTGCGTACCAGCAGGTCGCCGATGACGTCATCCTCCTCGACGGGGACGTGTTCAAATGGCGTGCTGGTGAGCAAGCCCAACGCCTTGCCAACCGCTACCGGCCCGATGGGGGAATCGCGCCCGAGTACGAGGCCGTCTTCGATCGGGGGGAGGACGAATTCGCCAAGCCGAACGCGCAGGATATGAGAGCGCCTGATCTTTTGCATGGATTGCTGTCTGGTCGGCCGGGTGCGAATGAGAACGGATAATATAAGTACAACAAGATAAACAAATATGCAAACAAAACGTGAACCGCGCCCATCTTCGGGAGGGACGCCTGCCGGCTGGCCCTGGCCAGCCGGCAAACCCCGTCAGGCGTAGCTTCTCAGCTTGAGCGAGAAGTCGCGCAGGGCCTCGATGCCGCTGGCCTCGGCCTTCTGGCACCAGTCCTGCAGGTTCTGCACCAGCTGCTCCCGCGAGAGCGTGGAGCGTTCCCAGATGCGGGCCAGTTCCTGGCGCATGTGGTAGATCTGGGCCAGCCTGTCGCTTTTCTCCAGCGCCTGCTCGACCGCGGCCTTCTCGTCCTGCCCGAGCACGGCGGGGGCGAGGCGCAGCCACTCGCGCATTTTCTCCAGGTTCACGCCCTGCGGCAGATGGTCCTTCAACTGCCGGTTCATCAGCCTGGCGTAGCGGGTCATCACGTCGTAGCGGTGGGTGATGACGGCCTGCACGGTCGAGAAGTCGACGCTGGGCCTGGGCGACAGCCACTTCACCGTGGGCGCCACGCGGCGCACCCTGGCCAGGCCCAGGGTTTCCAGGATGCGGATGTACAGCCAGCCGATGTCGAACTCGTACCACCTGTTCGACAGGCGCGCGCTGGTGCCGTAGGCGTGGTGGTTGTTGTGCAGCTCCTCGCCGCCGATGAGGATGCCCCACGGCGAGAGGTTGGTGGACGCGTCCTCGCAGGCGAAATTGCGGTAGCCCCAGCAGTGGCCCATGCCGTTGATGATGCCGGCCGCGGTCACGGGAATCCAGGCCATCTGCACCGCCCAGATGGTAATGCCGATGGGGCCGAACAGGGCGACGTCGACCAGCAGCATGAGCACGATGCCCCTGGCCGAATGCGGCGTGTAGACATGGCGCTCCAGCCAGTCGTCGGGGGTGCCGCGGCCGTATTTCTCCAGGGTTTCGGGGTTCCCGGCTTCGGCGCGGTAGAGCTCGGCGCCTTCGAAGAACACCTTTTTCAGGCCCAGCACCTGCGGACTGTGGGGGTCTTCCGCGGTTTCGCACTTGGCGTGGTGCTTGCGGTGGATGGCGGCCCAGGCCCTGGTCACCATGCCCGTGGTCAGCCACAGCCAGAAACGGAAGAAATGGCTGACGGCGGGGTGCAGGTCCAGCGCGCGGTGGGCCTGGTGGCGGTGCAGGAAAATGGTGACCGAGGCGATGGTGATGTGGGTCAGCGCCAGCGTGATCAGCGCATAGTGCCACCAGGGGAGGTTCCACAGCGGCAGCTCAAACACGGATAACGGCATGCAATTCGTCCTTCAAAACAGACACGAGAGATGCCTCATTATGCGGCAAAGCCCCGGTCAATCGGTTTTCCGGCCATGTGCACCACGCGCTGCGGGAACGGGATCTCGATATCGGCCTTCCTGAAGGCTTCCCAGATGGCCCAGTACAGGTCGGATCTGAGGTTCAGCTGGCCTTCCTCGGGGTCGTGGATCCACACCGCCAGCTCCAGGTTGATGCCGTTGTCGGCGAATTCGCTGAGCAGCACCCTGGGCAGGTTGTCGCCCTCGGTGATCACGCGCGGGTGCGCGCGCGCGACTTCCAGCATCAGGTCGCGGGCCTGGCCGAGGTCGGTCGAGTAGGCCACCTGGATGGGCAGTCCCACCCGGATGTCCGGCCTGGACAGCGAATGGTTGACCACGGTCTGCGTGATCAGGAGTTCGTTGGGAATGATGGACTCGGTGCCGTCCTGGGCCCTGAGCAGGGTATAGCGGGTGTTGATCTGGCTGACCTGGCCGTACTTGTTGTCCACCGTGACCATGTCGCCGATGCGGATCGAGCGGTCGAGCAGGATGATGAAGCCGGACACGTAGTTGCTGGCGATCTTCTGCAGGCCGAAGCCCAGCCCCACGCCGAGCGCCCCGCCGAATACCGACAGCACGGTGAGGTCGATGCCCACCGCCGGCAGCGCGACCAGCACCGCCAGCACCAGCAGAAGGGTGCGCGCGGCCTTGGTGAAGGCCATGCGCAGGCTCAGGTCCATGTGCGGCACCTTCATCAGCCGGCTTTCGATGAATTGCGACACCCACAGCGCGAGGATGACCGCCAGCACGATGACGGTCAGCGCCTCGAACAGCGTCAGGAGCGAGAACCGGTGCGAGCCCGAACTGAAGGCGACCGCGTCCAGCGCCTGGCTGATGCGCGGCAGCACCCCCGTGATGTGCATGGCGACGCCCAGCCAGACGGCCCAGGCGATGGTGCGCTCCCAGGCCTTCAGGGCCTCGCCGGGCCTGAGCGCATGGCGGAGGACGTGGATGAGCAGCCGGACGCCGACCAGGGCGGAGAGCAGGGGGATGGCGAGATTGAGCAGGTGGAGCTCGTCCTGCCACAGGCCCAGCAGTTCCCTGGACAGCCAGACCAGGGCCAGGAACAGAAGCGGCATGCCCACCTTGCGCAGGCCCGCCGCCCCCGCGGCCCAGGCCCGTTCGATGCCCGAGATGCGCGAACGCAGGAATCGCGCGAGTCCCCAGCCGAGCAGCGCCGCCAGCACCAGCACGCCGGCCTGGACCAGCAGGGCGGTGTTGTGGCTGTCGGCAACCAGTTGCAGCAGCAGATTGTCGATGTGCGGTGGTGAGTCTGCCATAAGCCAGGGCCGTCGAATGACGGCATCAATCATACCTGCGACGGGCCTTCAGAAGGCATGGGTGTACTGGAAGCTGATGATGTCCACGGCGCTGTCATAGGCTCCCGTCAGTATGGGGCTCATCGGGATCGTGCCCTCGGCGGGGCTGCTGATCCTGACGTCGCCGACGAACAGGTGCGCATAGCCGAAATCCAGCGCGTCCTGGCGCGAGAGCCGGTATTGTCCGCCCACGGCCAGCCAGGTGCGCGGACCGTCGGGAATGCGGGCGGTGCGGTCGGCTTCGGAAACCACCGCCTCGTCGTAAGCCACGCCGCCGCGCAGGCTCAGCCTGTCGCTGGCATGCCAGGTTGCGCCCAGCGAGTAGCGCATGCTGTCGTTCCAGTTCTCCGGCGTATAGGAGAGCAGCGAGCCGCTGTTGCGGTAAATGGCCAGCTCGTCGAAATCGCTCCAGCCCATCCAACTGATGTCGGCAAGCAGCTCCCATTGCGGCGACAGCCTGTGGAACAGGCTCAGCGAGGCCGAATCCGGCAGGGTGGTTTTTGCCGTGATGCCGCTGTTCAGTTCCGGCATGGCATTGAATCGTGCCTTGCCTTCCAGTTCGTGTTCGATTTCGGAGCGGTAGGCCAGGCCCAGGCGGGTCTGCGGCGAGACCTGCCACAGGGCGCCGAGGTTGAAGCCCCAGCTGTAATCATCGCCCTGCACCTTGGCGGTGCCGGCGGCGCCCGCGAAGTTGCTCAGGGTCGTCTCGATGCGCTGGAGGCTGACCCCCGCGCCGACGGCAAGGTTTTCGGTCGGCTTCCAGGCGAGGGAAGGGTTGACGTTGATCGTCTTCACCTCCGACTTGAGCGCCTGGTAGCGGCCGATCCAGCCGTCGTCGTATTCCGTCTTGAGGCCGAAAGGCGCATTGACGCCGATGCCGGCATGCAGCGTGGGGGTGAGCCTGCGCGCGTAGTAGAAATTCGGCACCAGCGCCCAGCCGCCGGCATCGCCGCCCTGGTTGCCGCCGATGTCCGGCGTGACCGAACCGGAAAATTCCGCGCGGGGCCTGATGAGGTGCCCGGCAAGCACGAGCTGGCTGTCCGGCAACAGCGCCATGCCGGCCGGATTGAAATAGAGGGTGCTCGCGTCCTGGGCCACGGCCGCGGCGCCGGCATAGGCGTTGCCGAGGCCGCTGGCGCTCTGTTCGATCAGGGAAAAGCCGGCCGCATGGGCGTGGCCGGCAAGGGCCGCGACAAGGAGGCCTGAAAGTGCGTGCGTTCGGTGCATTTATTGTTTCTCCGTCAAGTAATCCTGATTGTTCTAGCCGGCCAGGTTGCGGAACATGGCCTCGATTTCCTGCGCATGGCGTTCCGCTATCCGGTTGCGCCTGGTTTTCATGGTCGGCGTGAGATAGCCGTTTTCCACGGTCCACGGCTCGAGCGTGAAATGCGCGCGCCTGACCTGCGCGTAACCGGGAAAATCCCGGAGGCGGCCGGCCAGCCTGGCGAGCAGCTTCTTGTGCACCTGGCTGTCGCGCAGGGTTTCGGCACGCGATGCGTCGAGGTTTTGCTCCGCGCACCAGGATTGCCAGTGCTCCTCGTCCAGCACGGCGAGCGCGGCGAGAAAGGGCTTGCCCTCGCCGACCAGCATCACCTGCCCGAACAGCGGATCGAGGGTGATGGCCGACTCCATGTCGCCGGGCGGCACCTTCTCGCCGTTGTTCAGCACGATGATGTCCTTGATGCGGCCGATGATGTGATAGTGGCCGCGATCGTCCACGCGCACCTGGTCGCCGCTGTGCAGCCAGCCGGCGCCGTCGATGGCGGCGGCGGTGGCCTCGGGGTTGTCCCAGTAGCCGCGCATCACGCAGCGGCTGCGCGTGAGCAATTCGTCGTGCTCGCCGATCTTCATTTCCATGCCCGGCAGCGGCAGGCCGATGCTCTCGGGGATGTTCGATTCGGGACGGTTGACCGTCACCACCGGGCTTGCCTCGGTGAGGCCGTAGCCCTGCAGCAGCGGCACGCCCAGGCTGATGAAGACCCGGGCGATCCGGGGCGGCAGGGCGGCCCCGCCCGAGATTGCGTATTTCAGGCGGCCGCCGAGCTTCTGCGTCACGCCGTCGGCCACCAGCTTCTTCAGCGGCGGCCACAAGAGCAGCCTGGGATGCCAGGGCGCGCGGCCCTGCGCGTGCTCGAAGCGGCTCCAGCCGACATCGACGGCAAGTGCGAACAGGGCCTGCGCGGCCGGCCCCTTCTTCGCCAGCGCATCCTGGATGCGCGCATGCACGCGCTCGTAGATGCGCGGCACCGAAACCAGCACCGTCGGGCGGATGCTGAGCAGATCCTGCGCGAGCAGGTTGATCGAGCGCGCGAAGGCCACCTCGCAGCCCGCGAGCATGGGCAGGTAATAGCCGCCGGTGCGCTCAAGCGTGTGCGACAGCGGCAAAAAGGACAGGAAGACCTCGTCGGCGCCGAAATCCGCGCAGCGGCTTGCGTACCACGCGTTCCACAGCATGTTCTCGTGCGTGAGCATCACCCCCTTGGGGCGGCCGGTCGTGCCCGAGGTGTAGACGATGGAAGCCAGCATGTCGGCGTCGATGCGGCGCTCGCGCACCTCGGCGCCCGCGGCCGCCTTCAGCCAGTCCGCGGCCAGCACGAACTTCGGGCTCCAGTCCGCGAGCCTTTCCGGCGGCAGCAGGCTCACCACGCGCTGCAGCGACTTCGACGTGGCGACGATCTCCGCCACCTTGCGGTGCTGGAAGCGGCCCTCCACCAGCAAAAGGCGCGCGCCCGCGTTGTCGATGATCCAGGCGGCGTTGTCCGGGCGGTCGTCGAGATAAAGCGGCACCGTCACCAGCCCCAGGCCCAGCGCGGCCTGGTCGAAGATCACCCACTCCGCGCAGTTCTTCAGCATCACCGCGACGCGGTCGCCGGGGGCAAGGGCCTCCTGCGCCAGCGCCGCCTGCCAGCGCGCGACCTCATGCGCGATCTCGCGCCAGCTGAAGCTTTTCCAGGATTCCGACGCGGCGTCGTACTGGCGGTAGGCCGGCTTGTCCGGCGTGGCCGCCGCGCGCGCGCGGAACAGTCCGCTCAGGGTCTGTGCGCGGTCCGGATTGATGGGGCTCTCAGGCATGGGGTCGACGGGCCCGTTGTTATCGAATTGTCAGGCTTGTTTTTCCAATACTGCCGCAAAAAAACCATCCGTGCCATGCGCGGCCGGATTCATCTGCAGATATTCGCCGGTGTCGAGCGCGACCCGGCACGCGGCCAGCGCCTCGTTCGCCGGCACGCGCCTGAACTCGGGGTGCTCGGCGAGAAAGCCTTGCACGATGGCCTGGTTCTCCGCCGGCAACAGGCTGCAGGTGGCGTACACCAGGCGGCCGCCGGGCTTGACCAGCCGGCCGCCGGCGCGGATCAGGCTCGCCTGCGTCCGTGCGAGCGCGGCCACCGCGTCCGGCGACTGGCGGAATTTCAGGCCCGGGTCGCGGCGCAGCGTGCCCAGGCCCGAGCAGGGCGCGTCGATCAGCACGCGGTCGAGCTTGCCGGCGAGGCGCTTGAGGCGCGTGTCGTTCTCGTTGGCGATCACCTGCGCCGTCACGTTCGACAGGCCCGAGCGTTTCAGGCGCGGCGACAGCCTGGCGAGCCGCTTCTCGCTGATGTCGAAGGCATACAGCCGGCCGCTGGAGGCCATGCTTGCCCCCAGCGCCAGCGTCTTGCCGCCCGCGCCCGCGCACAGGTCCGCCACCATCTCCCCGCGCCGCGCCCCGGTCAGCAGCGCCAGCAACTGGCTGCCCTCGTCCTGCACCTCGATCAGGCCCTCCTTGAACAATGGATGGCGCGAAAGGTCGAACGGATGCGCGATGCGGATGCCCCACGGCGACCAGGGCGTGGGCGCCGCCTCGATGCCGGCTTCGCGGAGTTTCGCCAGCACCGCATCGCGGTTGGCCTTGTGGATGTTCACGCGCAAATCCAGCGGCGCCGGCTGCATGAGCGCGCGGCCCAGCGCGAGCAGGGCGGCGGTGTCATGCGTGGCGGAGAGCGCTTCGATCACCCATTCCGGCAGCTCGGCCTGCACCGACAGCGGGGCCTGGTCGAGCGATTTCGCCTTGGCTTCGGCCAGACTCGCGCGGTCCTTCTCGCGCGTGAGCGGCTCCAGCTCGCGCAGGCTGATGCCCTGGAAACGCGCCAGCCACATCAGCAGCAACAGGCGCGGCGTGGCCTCCGGCATGAGCCAGCGCAGCGCGAGCAGCCGGCGCAGCACGCCGTACACGCAGTCGGCGATCCGCTCGCGGTCGAGGCTGCCGAGTTTTGCGTTGCGGCGGAAATGCGCCGACAGCAGGACATCGGCCGGCGCCGCGAATTGCAGCACCTCGACCAGCAGGGTGCTTGCTTCCTGGAACTGGGCTGGAGTAAGTTTGAGCGACACGAGGGCAGGCAGTTATGGAACTGAAGCTATACCGGGAAGACCCGATTCTACGCGAGACGCGGCATTTGCCGGCGGACACATACAACCTCGCGCACCTCCTGCTGGCGCGCGCCATCCGCTCAAGCGGCAAACCCTGCGTGTTCGTGCCCATTCGCAGCATGCAGTACCTCGCCGTCATCGACCAGGAAGAAATCGTCTTCGTCGACCGCGAACGCCCGTCCCAGGTGCAGATCGCCTGGCAGGCCTTCCGCCGCCAGGCGCGCAACGCACTCGACGAGCGCATCGAATTCGAAGCCGCCTTCTATACGGACGGATCGCTGCAACTCATGACGCGGCTGATGGGCGAATTTCCCAAGGCCTTGCAGGCCATGGCCGGCAAGGAACGCATCGAAGAACCCGCCGCCGTGCTGCCGTTTCCGGGCAGGCAAGGCTGATCGCGGCGAGGGCGCCGCTCCCACAGGATGTTGTAGGAGGCCCGCCCCCGGGCCGATGGGGTTTGGGGTGAGATGTTGTAGGAGGCCCGCCCCCGGGCCGATGGGTTTGGGGAAGGCCAATCGCGGCGAGGGCGCCGCTCCCACACAGGCACCGCTCCCACAAAGGCGGTGTTGTAGGAGGCCCGCCCCCGGGCCGATGGGTTTGGGGTGTGATGTTGTAGGAGGCC
>DISR01000073.1 GCA_002421825.1 Thiobacillus sp. UBA6205 | reverse complement strand
TCGAACCAACGACCCCCACCATGTCAAGGTGGTGCTCTAACCAGCTGAGCTACGCGCCTGCAAGACGCGCATTGTAGCGGCTATGCGGCATTCGCCGCAAGCGGAAAAAAGGCTTTTTGCAAGAAGCCTAGGCGGTTGGGCCCGAGCCATTCAGCACGCCATCCAGCACCCTTTGCATGTTGCGCCAGTGCGAGCCTTCCCAGTACACCCGCCCGCATCGGTCGCAGGTGCTGAAGCGCTCATGGTTTTCGCGCACCCGCGGCGGCAGGCGCTCCAGCACGCCGGCCTTGTCGACCGGGCGTAGCGGCGCATTGCAGTGCAGGCACAGGGTAAACGGCCTGGCGCTGCGCGCAAGGCCCAGTCGCTCGACGATTTCGCGCAATTGTTGTTCCGGCTTCAGCGCGTGCGGGTAGCAGGCATGGGTGATGCTGCGGCGCTTGAGCAGTTCGCGATCGCGGCTCAGCAAGATGCGCCCTTCGCGCTCCGCAATGGCGGCCAGTTCGTCGTCATCGAAATGGTTGTCGTACAGGGTATCGAAACCCAGCATGCGCAGCATGTGGGCCAAGCCGCCAAGGTGCGCATCGGCGACAAAGCGGAGGGGCCGGATCGGGTGTTCGCGCACCCGCAGCAAAGGGATGGTGTCCATGGCCTCGAAACGCGGATAGACCGCGACGCGGTCGCCGTCTGCCAGCACATGGCCGAACCCCACCGATACGCCATTCACGAGGATCAGCTCCACTTCTGTATGCGGCACGCCCAGAGCCTCGATCATGTGCTTGACGGTGGCCTCACGCGCACAGCGGCTGGAAAACTCCCGCTGCCGCCGCCCCGGCGGCAGGAAATCGCCCAGTTCTTGGTAAAAGCGGAATGTGGCCACGGTCATGCGAACGATATTACTGCTGTGGCAGCCTGCATGCTTCCGGGGGGACGGTCGCGGCCGTCGACGCGGCCAGGCTGGAAGCTTTCGATTGGCAGCATGGCGGCCTCGTCGCCATCATCACCATCCGGTGCGCAAGCAACTCCAGCCGTTTTGGAAAGGCAAGCGTTCCAGACGGAATTTGCACATGTGGCGGAGCTCCCGTCTTCCTGGCCTGACATGCTCCGCGGCTTCCACGGGCAATTTGCAGTTGGGCGGATTGAGCCAATCCGGGACCCGGTTAACCTCTCTCGACTGCGATCACGCTCTGCACCTGCTCCAGACGGCTGACAAGCCGTCCGATCTGGGCGGCATCCCTGACCTTGAGGGTAACGGCCATGTTGGCATATTCGCCCACCGATTCGGTATTGACCCTCAGCACATCGACGCGCTCCCGGGTAAACACGTCCGACACGTCACGCAGCAGCCCCTGACGGTCGAAGGCGCGCAGCCTGACCACGAAGGCGAAGCCGCCTTCGCCCTTCTTTTCCGCCCAGCCAGCCTGGAGGATGCGGTCCGGATTGAACTTGGCGAGGTTCGGACAGCTCTTGCGGTGCACGGTCACCCCGCGCCCCACGGTGGTGTAGGCTATGATGGGGGCCGGCAGTTCCGGCTTGCAGCAGCGTGCCATGGACAGCGGCACGTCTCCCAGCCCTTCGACCACCACGCCGCTTGCCGACTTGCGCGATATCGGCGCCTTGCGCACGACCGCCGGCGCTGCCGGTGCGCCCTGTTCGCGCAGCGCGCGCGCGAGAATCTGCGGGCCGACATCGCCGCGCCCCAACGCGGCAAGAAACTCGTCGGCCGACTTGAACTTCAGGTCCTGGGCAAGCTTGTCCAGCTTGATGTCGCCCACGCCGAGGCGCTTTCTTTCCCTGTCCAGTTGCGCGCGGCCGAGCTGGGTCAGTTCGCCCTGGTCGCGCTGCTTGAACCAGGTGCGCACCTTGGAGCGTGCACGGTGCGTCTGCACATAGCCCAGTTGCGGGTTCAACCAGTCGCGGCTGGGGCTGCCCTGCTTGACGGCCATGATCTCTACCCGCTGGCCGTTCTCGAGCGACGTATTGAGCGGCACCATGACGCCGTCCACACGCGCGCCGCGGCAGCGGTGGCCGAGGTCGGTATGCAGGGCGTAGGCAAAGTCGATCGGCGTGGCGCCGCGGTCGAGCGCGATCACCCGCCCCAGCGGCGTGAGCACATAGACCTGGTCCTGGAACAGCTCGGTGCGGAACTGCGCGGCGAATTCGCTGGCGTCGGCGACGTCGTCCTTCCACTCCAGCAGCTGGCGCAGCCAGGCGATCTTCTCCTCCATGCGCGCGTCGTTCCTGCCGCCTTCCTTGTAGCGCCAGTGCGCGGCCACGCCCAGCTCGGCGTGGCGATGCATGTCGAAGGTGCGGATCTGTACTTCCAGCGCCTTGTCCTCCGGCCCGACCACGGCCGTGTGCAGGCTGCGGTAATCGTTGCTCTTGGGATGCGAAATGTAGTCGTCGAACTCGCTCGGTATCGGCTGCCACAGGTTGTGCACGATGCCGAGCACCGCATAGCAATCCGCTTCCTTCTCCACCAGCACGCGCACCGCGCGGATGTCATACAACTGCTCGAAGCCCAGATCCTTGCGCCGCATCTTGTTGATGATGCTGGCGATGTGCTTTGGCCGCCCCACGACTTCTGCCTTGATGCCGTTTTTGTCCAGTTCCGCCTTCAGTCTTGCCACAACCTCGGCAATGTAGCGTTCGCGGTCGCCGCGCTTCTCGTCCAGCAGGGCGGCAATGCGCCGATAGGTCTCGCCGTCCAGATAGCGGCAGGCCCAGTCCTCCATTTCCCACTTGATTTGCCAGACGCCCAGGCGGTTGGCCAGCGGGGCGAACAGCTCGCGCGCCTGGTGCCCCAGCAATTGCTGCAATTCCGGCTCGGCCCTGACCGCGCAGCGCAGCGCATGCGTGCGCTCGGCCAGTTTGACCAGCACCGCGCGCACGTCCTGCACCATGGCCAGCACCATCTGCCTGAGTGACTCGATCTGGGCGGCCGGCTCCACGTCCATGTCCTGGGTGCCGTGCGCCAGCACCTCGATGCGCGACATGGCCGACACCGCCTTCGCCAGCCTGGCGGCTTCGCCGAAGCTTTCCAGCCCATCCGGCGATGTGCGCTCGATCAGGGGATAGAGAATCGTCGCCAGCACCGCTTCATGGCCGAGTTTCAGCTCGTCGACGATGCGTGCCGCGCCCACGGCATGGGCAAACAGGCTGGCGCCGCCGGGCGTGCTCAGGGTAGACAGGAGGGGAAAAGCCTGCTCCAGCGCACGGCGCACATCGGGGTCGTTCCCCTCTTCGCCCAGCCACTGGCGAGCTTCCTCAATGCTCGCAAGGGTCAGGCAGGCAGATTTCTTGGTTTGTTCAGGCATAAGCCATTATTCCATGGGAGCATGCTGCCAGTATCGCTTGCGCCGCTCGCGCCAGCGCTCGACGCCAACGCTGCCGCCATCGAAGCGCAGGCGCAGCCAGCCATGGCGGTCGCTGCGATGCAGCACAGCACCGGTTTCGGCAAAACGCCGCACCACGTCCGGATAGGGGTGGCCGTAGCGGTTCCGGTAGCCCAGGGTGAACACCACCTGCTGCGGCCTGACCAGCGAAACGAATTCGGCAATGGAAGAGGTGCGGCTGCCGTGATGGCCGGCGACCAGAACGGTGGAGGGCAATTTGTGCGCCACCCGCTCGGTCATTTCCAGTTCGCCGATGCGTTCGGCGTCTGCCGTGAGCAGCAGGCTTTGCCTGCCGCGGGAAATTTTCAGCACACAGCTCTTGTCGTTGTCGCGTCGTCCGCCCTGTCCATAGGCAGAGGGCGGCGGGTTCAGCACTTCGAAGGACACGCCGTCCCACTGCCAGCGCTGGCCGCGGCTGCAGCGCAATGCCGGTTGCGGCAGCAGTGCATGGCCGTCAGGCAGCGAACTCAACAGCCAGGCCGGCTGCATATCGCGCATCACCGACGCTGCGCCGCCGGTATGGTCGAGGTCATCATGCGTCAGAATCAGGCCGTCCAGCCGGGTAATGCCCAGCGCACGCAGGCGCGGCAGCACGATCTGCTCGCCGGCATTGTTGTCGCCCAGGGCGGGGCCGGTATCGTAGAGCAGCGTGTGGCCGGCAGTGCGGACTAGAACGGCCGTCCCCTGTCCAACGTCCAGCACTTCCGCCTCGAAGCTGCCATGGACAGGCGCCGCCACCGCGGGAAACAGCAGCGGCAGAAACATGAAGCCGCCCAGCCAGCGCGCCCTTAACCCTGGCATCAGCAGCCAGGCCGTGCCCAGCAGGGAAAGCGCCAAAGCCCCAAACGTAGGCGCCGGCAGCGCCCAAGCTGCCCAATCGAAGGCGGACAGCCATTGCAATATCGCCTCCACTCCCTGCATCAGCCAGACAGCGGGTTGCAACAGCGGCGTCACCAACACGCCCGCCAGGGCCAGCGGAACCACGCCCATGCTCACCACCGGAATTGCCAGTACATTGGCCAGCGGCGATACCAGCGACACCTGGTGAAACAGCAGGAGCAGCGCCGGCGCCAGCGCAATGGTCACAGCCGCCTGGGTGCGTGTCAAAGCTGCAACTTTTCCCGTTTGGCCAATCATGCCATGCACCGCCCACATCATGGCCGACACCGCACCGAAGGAAAGCCAGAAGCCCGGCGCCAGCACGGCCCAGGGGTCAAACAAAAGGACAATGAACAAGGCCCACAGCAGCAAGGAAGCCGGCCGCGGTTCGCGCTGCAGCCACAAGCCCATAACCAGCACGGTGAGCATGAACAGGGTGCGTTGCGCCGGAACCTGGAAGCCGGCGAGCAGGGTGTAGGCCAGCGCCGCCAGCCAGCCGCACAATAGCGCAGCGCGGCGTGCCGGCAGGCGCAGCACCAGCGCCGGCGCGCGCCGCCACAACGCGTGGACGATCCCGCCGAAGAGCGCCGCGAACAGTGTGATGTGCAGCCCGGAAATGCTCATCAGGTGGCTGGTGCCGGTGCGGTTGTAGACGCGCCAGTTCTCGTGCGGGATGGCGTTCTGGTCGCCGACGGCCAACGCGGCAATGGCACCGGCCTGGGGATGGCTATCGAGCGCCTGTGCAATGCGCGTGCGAATATGATCGCGCAGACGCTGGATGCCGTCGAGCGGCCGGCCGCTCCAGCCGACTCTCGTCTGCCCCGCCTTCTCGCGCACATAGCCGGTGGCGCGGATATTTTTCTGCAAGAGCCAGGCCTCGTAATCGAAGCCGTCCGGATTGGCGGTGCCGTGCGGCCGCTTGAGCCGAACAGTGAACTGCCAGCGTTCGCCGGCTTTCACTCGCAGCGGAACCTGCGCTGCGGTCCATTCGGGTGAAGGCCAGCTCAGTCGGATCTTTTCCGGCACCCTGGCGCCAGGGGTCAGCACGCGCTCGACACGGAAATCGAAGCGCTCGCCGTGCGTGTCGCGGTCCGGCAGGCCGGCAATCACGCCGATGGCCTGAACATCCACGCCCTCCCAGGCGGGCGGCAGCGCGTCCGCCATGCGCACGTGCGCACGCCAGCCCGCCCAGGCAAAGCCCAGGACGGCACAGACAAGGATCAGCAGGAACTGCCCGAGGCGGCGCTGAATGCCGGCCTTGCCTGCGGGCAAGAGCAGCGGCGTCAGCGCCAGCGGCAGCAGCCAGAGCCACTGCCGGTCAGGCAGCTCCGTCTGCTGTTGCAGCAGCCACACCCCTGAAGCAAAGGCAATGAGGTGAAGCTGCATGCATCCGCGGGGAAAATCAGGCCCAGGCCTTGGTGATCAGGCGCTCGATTTCGGCAAAAGTCTGGACAATGCGCGGGACAGACAGGTCGCTGTCAAGCTGACGCGCGATCTGGGCAGCGGAAAAGATGCCGCGCAAGGACTGGGCCCGTTCCTCGCCGGGCAGGCGGTCTGCAACCAGGGCATGCTGGCGGCCGGATTGCTGCAGGGTGGCGACGACCTGGCCGACCACGGCTTTGTCCACATCTTCCATGCACAGCACTTCGAGCTGGTCGTGCCCGGTCATGATGTCGCGCACCTGAATGTCGCGGTAGACGCCGCCGCGCTGCTGGATCAGCTTCATCGGCTTGGGGCCCTGAAGGTCGGTGGAAGTGATGATGCCGATGATGTGCTCCTGATCATCGGTAACCAGCAGCATACGCACGCCGCGCTGCTTCATGCGCTGATTTGCGATCTCGATGCTGATTTCCGGGCGAATGGTGACGGCAGAAACTTTCTTGAGATCCGTCATCACCACGATGGCAGGGTCATCCAGGCTGACGGTATCGGAATAGACTTTTTCGATGCGGTGCAGGGCAATGCCCTTCTGCAGCGTGCTTGCCTTGATCGGGTTGTAGTGTTTTTCGGCCACGGTATCCTCCTGCGCTTGGTGAAAGACAAGACAGAGCCTAGCATTGTCCAGCCGGGCGTTTTATCCAAGTTTTTTATCGCCGGAAAAAACTTACAGCAGGGCAAGGCGCCCGTCCAGCAAATGCAGCTGGCGGTCCATCCTGCGCGCCAGCTCCATGTCATGGGTGACAATGACCAGGCTGGTGCCGAGCTCCAGCTGCAGGTTCCGCATCAGTTCGAAAACCGAATCGGCGGTCTGCCGGTCGAGGTTGCCGGTTGGTTCGTCCGCCATCACGCAGGCAGGCTGCGTGACCAGGGCGCGCGCAATGGCCGTGCGCTGGCGCTCGCCGCCGGAAAGCTCGGACGGCAGGTGATTCAGCCGGTGCCCCAGCCCCACCCTGGTCAGCGTCCGCGCGGCGATTTCATGCGCCTCGCGCATGCCCATGCGCCGGACCAGCAGCGGCATGGCCGTATTGTCCAGCGCGCTGAACTCCGGCAGCAGGTGATGGAACTGGTAGACGAAGCCCAGGGCGCGGTTGCGCAACTCGCAGCGCTCCGCTTCGCCAAGCTTGAGCTGATTGCGCCCAAGCAATTCGATGCTGCCGCCTGTCGGCATGTCCAACCCGCCCAGCAGATGCAACAGCGTGGACTTGCCCGAACCGGAAGCGCCCAGGATGGCGAGCGACTCGCCCTTCTTCACCGCCAGGTCCACGCCGGCCAGCACCGGCACTTCTATCCTGCCCTGGTAGAAGCTCTTTTTGAGCCCCGTGCACTGAAGGATGACATCGCTCATGGCGCTGCTCTCAATGGCGTTATTACTCATAACGCCGATTTTATGGGCGCCATTATTCATAGCGCAGGGACTCCGCAGGATTCAGCCGGGACGCGCGCCAGCTCGGATAGAGCGTGGCAAGCAGCGACAGCAGCAGCGAGACGCCGGCGATGATTTCCACGTCTGCCCAGTCCAGCTTGGAAGGCAGTTCGCTGATGTAATAGATGTCCGCCGGAAACAGATCCATGCCGGCGGCTTTCTCGATCAGGGGCACGATGGTCTCCAGGTTGAGCGCGCCCAGCACGCCCAGCGTCACGCCGGCCAGCGTGCCGAGCAGGCCGATGAAGGCGCCCTGGATGATGAAGATGACCATGATGCTGGCAGGCCGCGCGCCCAGGGTGCGCAGGATGGCGATGTCCGACTGCTTGTCTGTCACCGCCATCACCAGGGTGGATACGATGTTGAACGCGGCCACGGCGACGATGAGCAGCAGGATCAGGAACATCATGCGCTTTTCGATCGCCACGGCGCGGAAGAAGTTGGCGTGGCTGGTTGTCCAGTCGGAGATGAAATGGCCTGGCATGCGGCTCGCCAGGTCCCGCGTGACCCAGGGCGCACGGAAAATGTCCTGGGTCTTCAATCTGAGGCCGGACACCTCCTCGCCCAGGCGCGCGAGTTTCTGCGCATCCTGCAGATGGATGAGCGCGAGCCCCGAGTCGTACTCGAACATGCCGGCGCTGAAGATGCCGGTCACCGTGAACTGCTTCATGCGCGGCAGCACGCCGGCCGGCGTGATATTGCCCTGCGGGGTGATGACCGTGACCTTGTCGCCCAAACCCGCGCCCAGTGCCTGTGCCAGCTCCAGGCCAAGCACGATGCCCCACTCGCCCGCCCTGAGGTCGTCGAGTCTGCCCAGGCGCATGCTGGCGGCGAGGTCGGTCACCTGCGCCTCCTCTGCCGGCAGGATGCCGCGGATCATGGCGCCGCGCACATTGCCGCCCAGCGCCAGCATGCCCTGGTTCACCACGAAGGGCGCGCTGGCGATCACTTCCGGATGGCTTTTGACTTGCTGCCGGACACCCTGCCAATCGGCCAGGGTGCTGCCGGTGCCGGACACCTCGACATGCGAGGCCACGCCGAGGATGCGCGTGCGCAATTCCTCCTGGAAGCCGTTCATCACCGACAGCACGATGATGAGCGCCGCCACACCGAGCACGATGCCGGCCATGGACACGAAGGAAATGAACGAGATGAAATTGTTGCTGCGCTTGGCGTGGGTGTAGCGCAGGCCGATCAAAAGTTCGTAGGGCTTCACTTAGGCGTGGTCCTGTTTATTGGCCGCCAGCTTATCACGGCAATCAGACCCCGATGAGATGCAGCATCACATTGCGATGCTGGCCGGAGGAGCGGTGCTCGAAAACATAGATGCCCTGCCAGATGCCCAATGAGAGTTTGCCTGCAAGCAGCGGAATCGAGAGACTGGTCTGGGTCAACGCCGCGCGCACGTGCGCCGGCATGTCGTCCGGGCCTTCCGTGGTGTGATCGTAAATGGAATCGCCCTCTGGCACCAGGCGCGAAAAGAATCGCTCCAGATCGGATTGCACATCGGGATCGGCGTTTTCCTGGATGAGCAGACTGGCAGACGTATGCTGCATGAACACGGTCAAGAGGCCCTGCCGCATGCCGCTATCCGCCACCCAGGCCGCAACCTGGCGATTGATCGAATACAGGCCTTTGCCCTTGGTGGAAACGGATAACTGGTGGGAAATTTGTCGCATGGCAGGATTTTATCTTTACACTTGCCTCATGCTCCAACTCGTCTTTCCAGCCTTCGCCCAGACCGATGAATTCCTCGACCTCCTGGGCGAGGCGCGCCTGACCGGAGTGGATTTGCTGCTCGCCCGCGCCAGGCGCGAAAGCATCCCGCAGTCCGACCTGGAAACCCTGCTCTGCGAAGAACTCGGCATCGCTCGCCAGCACGACTGGCCCATTGCCGCCATATCCCTGGCCCAGTCGGGCGGCCGGCCGGGCAGCGACTGCTGGCTGCGCGCCGATCCGGTGCATGTGCGCATCGAGCGCGACCGCGTGATCCTGAACGAAATTTCCGAACCCAGCCCGGACGAGGCGAAGCTTCTGTGCGAAGCGCTGAGCGCGCATTTCGGCGAAGCCTTCTCCCCGCAGCCCATGCGCCCCGGCGCCTGGGTGGTGCGCATGTCGGAAAAGATCGAGATTTCCACCACGCCGCTGTCGCTGGCAGCCGGCCAGCATATCGACCCACTGCTGCCTTCGGGCAGCGACGCCATGCAATGGCGCAAGCTGCTCAACGAGGCGCAGATGCTGCTGTTCAGCCACCCCGCCAACCAGGCGCGCGAAGCGCGTGGCGAACCCGTCATCAATTCGGTATGGTTGTGGGGCGGCGGCCAGTTGCCGGGAACCATCGGGCAGAGCCCGCATACCGTGCTGTGCGATCAGCCCGACTGGCGCGCACTGGCGGAATACGCCGGCGCCAGGACCGGCACGCTGCCCGAGAGATGGCGCCCGGAACTGGCTGAAGACGCACTGGTGGTCATGGATGCACCGCACCGGCATCTTCGCCGCGGCGATTTCGACAGCTGGCTCACGGCCATGCGGGATTTCGAACACAACTGGCTGCAGCCCCTGCTCGGCTCAGGACGGCCATTCGAACTGCGCGACCCCTTGCAGGGCACGCGCCTCGTCTGGCGCAGCACCTACCGCTGGAAATTCTGGCGGCGGCAGCCGAAACCCGCGCAGCAGGGATTCAAGATGCAACAGCCTGCCGCCGACTCCGGCATCGACGCCTTCGGCAATCGTTATTAAAGGCATTTGAACCACGGGGGACACGGGGCAAACCATTACTGGTTTTGTCTTTCCCCGTGCGCCCCATGTCCCCCGTGGTTAATCTGTTTTTCTAAACCTTCTCCGCCCACAAATCGTGTTCGGTGGCGTCGGTGATGCGCACCTTCACGAAGTCGCCGGGCGCCATGTTTTCCGCCTCGGCGATGAACACCACGCCGTCGATCTCCGGCGCATCGGCGGGCGAGCGTGCGATGGCATCGCCTTCCTCGTCGATCTCGTCCACCAGCACGGTCATCTCGCGGCCGATTTTCGCTTCCAACCGGCGCGCGGAAATTTCTGCCTGTTTTTCCATGAAGCGGGCGCGGCGCTCTTCCTTCATTTCCTCGGGCACGGCATCCGGCAGTTCGTTGGCCTTGGCGCCCTCGACCGGCGAATAGGCGAAGCAGCCGACGCGGTCGAGCTGGGCTTCGTCCAGGAACTCCAGCAACTCTTCGAATTCCGCCTCGGTCTCGCCGGGGAAACCGACGATGAAGGTCGAGCGCAGGGTCAGGTCCGGGCAGGCGCGGCGCCAGGCCTTGATGCGATCCAGCGTCTTTTCCGCCGCGGCCGGGCGCTTCATCAGCTTGAGTATCCTGGGGCTCGCGTGCTGGAAGGGAATGTCGAGATACGGCAGCACCTTGCCGTCCTGCATCAGCGGAATGACTTCATCCACGTGCGGATACGGGTAGACATAATGCAGCCGTACCCAGGCGCCGAGCTCGCCGAGACTGGACACCAGTTCGGTCATGCGCGTCTTCAAGGGGCGGCCGTTCCAGAAGCCGGTGCGGTATTTCACGTCGACCCCATAAGCACTCGTGTCCTGCGAGATCACCAGCAGTTCCTTGACTCCGGCCTTCACCAAAGCCTCGGCTTCGTTCATCACCTCGCCCACCGGGCGGCTCACCAGGTCGCCGCGCAAGCTGGGAATGATGCAGAAGGTGCAGCGATGGTTGCAGCCTTCGGAAATCTTGAGGTAAGCGTAGTGATCGGGCGTGAGCCGCACGCCTTGCGGCGGAATCAGGTCGGTATAGGGGTCGTGCGGCTTGGGCAGTTGCGCGTGCACGGCGGCCATCACTTCCTCGGTCGCGTGCGGGCCGGTTACTGCCAGCACCGAGGGATGCGCGGCCTCGATCACGCCTTCGCGCGCCCCCAGGCAGCCGGTGACGATGACCTTGCCGTTCTCGCGCAAGGCCTCGCCGATGGCATCGAGCGATTCCTCGACAGCCGCGTCGATGAAACCGCAGGTGTTCACCACCACCACGTCGGCGTCCTGGTAGGACGACGAGATCAGGTAGCCTTCGGCCCGCAACTGGGTGAGAATGCGTTCGGAATCGGAAGTTGCCTTGGGGCAACCAAGAGAAACGAAACCGACTTTGGGTAAATTAGCCATCGTTTTTCACAAGGAGGACAAGTGGACAGGAGAAAACCATTCATCTAATCGGGAAGATTGGTTTTCGTTCCCTCTTGTCCTCATGTCCTCTTTGTTCAATCCAACATGTATATCGTTCTGATCGCGCTGCTTTACGTGCTTCTGATGATGGTGGTGACGTCCGAATCCGTCTTCACGGGTGCGATGGCGCTCATTTTCGGCGGCGGACTGATCGCCCTGGCGTTCTATCTGCTCGACACGCCGCGCCGCCTGCGTTCAAGACGCATGGCCGAAATGGCCGATCACGCTGATCGCGGCAATGCCAAGGCCGATCAGTAAGACCTGCTCCAGGGTGGCGGAAAGCTCCGGCCGCTTGTGCAGGCCTGGAATGAGGTCGGCCACCGCAACGTAGATCATGCTGGCCGCTGCCACACCCAACAGATAGGGCGTCCATTCCTGCATGCCTTCCAGCGCCAAGTAGCCCAGCAGGCCGCCGAACACCATGGCCACGCTGGACAGCAGGTTGTACAGCAGCGCTTTCGACTTGCTGTAGCCCGAATGCAGCAGCACCAGGAAATCGCCGACTTCCTGCGGCAGTTCATGGGCGATGATCGCCATCGCGGTCACGATACCCAACTGGATGTCGGCCACGAATGCACCGGCGATCAGCACGCCGTCGACAAAATTATGGAAAGTGTCGCCCACCAGGATCATCAGGCCGGCGCGCTGATGCCCGTGTTCGTGCTCCTGGTGCCCGTGCGCATGGCCATGGCTATGGCCGTGATCGTGAACGTGCGCGAGCTCGGTCGTTTCCAGGCCATGCACCTCGCAGGTTTCGTGGTGGCAGTGCCGCCACAGCACCAGTTTCTCCAGCACGAAGAAGGCCAGCAGGCCGGCCAGCACGGCAATCGCCACCGACTCGGCATGCCCCTCTTCCAGCGCATGCGGGAGAACTTCGAGGAAGCCTGCGCCGAGCAGGGTGCCGACCGCGAAGCTTACCAGCCGTGGCACCCAGCCAGGATGTGCGGCGAATGCGAATATGCCTGCCATGAGCACGCTCAGGACGCCGCCCATCAGGGTGGCGGAAAGAATCCAGGCAAATAAGGACATAAAACCGCAAGGCGCCGAAAAGACGCAATTATAAGGGATTCGGCGGGATCTCCATCCAGATCAGCGTGGCCATGCGCCCCGTGACCCCGTCGCGGCGATAGGAATAGAACCGCGCAGCGTCGGCATGGGTGCAAAACCCGCCGCCGTAAACCTGCCGCACACCGGCACGCGCCAACCGCAAGCGCGCCAGCCGGTAAATGTCGGCCAGCCATTTGCCGGGCTGGCCGGGCGCGAAAGCGGCGGCCGCATCAGGCAGGTCGCGTACGAAGGTCTCGCGCACTTCCTCGCCTACTTCGAAAGCCTGCGGTCCGATGGCCGGCCCCAGCCAGGCCAGGATGTCGGCCGGGTCGCAACGCATGGCCCTGGCGCTTTCCTCCAGCACGCCGGCTGCCAGGCCGCGCCAGCCGGCATGCGCCGCCGCCACGCGCGTGCCCTGGCGGTTGCAGAAAAGCACCGGCAGGCAATCCGCGGTCAGTACCGCGCAGACCGTGCCCGGCTTGAAAGCGACCGCCGCATCTGCTTCGGCCACATCCGCCAGCTCGTCAGCCAGCGCCACACCGGCGCCGTGCACCTGCTTGAGCCACTTGGGTTCGGCCGGCAGGAAAGCGTGCAGCAATTCGCGATTGCGGGCGACCGCAGCCGGGTCGTCGCCGACATGGTCGCCGAGGTTGAGGCTGTCATACGGCGGCTGGCTGACCCCGTTGCTGCGGGTCGTGGCCAGCGCGCGGACGATCGCCGGGGCAGGCCAGTCGGGCTCGATGAGCTGCATGAAGTCAGGTCGGGGCAGCTTGGCTCAGGCCGCCGCGCCCCAGGTGCCGCCGGCGCGCATCAGAGCCAGCAGCATCTCCATGTCCTCGGGCAGCGGCGCTTCCCATTCCATGCGCTCGCCGGTATAGGGGTGGTTCAGCGCCAGCCTGGTGGCATGCAGCGCCTGGCGCGGAAAGCTCATGGCACGGCCGCGGCGCACGTTGGAATAGGTCTTGTCGCCGACCAGGGGATGGCCGATGTGCTTCATGTGCACGCGGATCTGGTGGGTGCGGCCGGTTTCCAGGCTGCAGCGCAGCAAAGTGGCGCTGGGAAAGCGCTCCTCGACGGTGTAATGGGTGATGGCCGGTTTGCCCATGGGATGCACCGCGCGCCGCGTGCGCTGGATGGGGTCGCGCGCCAACGGAGCGTCCACCGTGCCGGCCCCGTCGAGCTCGCCCTGCACCACGGCAAGGTATTCCCGCTTTACCGTACGCCCGTGCATCTGCCTGACCAGGTCTGTGTGCGCCTTGAGCGTCTTGGCGGCCACCATCAGGCCCGAGGTGTCCTTGTCCAGCCGGTGCACGATGCCGGCGCGCGGCAGGTCGGCAGCGCCGGCCGTATGGTGCAGCAGCGCATTCAGCAGGGTGCCCTTGTGGTTGCCATTGCCCGGATGCACGACCAGGCCCGCCGGCTTGTTGATGATGATAACGGCAGGATCCTCGAACACGATGTCGAGCGGGATGTTTTCCGGTTCATCCGGCCCGCTTTGCGTATCCGGTTCCGGAAACACCGTGACCGACTCTCCGCCCCAGACCTTGTCGCGCACCCCGGCAGGCTGGCCGTTGAGCAGCACATTGCCGGTACGAATCCAGTTTTGCAGGCGGTTACGGGAATATTCGGGCAGCATGGTGGCCAGCGCGTGGTCCAGGCGGATGCCTGCAAGCGCGGCTGGCACTTCGCCATGCCAGGGTTCAGGGGCTGAATTTCCCTTATAATCTTCCTCATCTTCCAAATCTAAGTCGGTCATGGCCCTGAAACTCCTAGAAACTGCCGTCTTGCTGCTTGCGTCGCGGCGGACGGCTATCGCCGTATTCACGCTCGGTCTGGCCCTTTCCGGCTGCGGTCTGCTGCCAGAAGTCGCCGATGAAACTGCCGGCTGGTCCGCCCAGCGCCTCTATGCCGAGGCCAAGGAAAACCTCAACGACGGCGACTACGCAGAGGCCATCAAGCTATATGAGACCCTCGAGGCACGCTACCCCTATGGCCGCTACGCCCAGCAGGCGCAGCTTGAAATCGCCTATGCCTACTACAAGGACCAGGAGCCGATTTCCGCCATCGCAGCCTGCGACCGCTTCATCAAGCTGCACCCCAACCACC
>DISR01000074.1 GCA_002421825.1 Thiobacillus sp. UBA6205 | reverse complement strand
GAAGTAGGCCATCTCGGGTGCGTAGCCGGCGTCCACCAGGGTGTCGAAGCCGGCCTTGACCAGTTCCACGCAGCCGCCGCACAGCACTGCCTGCTCGCCGAACAGGTCGGTCTCGGTTTCCTCGCGGAAGGAAGTCTCGATCACGCCGCCCTTGGTGCCGCCGTTGGCCGCGGCATAGGACAGCGCGATGTCCCTGGCCTTCTTGGACACGTCCTGGTACACGGCGATGAGCGAGGGCACGCCGCCGCCCTGGGTGTAGGTGGAGCGCACCAGATGGCCCGGGCCCTTGGGCGCGATCATGATCACGTCCACGTCCTTGCGCGGCACGATCTGATTGTAGTGGATATTGAAGCCGTGCGCGAAGGCAAGCGCCGCGCCCTTCTTCAGGTTGGGCTCGACCTCGTTCTTGTAGAGATCGGCCTGCTGCTCGTCGGGCACCAGGATCATCACCACGTCGGCTTCCTTCACCGCCGCCGCCACTTCCTTGACCGCAAGGCCGGCCTTCTTCGCCTTGTCCCAGGAGGCGCCGCCCTTCCTGAGGCCGACGGTGACCTTGACGCCGGAGTCCTGCAAGTTGTTGGCGTGGGCGTGGCCCTGCGAGCCATAGCCGATGATGGCGACCTTCTTCTTCCTGATGACGGAAAGGTCGGCGTCCTTGTCGTAATAAACTTTCATGTCTTTTCCTTTCAGCTATGTCTTCGGTATTCGGTGGGTTTTGTCAGTTACTGAAAACTGACAACGGATGACTTCAAACTTTCAATATGCGGTCGCCGCGGCCGATTCCGGAGGCGCCGGTGCGCACGGTTTCCAGGATCACGGACTCGTCGATCGCTTCCAGGAAGGCATCCAGCTTGGTGCCGGTGCCGGTCAGCTCGATGGTGTAGCTGAGGTCGGCGACGTCGATGATGCGGCCGCGGAAAATATCCGCCATGCGCTTCAACTCCTCACGTTCCTTGCCGGCGGCGCGCACCTTGACCAGCATCAGCTCGCGCTCGATATGGCTGCCTTCGGTCAGGTCGAGCACTTTCACCACGTCAACCAGCTTGTTGAGCTGCTTGATGATTTGTTCGATGACGTCCTCGGAACCCACAGTGACGATGGTCATGCGCGACAGCGTGGCATCCTCGGTGGGCGCAACGGTCAGCGACTCGATGTTGTAGCCGCGCGCGGAGAACAGCCCGGCCACGCGCGACAGCGCGCCGGCCTCGTTTTCCATCAACAGGGAAATGATGTGGCGCATGTCAGAGTTCCTCCGCCAAAATCATTTCCGACAGCCCCTTGCCGCCTTCGACCATGGGGAAGACGTTCTCGGTCTGGTCGGTGATGAAATCCATGAACACCAGGCGCTCCTTCATGGCAGGCGAGAAAGCTTCCTTCAGCGCGGCCTCGACATCGGCGGTTTTCTCGATCTTCATGCCGACATGGCCATAGGCCTCGGCCAGCTTCACGAAGTCGGGCAGCGACTCCATGTAGGACTCGGCGTAGCGGCTGCCGTAGAAGAATTCCTGCCACTGGCGCACCATGCCCATGTAGCGGTTGTTCAGGTTGACGATCTTGACCGGCAGGCGGTACTGCTTGCAGGTGGACAGTTCCTGGATGCACATCTGGATGCTGGACTCGCCGGTAATGCAGGCGATGGCCGCGTCCGGGTGCGCGAGCTGCGCGCCCATGGCGTAGGGCAGGCCCACGCCCATGGTGCCCAGCCCCCCGGAATTGAGCCAGCGGCGCGGCTTGTCGAACTTGTAAAACTGCGCCGCCCACATCTGGTGCTGGCCCACGTCCGAAGTCACGATGGCGTCGCCCTTGGTGATTTCCCAAAGCTTTTCCACCACGAACTGCGGCTTGATGATCTCGGAATCGCGGTTGTACTTCAGGCAATTGCGCGAACGCCACAGCTCGATCTGGGTCCACCAGGTATTGAGCGCGGCTTCGTCGGGCTTTTCCTTGCTGGCCTTGAGCAGCTTGAGCATCTCGTCCAGCACCTGCTGCACGTCGCCGACGATGGGCACATCGACCTTGACGCGCTTGGAAATGGAGGACGGATCGACGTCGATATGGACAATGCGGCGCTGCTCGCGCGCGAAGTGCGCGGGATTGCCGATGACGCGGTCGTCGAAGCGCGCACCCACCGCCAGGAGCACGTCGCAGTGCTGCATGGCCATGTTGGCTTCGTAGGTGCCGTGCATGCCCAGCATGCCGAGGAACTGGCGATCGGTGGCGGGATAGCCGCCCAGGCCCATGAGGGTGTTGGTCACAGGGTAATGCAGCAGCTTGGCCAACTCGGTGACCTGTTCGGACGCATTGCCGAGCACGACGCCGCCGCCGGTGTAGATCATGGGGCGCTTGGCTTCCAGCAGCATCTGCGCCGCCTTCTTGATCTGCCCGCTGTGGCCTTTCAGCACCGGGTTGTAGGAGCGCATGGAAACCGAATCCGGATAGGCGAACTCGGTCTTGTGCGAAGTCACATCCTTGGGGATGTCGACCAGCACCGGGCCGGGACGGCCTGTGGCGGCGATGTGGAAAGCCTTCTTGATGGTGGCGGCCAGGTCGCGCACGTCCTTGACCAGGAAATTGTGCTTCACGCAGGGGCGCGTGATGCCGACAGCATCGACTTCCTGGAAGGCGTCGAGGCCGATCGCGGCGGTCGGCACCTGCCCGGAGAGGATCACCACCGGGATGGAATCCATGTAAGCCGTGGCGATGCCCGTGACGGCATTGGTCGCGCCGGGCCCGGAGGTAACCAGCGCAACGCCGACCTTGCCGGAAGCGCGCGCGAAGGCATCCGCGGCATGCACCGCGGCCTGCTCGTGGCGCACCAGCACGTGCTTGAAGCTGTTCTGCTTGAAGATTTCGTCGTAGATGTTGAGCACCGCGCCGCCGGGATAGCCGAAAACGAATTCGACCCCTTCCTCGGCCAGGCAGCGAGTGACAATCTCGGCGCCGGTCAATTCCATAAAAAAACGCCTAAAAACAATGTTTTCCGTAAACCGCCAAGGGTATACGTTTTACCCCGCCACGGTCAAGGAAAGATCGGTTCCAGGCGGTTCCCGCAGCGCCGCCGGCCCTCGCCCCGAAGACCCTACTCGTGCGAGGCTTCCGTCAAGGCCCCCATGATGGACTGCAGCGAACCCTGCCCATGCTGCACCAGGCAAACCAGGTTGCCCATGGAGCAGACGCTCATCCTGTCGCCGTGCACGATCCACCCCTGCGAGGGCGACCAGCCCGGCATCTGCGTGAACAGCGAAAGCAAGTCGGTGTTGCCGGACACCATCCTGCGATACCACTGCGCGAATTTGGCCATACGCTCCATCATTGGACCCGGCAGCATGCCGGCAGCGTCCATGATGCTGCCGTCATCCCTAAAACGGCATACGGCGACCACGCCATCCAGGATGAGCAGCTTTCCCAATGTCATGCAGCCCCCTGCATTTGCTGTGCAGCAGCGCACGCCGCAACGGCATTGAAGGCATCTTCGTAGTTCACGTCGCGGTTCTTCATGATGACCCCGCAACCGCTGGCGAGCACCACCGACCACTCCAGGCCGATCATGGAAAATCCCTGCAGCGGCTCGAAGCCCTTCTGTCCGGTCAGCGCCTCCCATCCGCGTGCCTCCATGGTGGCGATGGCGATATTGGCAACACACCAATGCGCCAGCAGATCCAGCACTTCCCTGGCAATCTCGCTCCCATCGCGCACGGCATGATCCTTCAGATCGCCCTTGTCGGTGAAAGTGAAAGCAGCCAGCGCTCCCGGCAAATTCATCAGTTTGTTCAGGTCCACCTTGTCCTCGGTCAGAAATTCAGTACAGGGCTTCTTTTACATCGCCGCCGATCCTGGCGTACAAGCTCACCAGCAGGTCATCGCCGATGTCGCCCAGCTTGGCGCGCATGATGGCCATGACGTCATTGAGCAGTTCGGGGCGATTTTCGATGAAGGCGAAATAATTGCCGACATTGCAGACGGATATTTGCGCACCGCGCACGATCCATCCCTGTGCCGGCTTGTAACCGCTGTTCTCGGCGAATGAATCGTAGATCTCGGACTGCATGTTGACGTTCACCGTGTTCGAACGGCAAAGGATTGACGCCATGCGCGCAAACTCGGCGGTCAATGCTCCCTCGTACGAGAAGCGATCCCCGCCGTAGGCGAACTCGCCCGCTGCGATTACACCCGGGACGGCCATTAGTTGCTTTACGATATGCACCACGTCCCCTCCTCGATTAATTATTATGGCCGGACGGCGAATCATTACGGCCGCCCTTGTCGTGAATATAGAACCACCATGCAAGAAAACGCAACCATCCCCATGCAACCGGCCAGCCTTAGGCGCCGCTTTGCCGCCATGTTCTACGAATCCCTGTTGTTGATCGCACTCTCGCTTCTCGCGGGCTTTGCTTATATTCCGGTTTTTGGCGAGATTCACGGCCCCTTCCAGAAGGCGGTATTCCAGTTCTACCTGCTGCTGGTCATGATGGCTTATTTCATGATCTTCTGGAAACGCGGAGGCCAGACCCTGGCGATGAAAACCTGGCATATCCGCCTGGTGAACACCGCCGGCGGACCGCCTTCGACCGCGCAATGCATGGCTCGCTTCTGCCTGGCTGCGCTTGGCTTGCTATGTGCGGGCGCGGGATTTTTCTGGGCGCTGGTCGATCGGGACCGCCAGTTCCTGCACGACCGCCTGTGCGGGACAAGGCTGATAAAGACGGCGGCGGGCTAGCGCCGTTCCAGCCGCTTGAGAACCGCCAGCACCAGCGCCAGGAACAGCAGGGAAGGCGTCGCCGCGGTAATGAACGGCGGCCAGTCGTTCAGCAGGCCGACATGGGAAAACAGCCGGTTGCCCAAATGGAACGCGAGGCCGGCCAGAATGCCGAGAAAGATCTTCAAGGCAATGCCGCCGGAGCGCGGCGAATGGAATGCAAACGGCAGCGCCAGCAGCATGATCACCGGGATGGCAAGCGGATAGAACATCTTGGACCACAGCGCCACTTCGTAGCGCGTGGTCTGCTGCTTGTTTTCCCTGAGATGCCTGATGTAGCCGACCAGTGCCGGAGTGGACATTTTTTCCGGCGCCACCAGCAGCACGCTGAGAATATCGGGGCTTAACACCGATACCCAGTCCAGACTTTTCTCATGGCTGAGCTTGATTCCGGCTTCCGAGAAACCCGTATCGGAGACTTTGGCCAGCTTCCACCTGCCATTGCCCTCCCATGCGCCCTTCTCCGCCGTCATGATTCGCACGAGCTCCCAGTCCTGATCGAACTCATAGACCTTGAGATCGTGCAGGCTGGCGTCCGGCAAGACTTCCCGCGCATTGATGAATGCGTTGCCATCCTTGACCCACAGGCCCGAACGGAACGCCTGCGCCACCACGGATTCGGTTGCGCGCAATTTGAGTTTCTTCGCAGCCTGTTCCGACCAGGGCGACACCAGTTCGCCCACAGCCAGAGCGACCAGCGCAAACCCGATGCCTGCGACAGTCAGCAGCAGCGCGATGCGCCAGCTCGATATGCCGGAAGCGAGCATCACCGCGAATTCAGAATTCATTACCAGCCGCGACAACGCGAAAAGCGCACCGATCAGCGCGGCAATCGGGACGATCTCATAGACGTGGCCGGGCACATTGAGGGCGACGTAGAGGGCTGCCTGGGCGAATCCGTAATCCGCACGCCCTATGCTGTCCAGTTCACCGGCCAGATCGAAGAAGGAGAACAGCAGGATCAGCCCGACGAACACGAAGCCCGCGGACATCGACACCTCCCTCAGGATGTAACGCGAGATCAAGCTCATTTGCGCCCCAGCCTGAAAGCGGCCGGCTTCATGCGCATGCGATAGGCATAGAGCAACGCCAGCGCCACGAGCGCGGGCAAATGCGCCGCCAGCATCCCCGCCGCCAGCCCCAGCCTGCCCTGTGCGACCCACGCCTGGCTGACCGAAAGCAGGTTGTGATAGATGAAAAATACCAGCAGCGCGGCAATCAGGCCGTAGGAACGCTTCGCGCGATTGTTCACATAGCTGAGCGGAATTGCCAGCAGGACCAGCACCAGCAAGCTCAAGGGAATGTTGAAGCGTCCGGCCAGTTCGCCGCGCGCATCGGGCTCGGCGGTTTTCCACAATTCCGGCGTACCCAGCTGACGGATGTTCTGCTCCCGCTCCCTGGCCTTGATGTCGACCGGATCGAGCCGTATCCAGTAGCGGTCGAACCGGACGATGCGGTATTCCGCCTGACCCGGTTCGCCCTCGTAGCGGCGCCCCTTGGACAGCACCAGAAAGCGCGTGCCGTCATCCATCTTCCTTTGCGCGCCCTCGGCCGCCACCACCACGCCCAGCTTGCCGCTGTCCTTCGACTGCATGAACACATTGCGCACCGTGCCCGTGAGCGGATTCAGGCTTTCGACGAAAAACACCCGGTCCCCGCCCTGTGACTCCGCGAAGATCCCGGGCACCACCAGAGAGGCGTCGTCGCGGCTCAGCAGTTCCGCCTTGTATACATCCTTCTTGTTGGCTGCCCACGGAATGATGGTGTTGGTCAGCAGCAGAAGGATCAGCGCCAACGGCAGCGCGAACATGAGCATCGGCCTGATCCAGTCGTTGAGCGACAGCCCGGAACTGAGCCAGATGGCCATCTCGTTGTCGCGCCAGTAGCGCATCAACGTCAGCATCGCACCGACAAAGATCGCAACCGAGAGCAAGACCGGCAGGAAATGCAGCAGGCTGAAACCGAGATAGGCGAACACCGCCTCGTTGGCCAGTTCGCCGCGCGCCGCCTCGCCCAGCAGGCGAATGAACAGCGTGACCAGGGCGATGGCGACGAGAACGACCAGCGAAGCGCCGCTCGAAAGGCTCAGTTCCTGCAGCAGCGCGCGCCGGTAAAGCATGGGGGTTTTATTAAGGGGGTTTTGACTATCTGGCCAGGGTTTGCAAAGATGAGCGCATTCTCAATTCAGCAAGAAGCCCCATGTCAGCAAAAGATAATGCACCGAAATTTAGCATAAAAACCGGATCGCCCGAGAAACTCAAAAGCGCCTGCATCGTTGCCGGCGTATTCGATGGCGGCAAGCTTTCCGCCACCGCCCGCACTTTGGACAGGGCCTCCAGTGGCCGCATCGCCGCAGTCCTCAAGAGCGGCGACATGGACGGCCGCGCCGGCAGCACCCTGCTGCTGCGCGACCTGCCCGGCATTGCCGCCGAGCGCGTGCTGCTCGTCGGCCTTGGCAAAGAGGACGGGTTCGCAGAGAAAACTTACCGCGACGCGGTGGCGGCAGCCGTAAAGGCTGCCGCCGGCACCGCCGCGAAGGATGTGCTCATCGCGCTCAACGAAATCAAGGTCGGCAAGCGCAGCGCCGGCTGGAACCTGGAACAGGCCGCGATCGTGGCGGCGGACTCGATCTACCGCTTCGACCGCATGAAAAGCAAGCCCGACAACCAGGCCAGGCTTTCCGGCATCGCCTTTCTGGCGCCCAACACCGCCGCCGGATCCCTGAAGCGGGGCGCCGCCATCGCCGGCGGCATGGCGCTGGCGCGCGACCTCGGCAACACGCCGTCCAACGTCTGCACGCCGACTTATCTCGCGAATCAGGCCAGGCAACTGGCCAAGGCCTACGGTTTCAAGTGCAAGGTGATGGACAAGGCCGCCTGTGAAAAACTCGGCATGGGCTCCTTCCTCTCGGTGGCCAAGGGCAGCGACAAGCCGCCGATGTTCATCGAACTGCGCCATGACGGCGGCAAGAAGGGCGACAAGCCCATCGTGCTGGTCGGCAAGGCCATCACCTTCGATGCCGGCGGCATATCGCTCAAGCCGGCGGGCGACATGGACGAGATGAATTACGACATGAGCGGCGGCGGCGCGGTACTGGGCGCCTTCCGCGCCATCGGCGAACTGGGCCTGAAGCTCAACGTGGTCGGCCTCGTGCCGTCCTGCGAGAACCTGCCGGACGCGCACGCCAACAAGCCCGGCGACATCGTCACCTCCATGTCCGGCCAGACCATCGAAATCCTCAACACCGATGCCGAAGGCCGCCTCATCCTGTGCGATGCGCTGACCTATGCCGAACGCTTCAAGCCCGCCGCCGTGGTGGACCTCGCCACCCTGACCGGCGCCTGCGTGATCGCGCTGGGCCATCATCCCAGCGCACTGTACGCCAACGACGACAAGCTGGCACAGGCGCTGGAGCAGGCCGCCGACCATGCCTGGGATCGCGTCTGGCGCATGCCGCTGTGGGACGAGTACCAGGAACAGCTGAAGAGCAACCTCGCGGACATGGCCAACATCGGCGGCCGTGCCGGCGGCTCCATCACCGCCGCATGTTTCCTTGCGCGCTTCGCCGAGAACTATGCCTGGGCGCACCTCGACATCGCCGGCACCGCCTATCGCGGCGGCCGCGAAAAGAAGGGCTCGACCGGCCGGCCGGTGCCGCTGCTGGTGCAGTACCTGATCGGCCTGGCAGACAAGCAATAAAGTGACGGAAATCAGTTTCTACAGCCATGCATCCGACAAGCTCGGCATCACCCGCCAGCTTGTGGCCAAGGCCTGGCTGCAGAAATTGAACATCCTGATCTACGCGCCGGACGAAACTGTGGCGGCAACTATCGATCGCCTCTTGTGGACGCAACCCGCCATGTCCTTCATACCGCACTGCCGGGACAGCAGCCACTTGGCCGCGTCCACGCCTGTTATCATCGGAAAAAATCCGGACGTGCTGCCAAGCGCGGATGTGCTGATCAACCTGGGCGACGAACCTCCGCCCGTATTCAGCCGCTTCGAGCGCCTGATAGAAATCGTCACCGAGGACGAGCAGGACGTTCTGAAAGGCAGACAGCGCTATCGCTTCTACAAAGACCGCGGCTACGGACTGGTCAACCATGATTTGCGCAACAGGGGACAGTAGACAAAAAGGGGCAATAAATGAGTGATCCGCTGCTCGACAAAATGGACGCGCTTCTGAAAAAGCATCAGGGAGGCGTTGAACCTGCCCAAGCTGTCAAGGCAGAGCCGGCGCCCAACGCGCCCCCGCCGTTGCCGGAAGATGCCTGGCTGCCGGTGCTGACCGACGTTGTCGCCGTGGGCGAGCCCGCCCCTCCTGGCCTGGCCAACAAGCCGGCAGAAGCTGTTCCGCCCGTCCCGCCCGCGACGTCCGTGGATCCGGAAGCGCTCATCGAGCAGATCATGGGCGAACTCGAACCCAGGTTAAGCTCCCTGCTGCGCGACCGCCTGGTCGCGGAAATCCGCAACAGCCTGGACGACAACCTGTCCACCCTGCTCGCACAGATGGACGTCCACATCCGCGAAATCGTGCGCGAGGCCATAGCCGAGCAGCTCGGCAAATCCTGACAGCCGCCCTGTTACTCCCTGGCCACCCGGTATAATGGCGGGTTTCCGAATCCGCCGTTATCCCTGATGGAACTCGCCAAAGCCTTCGAGCCCAAAGACATCGAATCCCGCTGGTATGCCCAGTGGGAATCCGCCGGTTACTTCAAGCCTTCCGGCGACAATAGCAAGCCCGCCTACTGCATCATGCTGCCGCCGCCCAACGTCACCGGCACGCTGCACATGGGCCACGCCTTCCAGCACACCCTGATGGATGCGCTCATCCGCCTGCACCGCATGCAGGGTGACAACACCCTGTGGCAGCCGGGCACCGACCACGCCGGCATCGCCACGCAGATCGTGGTCGAGCGCCAGCTCGACGCCAAGGGCGTCGAGCGCCATGACCTCGGCCGCGAGAAATTCCTGGAAAAGGTGTGGGAATGGAAGGAGCACTCCGGCTCGACCATCACCCGCCAGATGCGGCGGCTGGGCACCTCTCCGGACTGGAGCCGCGAACGCTTCACCATGGACGAGGGCCTGTCCCGGGCGGTCAGCGAAGTCTTCGTCAAACTGTACAGGGAAGGCCTGATCTACCGCGGCAAGCGGCTGGTCAACTGGGACCCGGTGCTGGGCACGGCGGTGTCGGACCTGGAAGTCGTCAGCCAGGAAGAAGACGGCTTCATGTGGCACATCCTCTATCCCATCGAAGGCGAGAACGGCCACCTGGAAGTCGCCACCACGCGCCCCGAAACCCTGCTCGGCGACGTTGCCGTGGCCGTGCATCCCGAGGACGCGCGCTACCAGCACCTCATCGGCAGGCATGTGCGCCTGCCCATCGCCGAGCGCAGCATCCCCGTTATCGCCGACGAATACGTCGATCCCGCCTTCGGCACCGGCGTGGTCAAGATCACGCCGGCGCACGATTTCAACGACTATGCCGTGGGCAACCGCCACAAGCTGGCGCCCATCGGCATCTTCACCCTCGACGCCAGGATCAACGAACTCGGCCCGACCGAGTATCAGGGCCTCGACCGCTACGTCGCGCGCGAAAAAATCCTCGCCGACCTGAAAGACAAAGGCTTGCTCAAGGCCGCCAAGCCGCACAAGCTCATGGTGCCGAGAGGCGATCGCACCCACGCCGTGATCGAGCCCATGCTCACCGACCAGTGGTTCATGGCCATGGAAGACCTGGCCAGGCGCGGGCTGGATGTCGTCAAATCCGGCGAACTGAAATTCGTGCCGGAGAACTGGACCACCACCTACAACCAGTGGCTGGAAAACATCCAGGACTGGTGCATCTCGCGCCAGTTGTGGTGGGGCCACCGCATTCCTGCGTGGTACGACGAGGACGGCAACGTCTATGTCGCCAGCAGCGGGGAGGATGCGAATAAAATGGCGGGCGGCCGCACCATCCGGCAGGATGAGGACGTGCTCGACACCTGGTTCTCCTCCGCGCTGTGGCCTTTCTCCACCCTGGGCTGGCCCGACGAGACGCCGGAACTGAAATCCTTCCTGCCCGGGTCGGTGCTGGTCACCGGCTTCGACATCATCT
>DISR01000034.1 GCA_002421825.1 Thiobacillus sp. UBA6205 | reverse complement strand
CCACCACATGCGCTTCGCCAGCAGTGGGTTTCAGCAGGCCGCACAGCATCTTGAAGGTGGTGGACTTGCCGGCGCCGTTGGGGCCGAGCAGGCCGAAGATTTCGCCCTTCTGCACGTCGAAACTGACGTTGTCAGTGGCGGTGAATTCGCCGAAGCGCTTGGTGAGATCGCGGCACGACACGGCGATGTCGGAGCCCAGCTCGACCGGCCTCAGCCGTTTGGCCAGGGCTGAAGTGCCGCCGGGGCCGCCGCCAAGCAAATCGATGAAGGCGTCTTCGAAGCGCGCGGGAACCTGCGCCAACCGCACCTGCGCCTGCTCGGCCAGGGCCCGCACCTCTACCGTGTCTGCGCCCTCGCGCAGCACCACGCGCACGCCGGCGCCCTGGATCACGCCATCGCTCACGCTGGGCAGATCAAGGGCTTCGGTCAGGACCGCCCGGCGTTCGGCGCCGACGTCCTCCAGGCGGAAACTCCGGCCTTCGAGCTGCGCGGTCAGCTCTTGCGGCGGCCCATCGAACAGGAGCTGTCCCTGGTTCAGCAACAGCACGCTTTCGCAGCGCTCGGCCTCGTCGAGATAGGCCGTGGACCAGACCACGGCTATGCCCCCATCGGTCAGCGCCTGCACCATGCGCCACAAGTCCTGGCGGCTGACCGGGTCGACGCCCACCCCGGGCTCGTCTAGCAGCAGCACCTTGGGCCGTGCCATGAGCGCACAGGCAAGCCCGAGCTTCTGCTTCATGCCGCCGGAGAGCTTGCCGGCGAGACGCTTGGTGAAGGGCCCCAGCCGGGTGAAGTCGAGCAGCTCTGCGAACAGGTCGGCATTGCGGTCGGCGTCCATGCCGCGCAGCTGCGCGTACAGGCGCATGTTCTCGATCACCGACAGGTCTTCGTACAGACCAAAGCGCTGCGGCATGTAGCCGCTGGCGACGTGGATGGCGTCGTTGTCCTTGACCACGTCAAAACCGGCCAGGGTGACACGGCCGGCATTGGGCGCCAACAGGCCGGTCAGGATGCGCATCAGCGTGGTCTTGCCGGCACCGTCCGGGCCAACCAGGCCCGTCAGCCGTCCATAGTGGATGCGCGCGCTCAAGCCCCGCAGGGCCTGCACCTTGCCGAAATGCTTGTCCACGCCTTCGATGACGACGGCGGCGGCATCGGCGGTAGCGCCGCTCGCGGGCATCTCAACGTTCCCCGGTGCGTGCGGCAGAGTTGGCTTGGGCATCGACCGCTATGGTCACCGGCATGCCCTGGCGCAGGGCGGCGTCGCTGTCGGCTTCATCGATGACGATGCGCAGCCGGTACACGAGGTCCGTGCGCAAGTCCGTCGTCTCCACCGTCTTGGGAGTGAATTCCGCGCGTGGCGAGATGAAGCCGATCTGGCCGCGATAGACCTTGTCCGATGAATCAGTCTTCACATGCACCGTGGTGCCTGGCGCAATGCGCCCCAGATCCGGCTCGCCCACATAGGCGCGCACGTAGACTGGCTTGTCCAGACTCAAGCTGTAGACTGTACTCTGGCTGACAACCATGCTGCCGGGCTCGCGTACGCGGGCGATCACGGTGCCGTCGCTGGGCGCTACCAGTTCGGTGTCCGCCAGGGCTGTGGTGGCTTGTGCTGCGGCAACCTGGGCGGCCGACAGACGCGCCTCGGCTGCGGCGATGTCCTCCTTTCGAAAGCCTTCGGATGCCTGCGATAGAGCCGCCTTGGCCGCTTCGACGCCAGCGGTTGTCTGGTCACGCGCCGCGCGGGCAGCATCGACCGTGCGTTGGCTGCTGGCGCCCGATGCCAGCAGGCTGCTCTGACGCTGGAAGTTGCGTTCGGCCTCGATGGCGAGCGCCTGTGCCTGCCTGAGCGCCTCGCGCGCCTGGGTGATTTCCTGCGGGCGCAAGCCGCGGCGCAGCTTGGCCAGCTCCGCCTGCGCGACCTGCACCTGGGCCTGCGCTGCCGCAAGGGCGTCCCGATACGGCTGCGCGTCCAGCGCGGCCAGGCGCGCGCCGGCGCTGACTGCATCGCCCTCGTCGAACGCCATCCGTATCACGCGCCCGGGCTGGCGGAAGGCCAGTTGCACCTCGCGGATGTCGACATTCCCGTAGAGGCGCAACGAATCTTCTTTGTCATGGTTGCGCAATAGCCAGAACGCCAGTGCGCCACCAAGAACGAGTATGACGACGGCGATCACGATCCAACGGGTTCTTTTGGTGGGGGAGTTTGGAATTGTCATTGATGGATTTCCGCTAGACATAAGGTGTTCAGTGCAACAGGGCGCTCGGGCTGGGGGCCGAATGACGAGGATTCGCGCACGCGAAAAGCGATCGCATGACTATGACGAGCCTCTCAACCGACCTCGGAACTGCGTGGCGGCAAGATTGGGTGCGTTTCATGGGGTGTGCGTGATGCCGCGGAGATAGATGGCAAACGCCGCTGGCGCATCACGACGGATGCATCTTACCTTGCCGGCCAACAGCGACTGCATGACCAGCCCTTGGATCGTTCCGATGAACAACACGGCGGCGGCATCCACGTCCAGGTTCGCGTCCAACTCACCCTGCGCTTTGCCTGCCTCCATCAGACGGCGCAGACGCTGTTCGTATTGACGGATCAAGGTTTGCACCATCCGCTTGGCGAGCGTCTCGCCGGAACGCTGCAATTCCCCGAACAGCATGCGCGGAACGCCCGGGTGCTTGGTCACGAAGTCGATATGCGCCATGAATATGGCTTTGAGCGCCGCAGCAGGCGACGCGGCGCCTTCGGCCGCCTTGTCCACGCTGACCAGCAGGCGCTCACCTACCCAAGTCATCGTTGCCTCCAGGATCGCGTCCTTGGTGGGGAAGTGGCGAAACAGCGCGCCCTGCGTCAAGCCCATGCGATCGGCAATGGCGGTGGTCGTGATCTCGGCCGGGTTTTGCTCTGCCGCCAAATCGACCACGGCTTGCACCGTGGCCGCGCGCCGCTCTTCGGCAGACAGGTACCGGGGACGTTCGCTCACCGCTTTAGACTCCATAAAGTAAGTAACTTATTACTAACCTATCATGCAAAATAACCATGGTGCAATATCAGAAACCTGATTGATCGGGGTAAGCCCGGCCAGCTCCCGCCCTCGATGCAGCAGCAAATCAACTTGATCTGAATCAAGCATCGACGGCATTCATCAAGAAGGAAGAAATGCGGTGGATTGGATGCCCACAAGGCGGCGGTTGCCGTTGCCGAAGGGGGGGCGTGTAGCGCTCGCTGGCCGGAGAAGGTGGTCCTCGCTGCCCTTTATCCCACCAAACCCCGCAGCCGGTACAGTTCCTCCAGCGCCTGCTTGGGCGTCAGCTCGTCGGGGTTGATCGCCTTCAGCGCCTCCTCCGCCGCCGATGGCGTGGCCAGCGCGGCGGGCGGGCCACCGCGCGGGCGGGCGGCGGCGAACAGCGGCAAGTCGTCGGCCAGCTTGGTTACCGCCGAGGATTGCTCGCTCCTTTCGAGGACCGCGAGCACTTGTTCCGCCCGCGCGACGACCTCGGCGGGCAGGCCGGCCAGCCGCGCCACATGGATGCCGTAGGAGCGGTCGGCGGCGCCGGGGCCGACCTCGTGCAGGAACACCACCTCGCCCTGCCATTCCTTGACGCGCATGGCGTGGCAGGCCAGGGCCGGCAGCTTGGCGGCCAGCGCCGTCAGTTCGTGATAATGGGTGGCGAACAAAGCGCGGCAGCGGGACACGGCGTGCAGATGCTCGACCACCGCCCAGGCGATCGACAGGCCGTCATAGGTGGCGGTGCCGCGGCCGATCTCGTCGAGGATGACCAGGGCGCGCGGTCCCGCCTGGTTGAGGATGGCGGCGGTCTCGACCATCTCGACCATGAAGGTTGAGCGGCCGCGCGCCAGATCGTCGGCGGCGCCGACGCGGCTGAACAGGCGGTCGACCACGCCGATACGCGCGGCTTCGGCCGGTACGAACGAACCCATCTGGGCGAGCACGGCGAGCAGCGCGTTCTGGCGCAGGAACGTGCTCTT
>DISR01000006.1 GCA_002421825.1 Thiobacillus sp. UBA6205 | reverse complement strand
CGTGCAGGTCGGCCGCGACTGCGCCCAGCGCCTCCAGCGTGGCGGCGCCGATGCCGCGCCTGGGCACGGTCACCGCGCGGATGAAGGCCGGATCGTCGTCGGCGTTGGCGACGAGGCGCAGGTAGGAGGTGATGTCCTTGATCTCGGCCTTGTCGAAGAAGGACTGGCCGCCGGATAGTTTGTAGGGGATCTTTTCGTTGCGCAGCGCCTGTTCGAACACGCGTGCCTGGTGGTTGCCGCGGTAGAGGATGGCGTAATCGCGGAAGCGCGCGCGGTGCTGCATCTTGTGCGCCAGCATGCGCATGACGACGGACTCGGCTTCCTGGGCGTCATCTTTGGCAGTAATTACCTGGATGGCGTCGCCCACGCCGAGCTCGCTCCACAACCGCTTCTCGAACAGTTTGGGATTATTCGATATCAGGCTGTTGGCGGCCTTGAGGATGCGCACGGTGGAACGGTAGTTCTGCTCCAGTTTCACCACGTGCAGTTGCGGGTAGTCGTCCTTCAACGCCGCGAGATTGTCCGCGGAGGCACCGCGCCAGCCGTAGATGGCCTGGTCGTCGTCGCCTACCGCGGTGAAGCTGGCGCGCGGTCCGGTCAGCAGTTTCAGCAACTGGTATTGCGCCGCGTTGGTGTCCTGGTATTCATCCACCAGCACATGGCGCAGGCGGTTCTGCCACTTGTCACGGGTTTCCGTTTGCTGCGAGAACAGGCCTGCAGGCAGGCGGATGAGGTCGTCGAAATCGACCGCCTGGTAGGCGCGCAGGGTGGCGTCGTAGCGGTCATACAGCTTGGCCCAGACCTGCTCGTGATCGGTGGCGGCAATCTGCTGGGCTTCGGCGGGCGACAGCAGGCCGTTCTTCCATAATGAAATCTGCGTGGCGGCCTGGCGGATCAGTTGTTTGTCGGTGGTCTTGAGAATCTCGGAAATGATCTGCAAGGCATCGGCGCTGTCCAGGATCGAGAAGCGCGGTTTCAGCCCGGCCGCCGCGGCCTCCTCGCGCAGGATGCGCAGGCCCAGCGAGTGGAAGGTGGTGACGATCAGCCCCTTGCCGTCCTTTCCCTCCAGGAGCTTGCCGGCGCGTTCCTGCATTTCCCTGGCCGCCTTGTTGGTGAAGGTGATGGCGGCGATGGTGCCCGGCTTGTAACCGCATTCGCGGATGAGCCAGGCGATCTTGTGGGTGATGACGCGGGTCTTGCCCGAGCCGGCGCCGGCCAGCACCAGCAGCGGGCCGTCCAGGTATTTCGCGGCTTCGCGCTGGGGAGGATTGAGGTGGGACAGCATGGAGCGACACGGAAAAATGCAAGGGCGATTGTATCATTCGTAGGAGGCCTGCCCCCGGGCCGATATCTTGCGGCGCTCGTCCAATCGCGGCGAGGGCGCCGCTCCCACAAATCTGGTGAGGTAGTTCGTGGCGACATATGTGATCGGCGATGTACAGGGCTGTTTCGATTCCCTTCAGAAACTGCTGGAGACCTGCGGCTTCGACCGCGCGCACGACAGGCTGTGGTTCGTCGGCGATCTGGTCAACCGCGGGCCGGAGTCGCTCAAGACGCTCTATTTTGTGCGCGAGCTGGGCGAGGGCGCCGTGGTGGTGCTGGGCAACCACGACCTGCATCTGCTCGGGGTGTGGGCGGGGCATCGCCAGGTGCACCATACCGACACCCTGGCGGCGATACTGGAGGCGCCGGACTGCGACGAGCTCATGCACTGGCTATTGCATCGCAATATCGCACATTTCGAGCACGGCGTGCTGATGGTGCATGCCGGCGTATGGCCGGGCTGGGCACTGGAAGATACGCTGTTCCATGCGCAGGAGCTGGAAGCCGCGCTAAGAGGCCCGGACATCGAGCGGGTGTTCGTACATCTCTATGGCTCGACGCCGACGCAATGGTCGGACGAACTCAGCGGCGCCGAGCGCCTGCGGGTCATCACCAACGTCTTCACGCGCATGCGTTTTTGCCAGCCGGACGGCGAGATGGAATTCCACCACAAGGGGCGTCTGGGCAGTGCGCCGTCGCCTTTGCTTCCGTGGTTCGACGTGCCGGGCCGCAAGACCGCCGGCATCCCCGTTGTCTGCGGCCACTGGTCGGCGCTCGGGCTGTTCTTGCGCGAGGACGTCATGGCGCTCGACACCGGCTGTCTGTGGGGCGGCAGGCTCACGGCGCTGAGGCTGGAGGACCGCCGCGTGTTCCAGGCGGACTGTCCGTCGATCCGACCCCCAAAGCACTAGCGATCTGGCCCCAGGCCGCTTCGGCGAGCTCGCGCCGGCTGTCGGCGCGGATCGGGGTGCCAAAGCGGAGGCGCGCCACGATTTCCTTTTCCCCGGCGATGCGCCACAGCGAGCTGCCGAACGAGACATTGTCGGCGTAGGCGGCCGCTTCGGTGTATTCATCCGCGGGGGTGCGGTATTGCAGGGCGACCGGCACTACCGGCAGGTTTTCGTCCACCGCCGGCTGCAACAGCGAGGGCAAAAACCGCAGCAGCCTGCGCCCGTCGGTCGAAGTGCCCTCGGGAAACACCGCCACCCAGGCGCCGTCCTTCAGCAGCGCGTGCATCTCCTGGTTGATGCGCGCCGTGTCGGCCTTCTTCGCGCGCTCGATGAAAAGCGTGCCTGCACGTTCGGCGAGCCAGCCCACCACAGGCCACGAACGTATTTCGCGCTTGGAAACGAAATGCACGCGCCGCGCGGCATGGATGACGAAGATGTCGAGCCAGGAGACGTGGTTGGCCACCAGCAGCGCGCCATGGTCAAACTCGGGCGGGGTGTCCGCGGCCAGCTTCACGTTCAGAATCCCGAGCAGTTTCCGGGCCCAGCGCGAAATGGTGCGGTCGCGCGCGGGCAGGCCGTAGAAGCCGAACAGCAGAATGGCCTCGCCGAGGCCCAGCAGCAAGTGCAGGGCGAGGCGGGACAGCCGCAACAGGCGGCGCAGGAAGATGATCATGCAGCCTATTGTAAGGCTGCGCCGAGCCGGCTAGGAACGCTCGCCGAGAAAGTGGCGCATGTAGCTGTGGTTGATTTGCTTGATGGGCAGGAGCATCAAAAGATCCGCGGTGTTGAAATCCGGATCCCAGGCCGGCTCGCCGCAAACCATGGCGCCCACGCGCAGATAGCCCTTGATCAGCGGCGGCGGCAGGCCGGGGGTGCCATTGTCAAGCGATTCCAGCGGCAGCGGATTGCGCGGGGTCACCCGCCATTCCACCGGGCTCATGTGCTTCTGGCTGATGTGGCGATAGACGCTGGCTGCCAGATGGCCGCCGTCGTTCATGCCGATGCTGGCGCAGCCCATCACGTAGTCGCAGCCATTGCGTGCCATGTAATCGGCCAGCCCCATCCAGAGCAGCGCAATCACCGAACCGCTGCGGTAATCCGGGTGCACGCAGGAGCGGCCGAGTTCGGCCATGCGCGGACGCAGGAAATGAAACCGCGTGAGATCGAATTCCCGCTCGGAGTAGTAGCCGGACTTTTTCGCCGAGGCGGGGGGCAGGATGCGATAGGTGCCGACCACTTCGCCAGTCGCGGTGTCGCGTACCAGCAGATGGTCGCACAGGCTGTCGAACGGGTCGATGTCGAGCCCCAGGTGCGCCGTGGGCAGCTTCGCCCCCATTTCATTGGCAAACACGTGGTAGCGCAGTTGTTGTGCTTCTGCGATTTCGACATCGTCGACCGCAAGATAAACCTTGAAGCGGCCATGTTGGCCGGGCCGTTTGAGTGCTGCGGATTCAAGCATGACGTAACCTTTGTGATTGGCTACGTAGAGCGTATTTAAGCGCGATGAAATCCCGATGACCGGCCGATGACGAGTTGGTTACAGCCGGTCAGGTGCGGTGCGCACGGCGCACCGCTCCGCCTTGCCTGGACGGCAGGCAGGGGCCCTAACGCGTGACGCGCGTGACGCCGCCGCCGGTCAATACACGGACCCGGTCGCCGGCGCGGAATTCTTCATCGGCTGCCTGCGTGACGGCGATCACGCGGCCGGAATCGAGCTTGACGGTGATTTCCACTCCGTCCTGTTTGGTGATGGCCTCTTCCGCGGCCGCGCCGCCGACACCGCCCAGTACTGCGCCGACGGTGGCGCCGACCACGCTGCCCCTGCCGCCGCCTACCGTGCTGCCGGCCACACCGCCGACCACGGCCCCCGCTGCCGGACCGACCACGCTTTTGGTGCCCTCGATCTTGACCGCGCGCACCGATTCGACCACGCCCATCTGTACTTCCTGGGCAGTGCGCGTCTGTTCGCGCGAGTAATCCTTGCTGCCGAGACCTGCGGGGCAGCCGGTGAGCAGGGCGGTGGTGGAAGCGGCAAGCAGCAATACAGCAATCTTGTTCATCTCGAACTCCAGTCGGCAAGCGCCGAACAGTCGGTCCGGCGCTAGATCCGGTAGCCGAAAGACTCGGCGAACCGGGTTTCAATCTCCAGGCGGCTGGGCGCATGATTCTGTCCGCCGCGGCTTTCTATCTTTATAGCACCCATGAGACTCGCGAGCCGCCCGGTAGTTTCCCAATCCATGCCATGAGCGATGCCGTAGAGCAGGCCGGCGCGGAATGCGTCCCCGCAGCCGGTGGGGTCGATCACCGCGCGCACCGGTGCGGCAGGAATGCGAATGGTTTTTCCGCCGACGTGGAAATCCGAACCCTCCGCACCCTTGGTGACGATGAGGGCTTCGACTTCGCGCGCAAGCCTGTCCAATGTTTGGCCGGTGCGCGCCTGAAGCAGTTCGGCTTCGTAATCGTTCAGCGTCACGTAGCTTGCCTGGCGCACCATCTTCAGCAACGCCTCGCCATCGAACAGCGGCATGCCCTGGCCGGGATCGAAGACGAAGGGAATGCCAGCCGCCCGGAACTGCGCGCAATGGGCGAGCATGCCATCGCGCCCGTCCGGCGAGACAATGCCAAGCTGGATGCCTTCTGCGGAAGAGGCATCGTTCAGATGCGAGTGGTTCATTGCGCCGGGGTGGAAGGCGGTGATCTGGTTGTCTGACAGGTCGGTGGTGATGAAGGCCTGAGCGGTATAGCTGCCATCGATTTTGCGTATGCATTCAAGAGACAGGCCCAGGCGCTCCAGGCGCGATGCATAGGGCGCGAAATCCTCGCCTACCGTGGCCATGATCACCGGCGCACCGTCGAGCAGTTTCAGGTTATGGGCGATGTTGCCGGCGCAGCCGCCGAACTCGCGGCGCATGTCGGGCACCAGAAAGGAGACGTTGAGGATGTGGATCTTGTCCGGCAGGATGTGGTGCTTGAAGTGGTCGTGGAAGACCATGATGGAATCGAAGGCAAGGGAGCCGCAGATCAATGTGCGCATGGCGTGGGACCGGAAAATCGAATCAGCCGCATTATCCCGCAAAAGGCCGTCCCGGCAGGAGTGCTACCAGGATCCCGCAGCTTCCCTTGCGCGGATCGAACGCAGCAGCAGTATTTCGTTGAAAGCGGCCAGGCTGAGGCCGGTGCGGCTGCCGTTTCGGCTGTCGCGAAGCAGGTCGTCGAGATAGGGGATGGCCTTGTCGGAAGTCCATACCCTTGTCAGCCCCGCCAGGATGTGCGGATAAGCCTCGAGTCCAGGCTTGCCGGATGCGGCGGCAAGCCTGTCGGGGCTGGGGATTTCCACGTTGAAGTGCTGTTTGCATTGCCGGCTCGCTGCTTCATATTTGGAGCTGAGGTTCTCGCGCTGGAGCAAGTCGAGCAGCAGCAGCCAGGGCACCGGCGACCCCTCTGGCGATTCCCGGACATGGCTTTCCAGCAGTTCAATGGCAAGCGTGGTGTTGCCATGCGCAATGAAAACCTCCACTTCGTCCTTCATGCTGTCGCGGATTTCGGTGCCCCGGGCGGGTTCAAACAGCAGGTCGTCGTCCTGGCTTGACGGAGCGGATGCCGGGGCGGCCCGCGTCTCGAGCCGGCCGGGTCTGGCGCGCACTGTCCGGCGCGACAGAACGGGGGCGCGCGCGGTCCGGATGCGAGGCGCCTCGCCTGGCGGCCCGCCGCGCCTGCCGGAGTGACGGTATAAAACCAGGGCAATCGCTGCACTGGATAACAGCAGGCCGAGCAGGAGGTATGGCCACTGCGGCGTGCCGGATCTCCGTATGGGGCGGGTGGGGGCAATTTCCGCGGCCTGGGCCTGCCGGAGCAACTCGGTATTGCGTTCTTGCAATGCGGCGAGCTGCCGCTCGAGATGATCCAGTTTGCGGTTGAGCGCGGCACTCTCGTCGGAAAGCTCGGTTTCGGACAGCGGCGCCGGCCGGACGCGCGAAGGGTCAGGCAGGCTGAGGTCCAGTCTGAGGGAAAGCGCGCCGGCATCCCCGCCCTCGAAGTTGCGCGTGCCAGAAAGCACCAGTCTGGGCTGGGGCTTTGGCCTGTTTGCCGGTTTGCCCCGAACCGGCCGGCTGGCGGGGGTGCGCGTTGCGGCTTGCGAGGCCGGGGCTTGGGGTGCCTCGGCGATGGCCGGGAAGACGGCCGGCGGTCGTTGTCCGTCTTCGGTTGCAGCCTGCGTTTCCGCCACTGGCAAGCCGATCCGGTGCGGTGGGTCAACGGGATCCAGCAGCAGGACGTATTCCTTTTGCAATTGGCCTTCGCACTGGGCGACGAGGACGAATCCCATTGCCGGATCGTTGACCGGCGATCGGGTGGAGATGCGAAGTGCCGGCCGTTTTCCGGCAGGCGTTTCCATGCTGAGATGCATGTCCGGCGGCGAGGGGAGGTTGCCGCCTGCGGCCTGCACCCTGAAGCAATCCTGGTCGAGGCCGGTCTCCTCCCCCAGCAGGGGGACATGCGCTCGAAGCGGTTGCCCCAGGCCGCTGGCGACGGTCAGCTCTCCGAAGCCAAGGCCATATGCAGGCAAGTTGATGGCGAAGGAGAGTGCCGCGATCCCAATGCGTATGCGCATGTTCTTGTTAGGTTTCTGTTATCCCTGACCGCTCTGCCGCAGAGTCGGCGTCGATCTCGCTTATCCTGCCAACACCAGCCCCCAGACGACTGCCAGGTTGAGCAGGCTCAACAGCACGGCCGCGCTGCCAATGTCCTTGGCACGCTTGGCCAGATGGTTTTCCTCGAGCGATACGCGGTCCACGACGGCCTCGATCGCAGAGTTGACCAGTTCCACGATCAGCACCAGAAACAGCGCGCCGATCATCAGCACCCGACCCAGTGCGGCCGGCTCCAGCCACAAGGCAAGCGGAATGCAGAACAGGGTCAGCAGCAGTTCCTGGCGAAACGCGTCCTCGTGCCGTATTGCGGCCTTGAGGCCGTCGACCGAGTAGAACAGCGCATTCCAGACGCGCGCCAGGCCGGTCTTGCCCTTGAATGGAGACTTTTCTTCCATGCCGGCTATTGTATGCGAGGGGCGGGAGTTAGGGGTCAGGAATGAGCGGAAAGGGGCTAGGCATTGTGCGGCCCCAAGGCGGCGCCATTTTTGTGCGCCCAACCCCAGTCCTCTGCCGAGTCCTAGCCCCTGTATGCCAGATCCAGTTCGCGCGCCGCCTTCACGTCGTCAAGCCTTCTTACGGGCTGTGTATAGGGTGCGCCCTTCACCAGGTCCGCATCGGCGTAGGCTTCTTCCTTGATCCTGATGCAGGCCTCGATGAAGGCGTCGAGCGTCTCCTTGCTCTCGGTTTCCGACGGCTCGATCAGCAGGCACTCGGGCACCAGCAAAGGGAAGTAGGTGGTAGGCGCGTGGAAACCGTAGTCGAGCAGGCGCTTGGCGAAGTCCATCGCCGACACGCCGGTTTCGTCCTTCACCTTTTTCAGCGTGACGATGAACTCGTGGCTGGCGCGCCGCGTCGGGTAGGCCAGCTCGAAGCCGGCATCGCGCAGCCTGGCCATCAGGTAGTTGGCGTTGAGGGTGGCGAACTCGGCCACGCGGTGCATGCCTTCCGCGCCCAGCATGCGCGCATAGATGTAGGCGCGCAGCAGAACCCCGGCATTGCCGCCGTTGGCGCTCATGCGGCCGATGGATTGCGGCAGGTCGGCTTCCGCCGCATTGCGGTAGACGCCGTTGTCGTTGATCACCACCGGCACCGGCAGGAAGGGAAGCAGGCGCTCGGCCACGCCCACCGGGCCGGCGCCGGGGCCGCCGCCGCCGTGCGGGGTGGAGAAGGTCTTGTGCAGGTTCATGTGGATGACGTCGAAGCCCATGTCGCCGGGGCGCACGTAGCCCAGGATGGCGTTGAGGTTGGCGCCGTCGTAATACAGGAGGCCGCCGGCATCGTGCACCAGCTTCTGGATGGTCTGGATGGTCTTCTCGAACACGCCCAGGGTGGAGGGGTTGGTCAGCATGAGTCCGGCGGTCTGCGGTCCCACCGCGGCCTTCAGCGCTTCGAGGTCGACGTTGCCTTCGCGGTCGGTGGGAATTTCCCTGACCGTGTAGCCGCACATCACCGCGGTTGCCGGGTTGGTGCCGTGCGCCGCATTGGGCACCAGGATTTCGTTCCTCGCGGTGTCGCCGCGCGCGTCGTGGTAGGCGCGGATCATGGCGATGCCGGCAAATTCGCCCTGCGCACCGGCCATCGGCGCCAGCGACACGCCGGCCATGCCGGTCACGTCCTTCAATATTTCCTGCAACTCGTACATGCTCTGCAGAAAACCCTGACCGGTTTCCGCCGGCGCATGCGGGTGGCGCGCCAGGAACTGCGGCAGCATGGCGAGCGAATTGCAGGCGCGCGGGTTGTACTTCATGGTGCACGAACCGAGCGGGTAGAACTGGGTGTCGATGGAGAAGTTCTTCTGCGAGAGGCGCGTGTAATGGCGCACCACGTCCAGTTCGGAGCATTCCGGCAGCGCGGGCGGCGCGTCGCGCAGCAGTTCTGCGGGCAGGTCGTCGAGCGCGCCGTCTTGGGGCGGCAGCTGCGCATTCGCCGCGCGGCCGGGGTGGGAGTGTTCGAATATCAGCATGGCAAAAAATCAGATTCCACAAAGAGGACAGGAGGACAAGAGGAAAAACGAGGAGACCTTGCTCCTGTCCTCTGGCTCCCCTTGTTCAATTAATCATTTCAAAGCGGCCAGCGCGGCCTCGTAGTCGGGCTCCTGCTTGATCTCGGGAACCAGCTCGGCATGCAGGATTTTATTGTTCTCGTCCAGCACGATCACGGCGCGCGCGGTGATGCCGGTGAGCGGGCCGCTCGCGATGTCCACGCCGTAGTTTTTCCTGAATTCCCAACCGCGCATGGTCGACAGGGTCACCACGTTGTTGGTGTTTTCGACGCTGCAGAATCGCTTCATCGCGAAGGGCAGGTCGGCGGAGATGATCAGCACGACGGTATTGCCGACGGCGGCATCGTTGAACACCTTGGTCGATTTCGCGCACACCGGGGTGTCGAGGCTGGGCACGATGTTGAGGATCTTCTTCTTGCCGGCGAAATCGGCCAGCGAGACATCGGCCAGGTCCTTGTTCACCAGTTTGAAGTCCGGCGCAGTATCGCCCACTCTCGGAAAATTTCCTGCCACTTCGATCGGGTTGCCGGCGAGGGTTACGGTTGCCATGCTGTTCTCCTTAAATCGTTGACAAAGAGGACATGAGGACAGGAGGAAAGAAACGGGGAGTTCCTCTTGTCCCCCCGTCCTCCTTGTTCAAAATCATTTCCGCGCGCAGGGCGGCGGCTCGGAAAGCCTGGACACGATGCGTCCGAGTTGCTGCGCATAGCGGTCCAGATCGGCTTCGGTCCTGGTTTCGGTCGCGCACACCAGGATGGCGTTGCCGAGTTCCGGATAATCCATGGACAGGTCGAAGCCGCCGACAATGCCCTGGCCGGTGAGCGAGCGCAACAGCTTGGCGTTTTCCACATTGGTGCGGATGACGGCTTCGTGGAAATAGGCGCCGTTGAACACTTGTTCCGCACCGACGGCGACGAGTTTGCCGACCAGGGATTGGGTATTGGCGTGGCTTGCACGTGCCACTCGGGAAAGGCCTTCGGGTCCGAGCAGGCTCATGTAGATGGTCGATGCCGTGACCACCAGGCCCTGGTTGGAACAGATGTTGGACGTGGCCTTGGCACGGCGGATATGCTGTTCGCGCGCCTGCAGGGTGAGCGAGAAACCGGGCTTGCCGTCGAGGTCCACGGTGCGGCCGACAACGCGCCCCGGCATCTGGCGCACGAATTCCTGCTTGCAGCACATGAAGCCGAAGTAGGGCCCGCCGTTCGCCAGCGGCGCGCCCAGCGGCTGGCCTTCGCCCACGGCGATGTCGGCGCCGGCGCTTTGATTGGGGGCAGTTCCCCACTTGCCCGGCGCTTTCAGTACGGCCAGCGTAGTGGGGTTGACCAGGGCGATGGCCAGCAGCTTGTTGGCATGTGCCCAGTCGGTCATGGCGTCGACGTCTTCCAGCACCCCGAAGAAGTTGGGCTGGGGGATGACCAGGGCGGCGCAGCCTTCGGCATCTTTCGGCAACAGCGTCTTGCCGCTGGCGGGGTCGTAATCGACCTCGACCAGTTCGATCTCCTGGTTCTTCACGATGTCGTGGCAGGCGGCGCGGTAGAGCGGATGCACGGTCTTCGGCATGAGCACGCGGCGGCTGCCCCCTTTGTTCGCACGCACCGCCATCAGCACCGCCTCGGCGAGGCCCGAGCCGCCGTCGTAGAGCGAGGCGTTGGAGACGTCGAGCCCGGTCAGCCGCGTCATCATGGTCTGGTATTCGTAAATGACCTGCAGCGTGCCCTGGCTGGCCTCGGCCTGGTAGGGCGTGTAGGCGGAATAGAACTCGCCGCGCGTGGTGATCTGCCAGACCGCGGAGGGGATGTGGTGCTCGTAGGCGCCGGCGCCGAGGAAGTTGAGGTAGCGGCCGTCGGCTTCCGCGCGCTCCGTCATCAGGCGGGTGATTTCCATTTCGGAAATGCCTGCCGGGACCTTGGTCAGCTTGCCGGCCTTGAGCGCGGCGGGAATCTCGTCGAACAGCGCGTCGATATCCTTGGCGCCGATGGCGGCCAGCATGTCGGCAATGTTCTCGTCGGAGTGGGGGATGAATGGCATGGTCAGTTCAACATCTTTAACAAAGAGGACATGAGGACAAGAGGAAAGGCAAAGGAGGCTTGACTCCCGTCCTCTTGTCCTCTTTGTGGGAAATCAGTGCGCCTCGGACGCGACGTGCGCCTCGTAGGCTGCCGCGTCGAGCAGCGCGTCCACGTCGGCGGGGTTGGCCGGACTGATCCTGAACATCCAGGCGTCGTAGGCATCCTGGTTGATCTTCTCGGGGCTGGACTCGACTTCGTCGTTGGCGGCGACAACCTCGCCCGCGATGGGGGCGTAGACGTCGGAGGCGGCCTTGACCGACTCGACCACGGCGCATTCCTCGCCCTTGGCGAGCTTGCGGCCCACGGCGGGATTCTCGACGAACACCATGTCGCCCAGCAGGTCCTGGGCATGGTGGGTGATGCCCACGGTCACGGTGCCGTCGGCCTCGGCTTTGACCCATTCGTGGGACTTGGTGTATTTCAGGTCAGCGGGAATGCTCATGTTTTCTCCAGTGAAGGGGGAAGGGTAAAGGGGGAAGGGTTGAACCCAACCCTCCCGGCAGGGAGGGTGGCGCGAAGCGCCGGGAGGGCATCACCCTTTACCCTTCCCCCTTCACTCAGTTTCAAAATTCTCAAATCAAAACCTTGCCATTGCGCACGAACGGATATTTAACCACTTTTGCCTTCAGTTTCTTGTCGCGGATTTCCACTTCCACTTCCTCGCCCGGGGCGATGCCCAGGGGAATCCTCGCCAGCGCGACGGACTGCTGCATGGTGGGGGAGAAGGTGCCGGAGGTGATCTCCCCTTCGCCGTGCCTGGTGAAGACGTTCTGGTGGCTGCGCAGCACGCCCTTGTCGAGCAGAACGAGGCCAACCAGTTGTTTGGTGACTTCGCTCGCTTCCAGCGCCTTGCGGCCGACGAAGTCGCGCGCGGTCTTCAGGTCCACGGTCCAGGCGAGGCCGGATTCCAGCGGCGAGGTGGTCTCGTCCATGTCCTGGCCGTACAGGTTCATGCCGGCTTCCAGGCGCAGGGTGTCGCGTGCACCCAATCCAATCGGTTTGCCGCCGGCTTCCATCAGAGCCTTCCAGAAGAAGGGCGCGGATTTGGCCAGCACCATGACTTCGAAGCCGTCCTCTCCGGTATAGCCGGTGCGCGCGATGAACATCTCGCCCAGCGCCGCAGCGTTGAAGGGCTTGAGGGTTTCGGTGAGGCTGTCGGCGCCGGGCATGGCCGCGTCCAGCACTTTTTTCGCATCCGGCCCCTGGATCGCGACCATGGCCAGGTCGCGGCGCGGGGTGAGAGCGAGATTCATGCCCCACTCGGCGTTCATTTTTTCCATCCAGGCGAGATCCTTCTCAGCGGTGCCGGCGTTGACCACGAGGCGGAACCAGGACTCGTCCATGAAATAGATGATGAGGTCGTCGATGACCCCGCCGGCTTCGTTCAGCATGCAGGAATACAACGCCTTGCCGGAGACCTGCAGCTTGTCGACATTGTTGGCGACGAGCTTGCGCAAAAAGCCGCGCACATTCTCGCCCCTGATGTCGAGCGGCAGCATGTGCGAGACGTCGAACAGGCCGCAGCCCGTGCGCACGATGTGGTGCTCCTCGATCTGCGAGCCGTAGTTCACCGGCATGTCCCAGCCGCCGAAATCGACCATTTTGGCGTTGAGTTCGCGGTGGGTGGCGTTGAGCGGGGTTGTTTTCAGTTCAGTCATGAAAATCTTTCACAAAGAGGACATGAGGACAAGAGGGAAAACAAGAAGAGGATTTGCTCCTGTCCTCTTGTCCTCCTTGTTCAATCGTTTTTGCCCTGTATTTCTTCCGCATAGTAGCTGCTACGCACCAGCGGCCCGGCCTTGACCCAGGCAAAACCGAGCGCGCGGGCCTCGTTTTCCAGTTCGGCGAACACGTCCGGATGGATGTATTCCGCCACCGGCAGGTTATCGAGCGAGGGTCGCAGGTACTGGCCCAGCGACACGCGGTCTACACCTGCGCTCTTCAAATCCTTCAATACTTCGATCACTTCTTCGCGGGTCTCGCCCAGGCCCAGCATCAGCGCCGACTTGGCTTCCACCCCGGCCTGTTTGCCGGCCTTTTCCAGCAATTCGAGCGAACGCTCGTACTGCGAGCCCTTGCGCGCGGTCTTGTAGAGGCGCGGCACGGTTTCGACGTTGTGGCCCCACACAAGGCTGGGAAGGGGGAAGGGGGAAGGGGGAAGGGGGCGGCTGTTTACCGCATCCATGACGATGGCGACGGCTTCGTCCTGCACATTGCGGAAGTCGGGGGTGAGGAACTCGACGCCGATTTCGGGCTGGCGCGTTCTCAGCTGGCGCAGGCTTTCGGCGAACACCCAGGCGCCGCCGTCTTCGAGGTCGTCGCGGTTGACCGAGGTCAACACGATGTAATTCAGATTCAATCCGGCCGCGGCTTCGGCCACGCGCTGCGGTTCGTCGGCGTCGAACCAGCCGGGCTTGCCGGTCTTCACCGCGCAGAAGCCGCAGGCGCGGGTGCAGGTGTCGCCCAGCAGCATGAAGGTGGCGGTGCCGCGGCTCCAGCATTCGCCCCGGTTGGGGCACCTGGCCTCCTCGCATACCGTGTGCAGGCGGTTGCCGTGCACGGCCAGATGCGTGCCGCCATAGCCGGATTCGCGCCCGAGGTTCTGGCGTATCCAGGAAGGCATGCGGCTGATGTTGCGGATGACTTGGGTCTGCACGGCGGCTCCGGAAACAAAAAAGGGGCGAGATAAAGCATAAGCTTATCCCACCCCTCTGTCCTTGGTGCCTGAGAGATTGATCCCCTTCGGCGGCAGGCTGTCCTGCACTCTCCAGAGTTTGCTGGAGCCCGTTTCAGCAGGTTTTATGCCCCACGGCACCTCGGCCAGGAGTATGAAACCTGCTGAAACGGGCGCTTGCCGTGGTCCTTTTGCCTGAGCGTTCCCGGGTGATTACGCCTTCGGCGACGGCCCGAACATGAACATAGGCGCCGTGCTCTCCCACTGGCCGCGCATCTTATCACAGGCCTGTTCAGTAGAACATGCGCAGCCGATAGCCGGCAGCCCGGACCCCTTTGCCTTGCAGTTGCAGCTTGATGGGCATCTCGGTGCGGCCCTGGATGCCGGCGGCTTCAAGCGCGCTATTGGCCAGGTATTCGCTGGGCGCGAACATGCGGCGGGCGAGCGGCTGGTCCTCGACATCGGTAAGCGTGAGTTCCAGCACCGGCCAGGCCATGGGATAAGAGGCACGGTTGGCCAGGGTGACCTCCAGGACGAGACTGCCTTCGTTCTCGGTTTGCAGGTCGGAACCCAGGATGACGACTTGCCGGGTGTCGCGGGGCAGGCTTACCGTGCATCCCAGGTCGTCACAAACCGCTTCGAGGAATGGCCGGATTTCCGGATGGCTTGCTGCCAGCCGATCACGCATGGAGTAGACCAGCTGTGCGGCCAGTGCCAGCAGCAGGAGAATGATCAGCAATGCCCACAGCCAGCCCAGCCGGCGCTTCTTTTGCGGCCGGGCGGCAGCGGCGGAAGACTGCGGTGTGCGGCGCGGAATCCAGCCTGTGCTGGTAGCGGTGGCTTGTCTTGCGCCCCACCCGGCAGTGGGCGGCGCGGCGGGTGTGTAGGGGGCGGCTGGCGCCGGTTCGGGTTTGGCGGTTTCCTGCCTGGACTCGAATGTCGGCATCGGGCCGTAATCGTCATCTGCCTGAGGCAGGTTGGGGTCGACCAGGATGATGGACTCGAGCCTGGGGCCGAAGGCGGAGGGCACTTCCTGTTCCTCCGCCATGCGGTGGGCCAGGCCGCTCAAGCCGGCTGCGGCGGCCTCGGCTCCCGCATGGGGCGCTCCGGCGGCTGCCCCGTCGCTTTCCGGCTGCGGCAGTTCGATGTCCGGGATTTCAGCCGCGGCGGAGCCGGCCATCGCCGGCTGGGTTTCCTCTGCCGGCGATGGCGGTTCGGCTGGCGTTTCCGCGGCAGCGGCCAGGGGCGGCGGGTTCGTTGCCTCGACCGGGTTTGCTCCGGAGTGGAAGACATGCCCGCACATGCCGCACTGCACCCAGCCCTTGGCGGCCTGCAGGTGCTGGGGCGTCAGGCGAAACATGCTGCCGCATTGGGGGCATTTGGCGACGAGATCGTTTTCTGTGCTCATTTTTTCCGTCCGCAAAGTCTGACCCAGCCCTCCTCTGTGACCGGCGCCCCAAACTCGAACCAGGTGCGATAGGCTTCCATTACTGCATCGGCCTGTTTTTCCAGGATGCCTGACATGACCAGGCGTCCGCCGGGCAGGGTCAGGCCGGCCAGCAACGGCGCCAATGCCTTGAGCGGGTTGGTCAGGATGTTGGCAACGACAATCTGTGCGCAAGTCGCGGGAGCCATGTCCGGGGTGTAAAAACGCGCGTTCACGCCGTTCATATCGGCATTGTAGGCCGCAGCTTGAATGGCCTGCGGGTCGATGTCCACGCCCCAGACATCGGCAGCGCCGAGCCTGGCGGCAGCAATGGCCAGGATGCCCGAGCCGCAGCCGTAATCCAGCACGGTTTCGCCGCCCTGGATGTTTTCGTCCAGCCAGCGCAGACACAGGCGCGTGGTGGGGTGTGAACCGGTGCCGAAAGCCAGCCCCGGGTCCAGGCGGATGTTCAGCGCCTCGCTGTCGGGCGCCTCGTGCCAGGTGGGCACGATCCACAGTCGCGGAGAGATGGGGATGGGGTCGAACTGCGACTGGGTCAGGCGCACCCAGTCCTGGTCGTCCACGGTTTCCACCGTCCAGGCCGGCATTTCGGCAAGCCCTGCGGCAAGCGCGGCCTGGGCGACCAGATCGGCGGGCCGCTGAACTGGATCCAGCAGCGCAGTCACGATGCAGTGCTGCCACAGACCGGCATCAGGTTCGGTGGGTTCGCCGAAGATGGGAGTTTCGTCGAGGCTGCCTGCATCGGCGTCTTCCAGCGAAGCCGAAATCGCGCCGAGCGCCATCAGGGCGTCGGAAAAGGCTTCGGCGCGCGAAGCGTCGAGGGCGATACGGAGAGACTGCCAGGGCATTTGAAGTGAAGGGGGAAGGGAGAAGGGGGAAGAGTGGGGCGAAAAAGGGAAGAGGGTTTACCCTTCCCCCTTGAGCGCCGCAGGCGCATTCCCTTCTCCCTTCACTTTTTTCCCGCCGCCAGCTTCTGTTCCAGGTAATGGATGCTGGCGCCGCCGTCCTGGAAGGCGCGGTCGTTCATCAGGTCCTGGTGCAGGGGGATGTTGGTCAGGATGCCCTCCACCGCCATCTCCATGAGGGCGCCGCGCATGCGCGCGATGGCCTGGTCGCGGGTCTTGCCGTAGGCCAGCAGCTTGCCGATCATGGAGTCGTAGTGCGGCGGCACCATGTAGCCGGCGAACACGTGGGAGTCCACGCGGATGCCGGGGCCGCCCGGCGGGTGCCAGGTGGTGAGGCGGCCGGGCGAAGGCACGAAGGTATAGGGGTGCTCGGCATTGATGCGGCACTCGATGGCGTGTCCCTTGAACTGGATGTCTTTTTGCTGGTAGCGCAGCTTTTCGCCGCTGGCGATCCAGAGCTGTTCCTGCACGATGTCCACGCCGGTAATGAGTTCGGTGACCGGGTGTTCGACCTGCACGCGCGTGTTCATCTCGATGAAGAAGAACTCGCCGTCCTCGTAAAGGAATTCGAAGGTGCCGGCGCCGCGATAGCCGATCTTGCGGCAGGCTTCGGCGCAGCGTTCGCCGATCTTGTCGCGCAGCTTGGGGTCGAGGCCGGGTGCGGGCGCCTCTTCCAGCACTTTCTGGTGGCGCCGCTGCATGGAGCAGTCGCGCTCGCCCAGGTGGATGGCATTGCCGTGCTCGTCGGCCAGCACCTGGAACTCGATGTGGCGCGGCTTTTGCAGGTAGCGTTCCATGTACACCATGGGATTGCCGAAGGCGGATTGGGCTTCGGCCTTGGTCATTTCCACGGAAGACAGCAAGGCCGCCTCGGTGTGCACCACGCGCATGCCGCGTCCGCCGCCGCCGCCGGCAGCCTTGATCAACACCGGATAGCCGACATCGCGCGCGATGCGCAGGATTTCTTCTGGATCGTCTGGCAGCGCGCCGTCGGAGCCGGGCACGCAGGGCACCTTGGCTTCTTTCATGGCGTCCTTGGCGGCCACCTTGTCGCCCATGAGGCGGATCGAATCCGGGCGCGGGCCGATGAAGACGAAGCCGGAGGATTCGACGCGCTCGGCGAAGTCGGCGTTCTCGGACAAAAAGCCGTAGCCCGGATGAATGGCCTCGGCATCGGTCACTTCCGCCGCGGCGATGATGGCCGGCACGTTGAGGTAGGACTGGCTGGAAGCCGGCGGGCCGATGCACACCGACTCATCGGCGAGCTTCACGTACTTGGCGTCGCGGTCCGCCTCGGAATGCACGGCCACGGTCTTGACGCCCAGTTCGCGGCAGGCGCGCTGGATGCGCAGAGCGATCTCGCCGCGGTTTGCGATGAGGATTTTTTCAAACATTGAGGAGCCCCAGTGAAGGGGGAAGGGAGAAAGGTGAAGAGTTGGGGGACGAGGTGGTTTTAACCTTTCCCCTTCCCCCTTCCCCCTTCACTTCTGCCCCTTCCCTGCGTCAGCCAATAATAAACAGCGGTTCGCCGTATTCCACCGGCTGGCCGTTCTCGACCAGGATGGCCTTGATCACGCCGCCCTGATCGGCTTCGATCTCGTTCAAAAGCTTCATGGCTTCGATAATGCAAAGCGTGTCGCTGGCCGATACGGACTGGCCGATCTCCACGAAGGCCTTGGCGCCGGGTGAAGCGGAGCGGTAGAAGGTGCCGACCATGGGCGAGCGCACCACATGGCCTTCCGGCTCGGCGGGCACCGCTTCCGCCGGGGCGGCCGCGGCCGGGGCGGCGACGGGTACGGTCGGGGCGGGCATCGGCGCATTCATGTAGACCGGCTGTCCGCCGGCCAAAACGCGTGCGATACGCACTCTTTCCTCGCCCTCGGTGATTTCCAGTTCGGCGATGCCGGACTCCTCCACCAGGTCAATGAGTTTTTTCAGTTTTCTGAGATCCATGACTTGTGACTTTCACGTGTAAATGACGCAGGGCAAACTCCAGAGCAAGCTCGTAACCCTGTGCGCCCAGCCCGGCGATGACGCCCAGGGCCAGGTCGGAAAAACAGGAATGCTGCCGGAAGGGCTCCCGCGCGTGGACGTTCGACAGATGTACTTCCACGAAAGGGATGCCGGTAGCGGCCAACGCATCGCGCAAGGCGATGCTGGTGTGGGTATAGCCGGCCGGGTTGATGAGGATGAAATCCACCCCGTCGTGCTTGGCTTGCTGGACCCGATCGATCAGCGCACCTTCATGGTTGCTCTGAAAGCTTTCCACGCTGACGCCGCAGGCATCGCCGCGGGTCTTCAGCGCCTGGTTGATGTCTTCCAGGGTAGAAAGGCCGTAATGCTGCGGCTCGCGGCTGCCCAGCAGATTGAGATTGGGGCCGTGCAATACCAGGATGGCCTTGGGCAAGGCCACAACTTTACTGCCCCTGCGGGTGCTGGTCGATTTCGGCATGGGCGCAAGTTTGATACAAGTTCAGCGAACTTGTCCAGATATTGACGGGAAATGCGCGTTAGATTAGGGGTTGAATCAGGCGTCCGGGCCGCGCCTGGTCTGGCCTGCCGATGATCTTGCCCCGCAGTTGCCGGGCGCAGTCATAAGTCAGGGTATAGGGCAGCCCCGCCGGGATTGCCCGGTTTGCGCAACGCCGCAGATTCGTTGATGCCACCGATCAGGATCGGGTAATTGGCGCCTGATGCATGCACGAAGTCGGCAACTTGTACGGGATTGTCCAATGCGATACCGGCAAATTGCAGGCCCTTATTTCAAGCCCCTGTCGATGCTGGCCAGGAACTTGTCGGCCGGCTCGTAGCCGATGACCTTGTAGTCGGACTGCAGGCCCTGGGCATTCCAGAAAAGCAGGCCGGGCGGGCCGAACAGGCTGAAACGCTGCAAAAGCTCCTTGTCGGCCGCTGTGTTGCCGGTGACGTCGATCTTCAGCAAGGTTGCATCCTTGAGACGCGTTTGCACCCGCAAGTCGGAGAAGGTGAATTTCTCCATCTCCTTGCAGGACACGCACCAGTCGGCATAGAAGTCGAGCATCACCGGCCTGCCGGCGGCCTTTGCCTGTGCCAGGCGCTCGTCGAGTTCGGTGCCGGTTTTCACTTTTTCAAACGGCAGCGCGGAGCCTTGTGCCGCACTGGTTGCGGGCGCACCGACGGGGCCTCCCATGACGCCCTGGTAGATGATCAATGGCTGCAGCACGTCGCGGCTGCCGCCCAGCGCGCCCAGGAGCAGGCCCACGCCGGTGATCAGCAGCACCACCCCGACGCCTTTCCAGAATTTCTTCCAGCCCGTGACTGGAGCGGGCAGTGCGTCGAGCGCATGCAGGTAGATGGCGGAGATGATGAGCAGGGCGGACCAGAGCGCCATCACCATCCAACTGGGCAGGAAGGGCGAGATCAGCCAGATGGCCACGCCCAGCATGGCCACGCCGAAGAAGTACTTGACGCCGTTCATCCACGCGCCGGCCTTCAGCATCAGCGTGCCCGCCGACAGGCCTACTGCCAGAAGCGGCACGCCCATGCCCAGGGCGAGGAAAAAGAGCGACAGGCCGCCCTTGAGGCTGTCGCCGGTCTGCGCGATGTAGGCGAGCGCAGCAGCCAGCGGCGGCGCCACGCAGGGGCCGACGATCAGTGCCGAAAGCGCGCCCATGCCGAACACGCCGGTAAAGTGGCCGCCATGCAGCCTGTTGGAGGTTTCCGAGAGCTTGCTTTGCAGGGCGCTGGGCAGTTGGAGCTCATAGAAGCCGAACATCGACAGCGCCAGCGCCACGAAGATGGCGGCACCGATGCCCAGCGCCACCGGGTTTTGCAGCGCGTTGGACAACAACGTGCCGGATTGCGCGGCGATCACGCCGATGATCGCGTAGGTGATGGCCATGCCCAGCACATAGGCCAGCGACAGGAAAAAGCCGCTGGCGTGGGTGACATTCTTTTGTCCGGCGATGATGCCGGACAGGATGGGGATCATCGGGAACACGCAGGGCGTGAGCGACAGCGCGAGGCCGAAGCCGAAGAAGGCCACGATCGCCACCCACAGTCCGCCCCTGTTGAGGCTTCTTTCGATGCTGCCGGCATCGTCGGCGCTGACAGCATCGGTGTCGGGGAGGCTGGACACGGTTTCCGACGCGGCCTCGCCTGAGGCGGTGAGGGTAAATGCCCTGGTGGCGGGCGGATAGCACACGCCCAGTTCGCTGCAGCCCTGGTGCTGCGCTTCCACCACCAGTTCTTCGCCGTCCTTGAGCGGGCGCGACAATGCCACTTCGGCAGTAAAGTCCTTGTGGAAGACCTCGGTGCGGCCGAAAGTCGGGTCCTCCTTCACGTCCGGCGCCGGCGTGACGATGTTGCCGGTGGTCACGCCCTCAGGCGACTTGACGACGAACTTCAGCTTGTCGCGGTAAAGGTAGTAGTCCTTGGCGATGACGTAGCTGACCGCGAGGGTCTGGGCATCCTTGATCCGCGCGTCGGCCTTGAATGCTTCCTCGGGCGGCAGCAATTCCCCCATGCCGTCGTTGCCGGCCAGGGTGCGCAAACTGTCGAGTGCGGAAGCGGCCCCGCCGGCGGGGGCGGCGCTTTGCTGCGGTTCTGCAACAGCGGCGGGAGTGGTCAGGGCGGCGAGTTTGAGCGATGCCGTGGAAGTGATGGGCATGTAGCACACGCCGTCTTCCGCACAGCCCTGGAAAGTCGCTTCCAGGTCTACCGGCAGGGCGCCGCCGGGATCACGCGCGACCGGCAGCCTGATGCTGACTGTTTTCTTGTAGACCTCGACGCTGCCAAAAGTGGGGTCATCCTTGATCTTGCCGGCCGGGTACTGGGCGGCGCCAAGCCTGGCGCCGTCAAGCGAGAACTTGAACTTGTCCCTGTAAAGATAATAGCCGTCGGCGATTTTCCAGCTGGCCTCGATGGTTTTGGCGTCGACCGCACGCGCCGAGAACTTGAATGCCTCCTCGGGGTCGAGAAACTCCTGCGCATGGGCATGGCCGGCGGCCAGTGCCAGCAGCAGCAACGGCAGGGCCAGGAGTGTTTGGATCAGGCGATTCATGGCGTTCTCTAGGTTTTGTTGCGGGCGGTTGCTTCAGCCACCCATTCCAGGTAGCCCGGCAGGCCAGCTTCGGCTCGGACTGCGAGAATTTCAGGAAGTTCGTAAGGATGGCAGGCTTTAAGGCTCGATTCAAGGCGCGGGTAGGCGTCCTGCGTGGTCTTGACCATGAGCAGCACTTCGCTGGACACCTCGGTTTTTCCCAGCCAGCGGTAGACCGAACTCATGCCGCCCAGAATGCTGGCACAGGCGGCGGAACCTTCCTCGACCAGCCTGCCCGCAGCCTCGCGGGCACTGGTTTCATCCGGAAAGGTGGAGAAGACGATGAAGACGGCCATGGGCAGATTGTATTAAGGGGGCAAATGGATTGAACTGGCACGAAACACCCAAATCTTAGCCATTCTGTTCCAGAAAGACCCGTTATGTATCCCTGGCTGATTTTTTTCGTGCTGATTGCCTTCCCCGTGGCGGAAGCCTTTTCCATCATGTGGCTGGCCGGGCATATCGGCTGGTGGGTGCTGGCCTGGCTGGCCGCGGCCTTTTTCGGCGGCATTGCGCTGATCCGCTTCGAGCGCATCGCCTTTGCGCCGCGCATGCTGTTCTCCATGCAGCGCGGCGATAGCCCGTTCCGGGCCCTGTTCGCGTCCACCCGCCTGTTTGTCGCGGGCGGGCTGTTGGTGTTCCCGGGCCTCATCACGGATGCGATGGCCCTGGCTCTGCTGCTTTATCCGGGCACATGGAGGCGTCCGCCCATGGCGCGGCCGGCGGCGAACGACGGCATTATCGAGGGCGAATTCAGGCGCGAGCCGGAAGCCTCTTCAGAAAATCTGCCACGTCGGGATATTTGAGTTCCGCGCGCAGTTCTTGCTTCAGCCGCGTGTTGTCGAGGATGCGCGATTCGTTGAGGAAGGACAGCAGCGCCGGCGACAGCACTTTCTGCGCTTCCGCGCGCGAGATGCGCGGCGGGCGCGGCAGGCCGAAATGATCGGCCACCATGTCGAAGTAGTCGCCCATTTTCTTCACGCTGTCGTCGACTGCGTGATAGACCCGATTGTTTTTGCCGCGAAACAGCGCAAGCCATGCCAGCCTGGCAAGATCGTCGGCGTGAACATGGTTGGTGTAGCTGTCTTCATCGCTTCTTACCGCGGGCGTTTGCTTGCCGATGCGTTCCAGCGGCAGGCGGTCCGCCGCATAAATGCCGGGCGCGCGCAGGATGGCCAGTTTGATGCCGTTGCGCGCAGCGAAGCGGCGCAACTGGCGCTCGGCATCGACGCGGCGCCTGGCGCGCGCGTTCTTGGGGGAGGTGGGGCGATGCTCGAAAACCCTTTCGCCATTGCAGTTTCCATATACGCCGCTGGTGCTGATGTAGACCAGGCGGCGTGGTAGACTGCCACGCTTTCCCAGCGCGGCAATCAGGTGGCGGGTGCGGGAGTCTCCCTCGCTGTCCGTGGGCGGTGGCGCCAGGTGCAGCACCCATGGCGACAGTCCTGCAAGCCGTGTGAGGCTCGAGCGCCGATCGAGGTCGGCGGATACCGGCAGCGCTCCGCTTGCGCGCGCGAGCGCGGCCGATTCCGGCGAGCGGGCGACGCCGAGCATGCGCACCTCTGGATGCACGGTAGCGATACGGCGGCCGATGTCGCCCATGCCTGCGATCAGGAGTGAGTGCTTTTTCATTAGCGAATTTTAAGTCATGTCTTACCAGGTAAGAATCCAGCCCAGCGGGCACCAGTTTGCCGTCAACGAGGATGAGACCGTACTCGCTGCCGCCTTGCGCGAGGGCTTCACGCTGCCCTACGGCTGCCGCAACGGCGCCTGCGGCTCCTGCAAGGGCAAGGTGCTGGAAGGCAGGGTGGACCACGGCAAGTACCAGGAAAACACCCTGAAGCCCCATGAGATCGCCGAGGGCAAAGCGCTGTTCTGCGTGGCCAGGCCGTTGTCCGACCTGGTGATCGAGGCACGCGAGATCCGTGCCGCCGGCGAGGTGCCGGTGAAGACCCTGCCCTGCCGCGTGCAGAAGCTGGAAAGGCTGGCGGACGACGTGATGCTGATGCGGTTGAAGCTGCCGGCCAACGAGCGCCTGCAGTTCCTCGCCGGGCAGTACATCGATTTCCTCCTGAAGGACGGCAAGCGCCGCAGCTATTCCATCGCCAACCCGCCGCATGCGGACGAGTTCATCGAGTTGCACCTGCGCCATGTGCCGGGCGGACGCTTCACCGATCACGTGTTTTCGGCGATGAAGGAAAAGGACATCCTGCGCTTCGAGGGACCGCATGGCAGTTTCTTCATTCGCGAGGAATCCGACAGGCCGATGATATTCGTCGCCGGCGGCACCGGCTTTGCGCCCATAAAGGGCATGCTCGAGCACATGTTCGCCGAGGAAAGCGACCGCCAGATGATCCTCTACTGGGGCGCGCGCGCCATGAAGGATTTGTACATGGCCGAACTGCCGGTGCAGTGGCAGCAGGCGCACAGTAATTTCAGCTTTGTTCCGGTGTTGTCCGGGCCCGCGCCCGAAGATCGGTGGCAGGGGCGGACCGGCCTGGTGCACCAGGCCGTGCTGGACGATTTCGAAGATTTGTCCGGCTTCGAAGCGTATGCTTGCGGCGCCCCGGTGATGGTCGACGCCGCACGCGACAGTTTTACCAAAACCCGCAATTTGCCCGAAGACGCGTTTTTCGCGGATTCCTTCGTTTATCAGGCAGACTCAGCAGCATCCTGACGTTAATCGAACAAGCTCGGCGGGCTGCCGTCAAGCGCTGACCCGGGCGCCTGAAATTGGCGAAGTTGCCAGACCAGCCCAATCAGCCTGCCAGGACCGGCGAGCGCGATGGGGACAAGATGGGTGGGGGGCGACAAGCCACCGGCAGCAAGGGGATGCTGCCGTTATCGATAATCCCTATAATCCTTGGGCCAGTTGTGCCGCCGTGAGACCGCAAACCGGCCTGCCGGCTCGATCCCCCGGTCGTTGTGTGGATGGGGTTGATTGCCGGACATGCGACCGGCGCCGATGCACCCCATCCTGGCATGCGGGAATACAAGGTGTTTTTCTTTCAACTGGCCAGGGATGGGTGCCGGGGTTGGCGTTGTGGGGGGTGCAGGTTTTGAGGGGGAGCAGAACGATGGGCGGCTACCAGATACGCAAGGCATTGCCGGGGGACTACGAGGCCATTCTCAAGGTGATGGCGCCCTGGAACATGCATCATGTGCCATCGCCGGAGATGGAGGCGCTGAACCTGGACAATTTCTTCGTCGCGCTCATGGGATCGGATGTGGTCGGCGCGGGCGGCTACAAGATACTTTCTCCGGAGCATGGCAAGACCACCCTGCTGGGAATCCTTCCTGAGTTTTCAGGGCTTGGGATCGGAAAGGCCTTGCAGGATGCGCGGCTTGAGGCCATGCACGATGCCGGGATCAGGTGGGTTACCACCAACGCGGACCGGCCGGATGTCATCCTCTGGTACAAGAAGCACTATGGCTACAGGGAGGTTGGCCGGCTGAAGAAGATTGTGCCGTTTGGCCTGGCAGAAGTGGATTGCTGGACCACCCTGGAACTCGATCTCGCATGCCACATGCGCACACGGGATGATCGCAGGGTGCGGCGGCAGCGTTATATCGACACCAATGACCCGCCGCCGCTTTCCCCCTATCCCCCATTGCTGATCAATGCCTGCCTGACCGGCATGGTGCCCACCAAGTTGAGCAACCCTCATGTTCCGATGACTTCGCAAGAGATCATCGACGACGCAATCTGCGTTTTCGATGCGGGCGCGCGCATCGTCCACCTCCATGCCCGCGATGACGAAGGGCGACCGACGCCGGATGTGCGCGTTTATGAGGAGGTCATCGCCACGCTCCGGCGTGAGCGTCCCGGCATCGTCTGCTGTGTGACGACGTCGGGACGCAACTGGTCCGATTTCGAGCGGCGTGCGGCCGTGCTCGATCTGGAGGGGGATGCCAAACCGGATATGGCGAGCCTTACCCTCGGTTCGCTCAATTTTCAGAGCGGTCCCAGCGTCAATTCTATCGAGATGGTTGAGCGGCTGGCGATGCGCATGCAGGAGCGGGGGATCAAGCCTGAACTGGAGGCTTTCGATCTCGGCATGGTCAATCTGGCCAGGTATCTCGAACGCAACGGCATCATCGCGGGGCGCAAATATTTCAACCTGTTGCTGGGCAATCTCAACACGGCGCCCGCGACGCTTGGCAACCTCGCCGCGCTCACGCAGGCGCTGCCCGACAGTTCCGTCTGGGCGGCAGCGGGATTGGGGCAGTTCCAGCTGCCCATGAATGTCGCCGCCATTGCCGCAGGCGGCCATGTGCGGGTCGGCATTGAGGATTCGCTTTATTACGATTACAGGAAAACCCGCCTGGCGACAAACGAGGCGCTGGTGAAGCGGGTGGCGCGTATCGCGGAGGAGTTGCAGCGGCCTTTGGCCACACCCCAGGAAGCTCGGGCCATGCTTGGACTGGACGTTGCCGAGGCGACTGCCTGAGCATTGTTTTCCCGGCCGTCTCCTGACGTTAATCTGGGACACTGCCGAGGCAGACTGAACCTTCCGCCTATTCGGCGCTGCGGCAGATTTCCAGGGCCTTTTTCATGTGGGCGCAGGCTTCGCTCGGCTGGCCTGCCTGCTGCTTGAAGGCGGCGAGCGCCAGGTGGCCATCGATGTTCGGCGCCACGGCGATGCTGGCTTCGGCATAGCTTTGCGCCTTGCCCCAGAGCTTCTCGTGCGCGCACAGGTCGGCCAGCGCCATCAGCAAGGCGCCATCGTGCGGGTGCGAGACCAGCCATTTTTCCGCCTGCCGTATCTGTGCGAGCGGATCCTTGCCGACGATCTGTCCATAACGGGCGACGAGTTCTTCGTCCCATGACTTGTTGAGCGCATCCTCCACAATGGCGACTGCGGTGTCGGAGTCGCCGCTGCGGGAAAATGCGTTGGCGGCTTCCAGCGCGACGGCCGGATGCGTTTTCTCGGGGCCGGGCAGTTTTTTCCAATAATCCTGCAACCCTTTGCAGTCGTGGCTGCGGCGCTTGATGTTGCCCAGATGGGCGGCTCGGCGGACATGCTGCAAAGTGGCATCGTCCAGGGCATTGGCCTTGCCCAGCCGCTCGGCGAGTTTCAGCACTTCATCCCACTGCCCGAGCTGCTGGCGAACCTTGAGTTCCAGCCGTTGCAGCGCGGTGTGCGCAGGCGAGAGGAGCTTGCCGGCCTCGATCGCGGCAAGGGCGCCGGGGAGATCACGGTCCTCCAGCCTTGCCTCTGCCTCGGCATACAGGGCAGCGAGGGGGTTTTCATTGTCCTTTGCGTCGGCGAGGTAGGTGTCGCGTCGGGCGTGTGCCCGGCTTTCATGCGCAGCGCGCGCAGCCAGCACGCGAGCGAGCATTTCCCGACGCGGCTCGCTCGTGAATTTGGCGGCGGTTTTTTCAGCCTCCTGGAAACGGCCCTCAAGATAGGCGGCCAGCGCATCGGTAAATTGCGCATTTTGCCGTTCGGCTTCCTTGCGCGCCTTCTGTTCGCGCACGGTTCTGGGCAGGTTCAGCGTGGCCACGGCAAGCCGGACCAGCATATAGGCGCCGCCCATCAGCAGCGCGAGCAGCAAAACGAAGCTGACGAACGACAATTCCGCGCGCCAGGGCGGGTAGACGAGCACGACATAGCCAGGGTCATAGCGCCCGGCAAGGGCGAGCGCAACCGCGAAAACGGCAAGGATGATGAGACTGATCAGCCAGCGCAAGGACATTCTTCCCTTTATTGTTTGGCCTGGCGGTAGGATTCGATTGCCGCCAGGCTTTCCTTGAGTTCGGGCAGCTTGGGCGCCGCATCCAGGGCGGCCAGCCTGCGCAGCTCGGCCCGGGCTGCGACGACGGCGGCATCCTGGGTGTTGAAATAACGCGCCAGCAGTTTGCCGGCGGCGTCGAGATCGGCCTGATAACCGGCGGCATCACGCGAGAGCAGCGCAAGCCTCGCGGCCAGCAGGCGCAGTTCCAGGTTGTGGCGCAGAAAATACTCCTGTTCTGGTATCAGCAGTGCGGGTTCGCCCTGGTCGAGCCGGCGTATCTGCACCAGATTCTTGAATTCGGCGAGCAGGTCGCGGGTCAGCGTGGTTTGGCCGCTTGCGGCCTTGGCGGGCTTTTTTGTGTGAACGCTTGCAAGCGGCCACTGCCGGATGTTTTCCGCGAGTACGCTGAGTTTAAGGCTGATGCCGGTCTGGTCGACGAAGGGCGTTGCATGCAGGCGGGCAAGGTCGCTGGCGATGGCCTCGCGCAGGCGGGTGAATTGCGGCTTGTCCAGGCGCAGGAGCCGCTGGTCGGCTGTTTCAAGTGCGATGATCGCGGCCTTGACGTTGCCGGCGAGCTGAAGCTGCTGACTGGCGGTCAGCACGATCTGCTCGATATCTGACAGGGTCCACTGGTCGCGGTCGCGCGCGAGTTCCTTGTACAGCGACTCGAGCGCCTGCTGTTGCTCCTTCGAGCCGGACAGCTGGTTTTCGATCTGTGCGATGCGCGACAGATTCTGGCGCGTCAGTTCGTCCGCATTGCGCGCGAGAATCCGGCTTTCCTTGATGGAGGCGTCGAACTCGGCAAGCTTGCGTGCCATGTCGGTCTTGACCCCGCGCGCCTGGTCGCGAGCGCCTAGCCAGGATGCGGCAGTCAGGGCGATGGCGATAATCGCCAGCAATACGCCCCAGTTCGGGGAGAAGTTGCGGCGGCGGTGGGAGGTGGCGGTGGCGGTTTCTGTCATGATCGGAAGAATTTAACCATAGCCTGTATTGTGCCGGCATCCCCGTCCGAGGTCACATGGACGGATTTCAGGCCTAGCTGGCGGGCGGCTTCCGCAATCCGCGCATGCGGGACGAAAGCCGGCACGGAAGCGAACAGATTCCAGTCATCGCCCAGCATTTCGTGCAGATTGGACAGGCTTTCGCGGCTGGTCAAGAGCATGGCGGAGAATGGTTGCCGGCGTTGCTGTTGCAGTAATGGCACAACATCCGCGTTCGGCGCGCCGCGCCGATAGCATTCGGCATATTCCACCGCCGCGCCGCGCTCGACGAGGGTTTGCGCCATGAGCTCGCGCCCGCCTTCGCCGCGGAAAATCACGATGCGCATGCCGGCCACGCTTTGCAGGGCGGGCAGCGACAGCAAGGCTTCGCTGTCAGCCCGTTCAACGGGTGCGATGACCTTGTCGCGGCCGCGTTCGCGCAACGCCAGGGCGCTGCCCTGGCCGACGGCCGCGACCTTGAGCGATTCGGGCCAGGCGCGCCCGGCAAGGCGTTCGAAAGCCCGTGTGACCGCAGTGGGGCTCACGAATATGGCAAGGCCGAAGCTCGTGAGGCGATCCAGCAATTCCTCGAGCTTTTGCGGGTTTGTGGGCGCCTGGATTTCGATGCAGGGAAACACGAATGGTTGCCCCCCCGCTTCACGGATCATTTGGCTTATCCGGGCAGACTGTTGCTCGGGGCGCGTCACGAGGACGGACTTGCCGGCAAGGGGCGAGCCTGTCATTGCCCGCTGAGCGCGGCAAGGATGGCATCCGCACCCTGGCTGCGCAGCGCCTGGGCAAGCTGTCGCCCCAGGCTTTCCGGGTTCTCGGGGCTGCCCGCAACTTCGGAATGCAGGAAGGCGGTGCCGTCCGGCGAGGCGACAAAACCGCGCAGGAAAAGCTCGCCTTTGCGCATGATGGCATAGGCTCCCAACGGCACCTGGCAGCTGCCGCCCAGCTGGCGGCTGACCTCGCGTTCGGCGCGCACGCAAGCGGCGGTTTCGGCATGATGCAGGGGTGAAAGCAGGGGTTCCAGATCCTTGCGGTCGGCACGGATCTCGATGCCCAGCGCACCCTGGCCGGCGGCGGGCAGGCTTTGTTCGGGTTCCAGTACGGCGGCGATGCGTTCCTCGAAGCCCAGGCGTTTCAAGCCCGCGGCGGCGAGGATGATGGCGGCATACTGGCCTTCGTCGAGCTTGCGCAGCCTTGTATTGACGTTGCCGCGCAGGGGCCGGATGTCAAGGTGCGGATAGCGCGCGCGCAGTTGCGACTCGCGCCGCAGGCTCGATGTGCCGACGGCCGCCCCGGGAGGCAGTTCGGAAAGTTGCCGATAATTACCGGAAACGAAAGCATCGCGCGGATCCTCGCGCTTGCCGATGGCCGCGAGCGCAAAGCCCTCGGGCAATACCATTGGCACGTCCTTCAGTGAATGCACGGCCAGGTCGGCGCGGCCGTCCTGAAGGGCCTGCTCCAGTTCCTTGACGAAGAGGCCCTTGCCCCCGATCTTGCTTAAGGTGACGTCCAGGATGCGATCGCCCTGAGTGGTCATGCCGAGCAGTTCCACCTTGAGCCCGGGATGCAGCGCCATCAAGCGATCGCGCATGTGGCGGGCTTGCCAGAGCGCGAGCGCGCTTTCGCGGGTGGCGATGACGAGGGGACGGTCAGGGAGCATGGTTTGGTAGTAAATTACACTGCCCCGGAGGGGGTTTGTCGCACATCATTCAAATAATGGCGAGGCTGTACACGGTTAGGAAAGCGATGAAAGCAAAGCACTTGATTGCGGGCATTCTAGCATGGGCGCTGGTGCTGCCCGCGCTGGCGGGGAACCGCGGGGACGTGCCCATGGCGGAGGATTTGCGTGCCGAGGGCAGGCAGGCCCAGCTTCGGCAGGTTCCCATCATGCTGGTCTTCACCAGCCCGTTTTGCGTTTACTGCGACAGGGTGAAGGCGGAATATCTGGGCCCCATGGTCGATGACCCGGCCTACCGCGAAAAGGTCATCATCCGCCGGATCGAGGCCGGCGGAGACATGTCACTGACGGGATTCGACGGCAAAAAGACCACTCACGGGGCCTATGCGGCCAGCCAGAAAATCGTCATGGTGCCGACCATCAAGGTGGTCGATGCGCAAGGCAAGGAACTGGCCGGGCCCATTGTCGGCTTCCTTACGCCGGACTTCTATTTTGGCTACATTCAGGATGCCATGAATGAGGGGCTGGAGAAAATGCGGGGGAGGAAATAGGGGCCAGGGGCGGTGCGGCCGAAGGACGCGCCGTTTGTTTGACGGGCGCGGAGCACATTCCCTGAATCCCGGCGCCCCGTCCTCCGCCCCCTGGCTAGCTAGCTTCTGAGCAATTCGCGCAGCTGGGAATACTGACGGCGGCTGACTGGCAGCCGTTCGTCGTGGCCGCGCAGCCGCACGTAATGGCCGTCATCGCTGCCATGGCTTTTGCCGATCTGGTCTATCCTGTCGCGCGCGACAAGGCAGTTGCGATGGATGCGCAGGAAGCGGTCGCCGAACTCGGTTTCCAGCTTGACCAGCGATTCCTCGAGCAGAAACTCGTTCTCGCCGGTCTTGACCGTGACATATTTAAGCTCGGCCTTGAAGTAGAGAACGTCCTTTACCGGCAGCAGTTTCAGGCGGCCCTTTTCCGACAATGACAGGTGGGTGCGCGCCTTGGGGTGGGCCTCGCGCAGGGCGTCCAGCATGGCCATGTTGAGGTGCCGGGCCTTGGCGAGTGCTGCGGCCAGACGCTCGGCCCGCACCGGCTTCATCAGATAGTCTACGGCGTTGACCTCGAAGGCCTGGCAGGCGTAATTGTCGTAGGCAGTGGTGAAAATCACAGCCGGGGTGTGCGCCAGTTTCTGCATGTGCTGCGCGACTTCGATGCCATCCATGCCGGGCATGCGGATATCCAGCAGTACGGCGTCAGGCTGTTCGCTCTGGGCACGTTCCAGCGCCTCCATGCCGTTGTCTGCTTCGCCCACGACCTCCAGGGACAGTTCCCGGCTGCAATCGTCCAGCACTTCGCGCAGGCGGCGGCGCGCGGGCGCCTCGTCATCGACGATGAGCAGGCGCAGGGGGGAGGACGGCATGGGGGGCACGGGTGTAGGGCAGCGTGATATGAACCTGATATACGGCGCCCATGGGCTGGGACTTGAGCGAAGCATCCAGGTCGAAGTGGAGGGCGAGGCGTTCGCGGATGTTGGCCAGCGCCAGCTTGTTGCCGGCGTGATGCGAGGCGTTCTCGGGATAGGGGTTGCGGATGACGATGTGTACGGCGTCGCCGCTGCGGTAGATGTTGAGGCTCACTTCGCCGGCTTCGCGGCTGGGCTCGATGCCGTGATAGATGGCGTTTTCCACCAGCGGCTGGATGACCAGGGGGGGGATGAGGGCTTCGGCCGGCATCTTGTCGATGTGCCAGACCACATTCAGTCGTTCGCCCAGCCGCAGTTGCTCCAGGCCCAGATAGGCCCGGGTCAGCTCGATTTCGTCCTGCAGGGTGGTGAGTTCGCGGTTTTCGCGCATCAGCGCGCGGAACAGTTCGGACAGGTCCTCCAGTGCGCGTTCGGCGCGGCGAGGGTCGGAGCGCACCAGTGAAAGCGCCGCATTCAGGCTGTTGAACAGGAAATGCGGCCGGATGCGGGCTTGCAGCGCCTGCAGCCTGGCTTCGGTAACAGCGGGGGACAGGGCCTTGCTGCGCAGGTGGAAATAGATCAGCAGGATCCCGGCCAGTGAGGCGCCGAAGGCGCCCGTCTGGAGAGGGGTGAGCGTGCTGGAGCCGGGCAGCAGCCACGAGAGCGGCGTGGCGGCAAGGCAGGGAATGGCCGTCGCGATCAGGAAAACTGCCGCCATCCCGTACGCATAGGGCAGTTTCCTTGTGAACGGGCCGGCAAGGCAGAGGGCCAGCAGCGTCAGCAGCAGAACGGGCTGGATCAATGCGGAACGCTCGGCGAACAGATTGAGACCGTCTGAGATGCCCGCGCCTGCCGCCAGTGCGGCGAACAGGGCTCCTGCCTCGACGGCCAGAATGGCCCGCATGCTCGTGCCCAAATGGCAGAAATTCGGCAAAACGCCCGACGGGTTGTTATGATTTTTACTTTGCATCACTCAGAACGTTCATGGACAAGAATTCCGGGGCATGGTCGGGCCGCTTTTCCGAGCCGGTCGACGAACTGGTCAAGCGCTATACGGCCTCAATACCTTTTGATTATCGGCTGGCCGAGTTCGATATGAAGGGTTCGCTGGCCCATGCCCGCATGCTGCGCCATGTCGGGGTGCTGTCGGCGGAAGACTTGGCGGCCATCGAGCGCGGCATGGCCGAGATCCTGGACGAGATCCGCGGCGGACGTTTCCAGTGGTCGCTCGACCTGGAAGACGTGCACCTCAACATCGAAAAGGCGCTGACTGGCAAGATCGGCGATGCCGGCAAGCGCCTGCACACCGGGCGCTCGCGCAACGACCAGGTGGCGACCGACGTGCGCCTCTACCTGCGCGACGCCATCGATCGCATCCAGTCCGGCATCCGTGCCTGCCAGGCTTCGTTGCTCGACCTTGCCGACGAGCATGCCGCCACGGTCATGCCCGGGTTTACCCATCTGCAGGTGGCCCAGCCGGTGACTTTCGGCCACCACATGCTGGCTTATTTCGAAATGCTGTCGCGCGACCATGGGCGTCTGGCCGACGTGCGCAAGCGGGCCAACCGCCTGCCGCTCGGCGCAGCCGCGCTGGCCGGCACCAGTTACCCCATCGACCGCGAATTCGTGGCGCGCGAGCTGGGCTTCGACGGCGTCTGCGAGAATTCACTCGACGCCGTGTCCGACCGTGATTTCGCCATCGAATTCTCGGCGGCGGCTTCGCTCGTCATGGTGCATCTGTCGCGCCTGTCCGAGGAACTGATCCTGTGGATGAGCCCGCGCTTCGGCTTCATCGACCTGGCCGATCGCTTCTGCACCGGCTCTTCCATCATGCCGCAGAAGAAAAATCCGGACGTACCCGAACTGGTGCGCGGCAAGACCGGCCGCGTGTTCGGCCATCTGATGGGACTTTTGACCCTGATGAAAGGCCAGCCGCTGGCCTACAACAAGGACAACCAGGAGGACAAGGAGCCGCTGTTCGACACCGTGGACACCCTGGCCGATACCCTGGCCATCTACGCCGACATGCTGAAGGGCGTGCGCGTGAAGCCGGAGGCCATGCGCCGCGCGGCGGCCGAAGGCTTTTCTACCGCCACCGACCTGGCCGACTACCTGGTGAAAAAGGGGCTGCCGTTCCGCGATGCGCACGAGGCAGTGGCGCGTGCCGTGCGCGCGGCCGAAACCAGGAGCTGCGACCTGGGCGACCTGACGTTGGCGGAATTGCAGGCTTTCAGCCCGCTGGTGGGCGAGGATGTGTTTGCCGTGCTGACTTTGGAAGGCTCGCTGGCGGCCCGCAATCACATTGGCGGCACCGCGCCGGAGCAGGTCAAGGCGGCCGTGGCCCGGGCGCGTGCAGCGCTTGCCTAGAAAGAGCTGCTCAACCACGGGGGCACGGGTAAACGCAATCAAATGCCTGGTTGCCCCCGAGCTTGAATGCTGAAAAAACGGCCCTTCTGACTTCCCTGTGCTCCCCGTGTCCCCCGTGGTTAAAGGTTCTGGCCCTAAACCGCGTTTTCCTCGACCGGGCTGTGTTCCCGGCAGATTTTGCTGACTTCCCGGCTGGAGAGTTTTTCCTTGGTCAGCCCGCATACGTAGCTGCGCGGGCCGATGTGCAGGTTGTGGCGGCAAGTCACGCACACGCCGAAGGTCCGGTGCCCGTTCCTGGCCTGGAGCGTGGCCAGGGCTTCCTTCAACACTTTGGTGGCAGAACTCAGGCGGGCGGGGCTCGCAGCCTGGAGCGCGTCGCGCCAGACATTGATCAGCCCCAGTTCCTTCAGCACTTCCTTTCCCTTGTCCGTGAGGGCCAGGCGCACCACACGGCCATCCTTTTCGTCGGCGTGGCGGGCTATCAGCCTGCGCCGGGCCAGCAAAAGCAGGCTCTGCGATACCGTGCCCTTGGTCAGCCCGAGATACTCGGCCAGAGCCTGCGGGGTATTGCTGTAGCGGTTGGCTTCGTTCAGATAAAGCAGGGCCTGCAAATGGATCGGTTGCAGGCTCTGGGCGACGCCGGCCTGGCGCAACCCGACCCGCAGCAGGTTGCCCAGCCGTTCCACCGTGTCCAGCAGAATCAGTGCCTGATTTTTCATGCCCCCATCCTAGATTTATCGACCCGCCTTGACAATAGCACGCCCGGTCTTAAACTGGTATCGACACGAAACGTATCGTGTCGATACTTGATAGGAGGGTAATATGGGAAAAGTCGCTTTCTGGCTCCTCGGAGCCTTGGCTTTCGCCGTTCAGGCTTCGGAAACGCCCGGGATTGGCTATCCGGAAGGGTACCGGGACTGGCGGCATGTGAAAACCATGGAGATCAAGCCGGGCCATGCCTTGTACGAATCGTTCGGCGGCATCCATCATCTGTACGCCAATCCGGAGGCGGTCGAGGGCTATCGCAGTGGCCGGTTCCGGGATGGGGCGGTGATCGTGTTCGACCTGCTGGAGGCCAGACACGAGGGCAATACCCTGGCCGAGGGGGGGCGCAAGGTGCTGGGAGTCATGGTGCGGGATGCGCGCAAGCATGCGTCAACCGGCGGCTGGGGTTTCGAGGCTTTCGCTGCCGGCGACCCGAAAAGGCCCGTCGTGGGGGAAGACGCGGCCAAGGCGTGCTTTGGCTGCCATGCCGCCCGGCAGTCAGACAACTACCTCTTTTCAAGCTTGAGGGATTGAGTGCCGGCCTAATCGAAGCTCGCCGCGCCGCCGCCCTGGGATGAGATCAGGGCGGCGAGCTTGGCGAAAAGCTCGCTGCCGTCACGCGTATCGATCCAGGCGGACCCGTCGTGGCGGAAGTGGAAGCCGCCGCTGCGGGCCGCCACCCATATCTCGCGGGCGGCGCTGTGGCGGTTGACGACCAGCTTGCTGCCGTCGTCGAACTCGATTTCGAGGATGCCGTCAGCGGGCAATTCAAAGTCAAGATCGGCATTCTCGAGGCCCTGCTGAAGGCGGGTGAATGCGGCATCGGTAAGTCGTATGAATTCGTTGTCGTTCATGCTGGTCGCAGGTTGGTTTGGATGACCTCAATTCTGCCGGCCCCGAGGCTTCCCTGCAATTCTGCGCGTGTTAACATCGCGCCATGAAACCGCTCGCCACCCTGCTTGTCCTGACGCTGCTGCTGTCACAGCTTGCCGCTTGCGGCTCCAAGGGCCCGCTTGCCTTGCCGGACCAGAAGCCGGCCGCCATCCAGAAAACGTCCAAATGAACCACCTGCACCGCGAAGACGGACACCTTTTCCTTGAGGGGGTGTCGCTTGAGGATTTGGCGCGCCGCTACGGCACGCCTTTATATGTCTACTCGTGCGCCGCGCTCGATGACGCCTACCGGGCCTATGAGCGCGCACTGGAGGGCTTGCCGCATTTGATCTGCTACGCGGTCAAGGCCAATGGCAGCCTGGCCATTCTCCAGCATTTCGCCCGCCTGGGCGCAGGGTTCGATATCGTATCCGGGGGCGAACTGGCGCGGGTGCTCGCCGCCGGGGGCAAGGCGGACAAAGTCGTTTTTTCCGGGGTCGGCAAGATGGCGCAGGAGATGCGTATGGCGCTAGAGGCCGGCATCCGCTGCTTCAATGTCGAATCGGAGAGCGAACTCGAGCGCCTTGACCGGGTGGCCGGCGAGTTGGGCATGCGCGCGCCGGTCTCCTTCAGGGTCAATCCCGATGTCGACCCCAAGACCCACCCGTACATATCCACCGGCCTCAAGCAAAACAAGTTCGGTGTGCCAATCGCGCAGGCGCCCGCGCTGTACCTGCGGGCAGCGCAAATGCGGAACGTGGAAATCCTCGGCGTTGACTGCCACATCGGTTCCCAGATGACCGATCTGGCGCCGATTTCGGATGCTTTGGACCGGGTGCTGGCGCTGGTCGACAACCTGGCTGCGGCCGGGATCAGGCTCAGGCATGTCGATATCGGTGGCGGAGTGGGGATACGCTATCAGGACGAGACGCCTCCTGACATGGCGGTCTACCGGAACATCCTGCAAAGCCGGTTCAGGGGACGCGGGGAGGAGGTGATCGTGGAGCCCGGCCGCTCGCTGGTGGGAGAGGCGGGGGTGCTGCTCGCGCGGGTCGAATACATCAAGGCCGGCGAGGACAGAAACTTCGTCATTGTCGATGCTGCAATGAACGATCTCATGCGTCCGTCCCTGTATGACGCATACCATGAGATCGTCCCGGTCACGGTGTCGAAAGCGCCGCAGCTGGTTTGCGACGTGGTGGGGCCTGTCTGCGAATCCGGCGACTTTATAGGGCTCGGAAGGAAGCTCGCGATCGAGGAGGGCGATTTCCTGGCGGTTCTTGCGGCAGGTGCATACGGCATGAGCATGAGTTCGAACTACAACAGCCGTCCAAGAGCGGCCGAGGTGGTTGTGAACAAGAATGAAATTTTCCTCGTTCGCGAGCGCGAAAGCCTGGAAGCGTTGATGGCTGGAGAGCGGCTTGTTTCCTAGCGATCCGGCGGCAGTCTTTTTCCCAAGAGCATCTGGAAAGAAGTATCGACACGATAATTTTTGTTAGGGTGCTACATTTTTGACCGGAAAAAATTTAAAAAACTTGACAGTTTGTTGAACTGCCGAGAAAAGTATCTAGAATGAGCGTCACCAAGCGGAGCTTTGGTGTCACCCATTCCATGCGGGTTTCGGAACAGGGGGGCGTTGTGGATGCCACGCTTTGGAAGTGCATTTCCACCCTCTGCACGCTTTGTTTGTAGTTGTAGTGACTTGTCCAACTTCAGAAGGAGTGTGATGTATGGCTACTGCCAAGAAACCTGCCGCCAAGAAACCGGCGGCTAAGAAAGCGGCGCCGGCCAAGAAGCCTGCCGCCAAGAAACCTGCCGCCAAGAAGGCCGCCCCGGCCAAAAAGCCGGCAGCCAAGAAACCTGCTGCCAAAAAAGTAGCGGCCAAGAAGCCGGCTGCCAAG
>DISR01000021.1 GCA_002421825.1 Thiobacillus sp. UBA6205 | reverse complement strand
TCGGCCAGCACGTTCACGGCCAGGTAGTCGCTCACGCCGCAAGCCTTGAGGATGCCCGCCGCGTTGGCGGAAAAGCCGCACTGGGGAAACTGCGGCGTGCCTTTCATGTACAGCACGACTTTATTCTTGCTGACCTGGTCGCGGATGGTGTCCTGACTGCTCATCGAAATGCTCCTGATATGTTCGGTAAATTGGGTTCAAGTTTAAGTAGACATGCCGACATGGTCAATTTAAGACCAAACGCCTTGGTCTGCACATGAGGGCGGCAAGGCGAAAATACAAGTCAGCCAGGCAAACAGCCAAATGTCACGCGCCCATGCCCGGCCAGATCGGCCCGCGTTTCCACCCCGGAAAAACCGGCCCCCTCCAGCAGTTTCTGGCAGGCCTCGCGCTGGTCCCAGCCGTGCTCGAACATCAGCCGGCCGCCGGGCGCGAGATGCGCTTTCGCGCCCTGCACGATGCGGCGAATGTCAGCCAAGCCATCCGGGCCAGAAGCCAGGGCGGCACCCGGCTCATGGGTCAGCGCGGCCAGATGGGCGTCGCCTTCGGCGACATAGGGCGGGTTGCTGACGATGAGGTCGAATTTTTCCGCATCGCGAGGCAGCGCCTGGTACCAACTGCCCAGGTAAAACCCCAGCTTTGCGCCCAGATGCACGGCGTTCTGCTTCGCCACCGCCAGCGCCGCCGCGCTTTGCTCGACTGCGACAACGCCGCAGCCCGGCCGCTCCAGCGCCAGGGTAATGGCGATGCAGCCGGAACCGGTGCCGAGGTCGAGGAGGCGCGCGGGCTTGTCGGCGGGCAGCTTTTCCAGCGCCAGTTCCACCAGCAGCTCGGTTTCCGGGCGCGGCACCAGCACGTCCGGCGTGACCTGGAAGCTGCGGCCGAAGAACTCCTTCTCGCCCAGGATGTAGGCCACCGGCTCGCCAGCCAGGCGGCGAGCCAGCAGCGCCTCATACTTTTCCGCCAGCGCCGCCGCCAATTCATCGTGCTCGTGCGCGATCAGCCAGGCGCGGGTGACGCCGAGGGCATGGCCCAGCAGCACGCGGATTTCCAGCCGCGCCTCGGCGGGCTCCAGGCCCAGCGCAGCGGACAAAGGCGCAAGGTCTCGTCCGAGTATTCCAGAAGGCGTCATGATCCCGAATGGCGCGCGCTTGAACGGCCATGGATTGCCGCGTCGGCTCTGCCTCCTCGCAATGACACTCCATCGTCATCACGAGGCCCGCAGGGCCGTGGCGATCCAGTTGGCAAGGCCAGGCCTTTTTTGACTGGACTGCCGCGTCCCGCCACGCTGCGCTCGCGGCCAAAGGCTGCATAGGCTCCTCGCAGTGACGGTCCTGAAGTATCAGGCCTCACTGAGTTCCGCCATCTGCTCTGCATGGTATTCGGTGGACAGGGCGTCGAGCAGTTCGGTCAAGTCGCCGTCCATGATGAAGTCGATCTTGTACAGGGTGAGGTTGATGCGGTGGTCGGTGACGCGCCCCTGCGGGAAGTTGTAGGTGCGGATGCGCTCGGAGCGGTCGCCGCTGCCGATCAGCGACTTGCGCGTGCTGGCGATCCTGGCCTGCTGCGCGCGCTCCTGCGCGTCCTTGATGCGCGCCGCCAGCACGCTCATGGCCTGCGCCTTGTTCTTGTGCTGCGAGCGGTCGTCCTGGCACTCGACCACGATGCCGGTGGGCAGGTGGGTGATGCGCACCGCGGAATCGGTCTTGTTGATGTGCTGGCCGCCGGCGCCGCTGGCGCGGAAGGTGTCGATGCGGATCTCGGCGGGGTTGATGACGACGTCGGCGAGTTCGTCCGCTTCCGGCATCACCGCGACGGTGCAGGCCGAGGTATGGATGCGGCCCTGGGTTTCGGTGGCCGGCACGCGCTGCACGCGATGGCCGCCGGACTCGAACTTGAGGCGCGAATACACGCCCTGGCCGCTGACACGGGCGATGATCTCGCGGTAGCCGCCCAGCTCCGACTCGTTGGAAGAAACCACTTCCACCTTCCAGCCCTGGCGCTCGGCGTAGCGCGAATACATGCGGAAGAGGTCGCCCGCGAACAGCGCGGACTCGTCGCCGCCGGTACCGGCNNNNAATGACTTCATCTCCGGATCAGCCAGCAATTCCTGCGCGGTCGCGGCATCCTGCCCTGCTTGCTGCCAGGCGCTGAACAGTTCCACCACCGGCATAAGCTCGGCGTGCTCGCGCGAAAGCTTGCGGTACTGCTCCATGTCGGCGGTGGCGTTCTCGTGCGACAACAGGCGGTCGAGCTCGACCAGCCGTTCGGCGAGCTGCGTGAGTTTGTTGGAAAGCGAAGGTTTCATGAAAGTCTGCGTCTGAACAAGGAGGACAAGAGGACAGGAGGAAACCCGCCAGACAACTCTTGTCCTCCTGTCCTCTTTGTAGGTTTTTGTTTGGACTGAAGGGGGACGCCTAATCCTTGGGCAGATCGTAGATACGGGAAATCAGGCGCGCGAGCGAATCGCGCTCGTCTTCGGAAATGTGGTGCAGGGCGTGGGTGGGCGCGTGCAGCAGCTTGTTGGTNNCGATTTCGTGGCGGCGGTGGCGCTCGGCATGGTCGCGCAGGCCGCGGATCATGGGCACCATTTCGCGCGTGTCCATCCAGTGCAGGAAATCCTGCACGCTGATTTCGATGATGGCCTCGGCCTGGGCGACCTGGGCGACGCGCTGGTCCTGGCCCTCACGCACCACGCCGCCCAGATCGTCCACGGTGTAGAGGAACACGTCGTCGAGTTCGCCAACCTCCTCCTCCACGTCGCGCGGCACAGCCAGGTCGACCATGAAAAAGGGTTTGTGCTTGCGCAGCTTGAGCGCGGACTCCACCATGCCCTTGCCGAGGATCGGCAGCGGGCTGGCGGTTGAGGTGACGATGATGTCGTAATGCGCCAGGTGCTCGGGCAGGTCGTTGAGCGCGATGACGCCGGCATTGAAACGGTCGGCCAGCGGACGCGCGCGCTCGGCGGTGCGGTTGGCCACCAGGATGTGTTTCGGATGCTGCGCGGCGAAGTGCGTCATGCACAGTTCGATCATCTCGCCAGCGCCGATGAACAGCACGTTCTGCTGAGTCAAGCTGGGAAAAATGCGCTCGGCCATGCGCACGGCCGCCGCCGCCATGGACACCGAGGCCGCGCCGATATCGGTGGCGGTGCGCACTTCCTTGGCCACCGAGAAGGTGCGCTGGAACAGCTTGTGCAGCAAGAGTCCGAGGGTGCCGGCTTCTTCGGCGGTTTTCACCGCGGTCTTGATCTGGCCAAGAATCTGGGTCTCGCCCAGCACCATGGAGTCCAGCCCGGATGCCACGCGGAAGGCGTGGCGCGCGGCCTCGCCCTGCGGCAGGCGGTAAAGATAGGGCTCGACCTCGGCGCGCGGCAGCTGGTGGTAGCCGGACAGCCAGGCCACCGGCGCATCGGGGTCGGGGGTGTGGCAGTAAATCTCGGTGCGGTTGCAGGTGGAAAGAATGGCGGCTTCCTTGACCTGCGGCTGGCGCGTGAGGTCGTGCAGCGCATCGCCCATGCGCTCGGCGGCAAACGCCACCCGTTCCCGGATCGAAACCGGGGCGGTATGGTGGTTGATGCCAAAGGCGAAAAGCTGCATGACCGGACTGAACGAGGACATTTGGGCCGTTATTTTAACTTATAGCCACAAGAAGCCTGAATCCGGGAAAAACCTCTTAACCACGGGGAGCACGGGGAAAACCATCGGACTCGATCTCGTAGCCGCCCGCCATGGAGTGGTAATTTCGAAACCAGTCCAGCAAATGAGGCTTTACCCCGTGTTCCCCGTGCGCCCCGTGGCTCAAATGTTGTTCTCTGGCTAATTCGGCGCTGCAGGGGCGGCAGGCGGCAGTACCGGATCCAGGCTGTCGGGGAAGCCCCCGGACTGTGCGGGCTGGGCTTCGCGCGTGGTGCCCTCGCGCACCTCGGGTCGGCGCTTGGGCGGGGCTTTCGGGGGCGGCTCGGCCGCTTCGTCAGGCGCCGCCGGCTCGAGCCGGGGTTGCACCGGCGGCGCGGCAGCAGCCGCGGCTTTCAGCGTCTCCGGAAACACCGATGGCTGCAGGCGCGGCAGCAGCTTCTTGAGAATCTGCGCGATCAGCGAACTGGTGAACTCGAACTGCCCCGCCTGCGGTCCCTGCACCAGGGCGGTGAAGGTTCCGAAGTGGCGGTCGCCCAGGTAGAACACCAGGGTGGCGGTGCGGTTCACCACACGCGATTCCAGCACCTGGCCGCCGGAGCCGATGCGCTCGAAACGATGGTCGCCGGTGCCGGTCTTGCCGCCCATCATCACCGGCGTGCCGTCGGCATATTTGATGGCGCCGTGCAGGCGCACCGCGGTGCCGGTCTCCACCACCATGCCCAGGGCATTGCGCAGCGTCTGCGCCACCTCCTTCGGAAACAGCACTTCGCGCTGCGGGGTACGCGGGCGCAGACGCGTTTCGTAAGGCGTATCGACCGCGAAACGCAATCGCTTCAGGCTTGCGGCCGGCAGGCGCACGCCGTCGTTGACGATGATGCCCATCAGTTCCGCGAGGGCGGCGGGGCGGTCGCCGGAGCTGCCGATGGCGGTGGCGTAGGACGGCGTCAGTGTCTCGAACGGATAGCCCAGTCGCATCCAGTCCTTGTGCAGCGCCTCGAAAGCCTCCACTTCCAGCAGGCTCTTGATGCGGATGTCCTGCGCATCGGTACGGCTGGTGGCGAGCAGCCAGTTGTACACCTCCACCCGCTCGGTGGAACTGGCCGCGAGCATGTCCTCGAAGCTGGCCTTGGGCTGGACGCGCAGGTAGCCGACCAGCCAGATCTCCAGCGGATGCACCTGGGCGATGTAGCCGCGATCGGCCAGGTTGTAGGCAGCGGGCGCATTCTGTTCGTACAGTTTCTTGAGCGCGGATTCGCTCATGCCCGCACTGGCGGGAATGCGCTTCTTGAGCGCGGCGGCGAATTCCTGCAGCGGCGCGCGCGGCTCGACATGGCGGTACAGGGCGGCGAACCGGCGCGGATTCTGGCGCGCGCGCTGGTACAGCTCCTCGGTCATTTCCGCGGCGTCCATCTTCGCGTAGCGCTGGTAGAAGCGGCGCATGAACACGCCCGATTCCTTGTCGATGAACTTGAGCAGGTAGAGCTGGCGCGTGGGGCTGCCGCTGTCTTCCAGCACGCTGGCCGCCGCGCCCGGCGAACGCTCCATGTAATGCATGACGATGTCGCGCATCAGGCGGATGTAGACGAGGTTCACCGAGTTGCGCGTGGCCTCCCACACATCCATCACGCGGCCGTTGTCGTCCGGGTTGAAGTTGGCGAACATGTGCTGGCCGCCGCCGGTGAAGAACACTTCCGGCGCGGCCGAGTAGGTGCGGCCCATGGCCGCCGACAGCGTGGCGGACAGGCTTTTGTCGGATGCGCTCAGCAGATACTCCGCCACCCATTGCGCCAGCACGTCGCGCCGGGGCTGGGCATGCTCCCGCAGCCTGGCGGGGGGAAGGCCGGCATACTCCTTGTGCAGGCGCGCGATGATCTCGAGGTAGGTGACCAGGGTGCGCAGCTTGGCGGTGGAACCCAGGTCGAGCTTGGTCTGCTGGTTGATGTCGAAGGGCTGGTTGAGGTTGTCGGCCTGCACCCTGAGCAGCATGCCGTCGGGGCTCTTTTCATACAGGGTGAAGCTGTAGATCACCCTGGAAAGGTCGTTCGCCGGCGACAGCAGGCGCTTGCCATACAGGCCCAGCATGGCCGCCTGCTCGGGCTTTGACAAGCTCAGCAGGAAGTCGGTGATGTCGCGCTGCGCCTCGCCGTTGAGCGTGCTTTCCGCGGTGAGGTCGAGGCGGTCGAGATCGTACAGGCGCGACTCGCCGAGCAGGCCGGCCAGCCGCACGCGCTGGCTGTTGGCCGCCTTTTGCAGGACAAAGGCCGGTGCCGGCGGATCGACGCGCTGCTTCGGGGTGCGCAGCGTGATTTTCAGGGCGGCATCGCGCAGTTCAGGCGCGATCAAGCCGGCCTCGGCCAGCAGATCGAGATGGACGTTGGTGTAGCGGTCGAGCGCAGCGCGGTCTTTCGCCAGGTAATGGGAAGGCTTGCGCTCCGCCACCAGCAGCGACAGCGCATGCTTGAACACCATGGCGCCTTCGGCATCCCGGGGGGTCTTCTCGATCCGCCACAGGGCTTCGTTGGCTTTCCTGAAATCCAGCCCATACCAGGCCCACAGGCCGTCGCCCACGCCGTTCACTTCGCCGAAGCGCGGCGCCGCCGACAGCGGCACGGTGTTGAGGTAGTCGCGCACGATGCGCTGGCGCGTGGGCAGGGTGTTCTTGCCGTCGAGATAGGCGCGCAGGCTGGCCGAGCCCATTTGCTTCAGCTTGTCTGCCATGGACAGGGTAATGCCGTCGGGCGAATGGCGGTACTTCTCGATCTGCGTCGGCAGCGTGCTGCCGCCGGGCACGTTGTGCGCCGGGTTGATCATGGAATAGAACTTGTCGAGCACGGCCTGGCCCAGGCGGTCCCATTCCACGGCAGGGTTCTTCCTGGGGAATCTCTCGGTCAGCAGCTCGCGGTTCTCGATGAACAGCAGGGCGTTGCGCAACACCGGCGGAGTGTCCGCGAAGCTGGCATAGATGCGCTCGGGATGGCGCGACTGATAAAGCGGCCGGCCAGCGTCGTCGAGCAGGGTGAGGCCGCCCTGGTTCTTTTCGCGATAGGGCAGGTTGAGGCCCAGGTCATGGGCACGCTCCATCTGAATGCTGATCTTGGCCTGGCGCTCGACCTCCCAGCCCCTGGCCGCAAGGCGCTCGACGTACTCGGGCAGCTTGCTGTAGCCCAGGCGCGCGTCGTAAGGCCCGCCCTGCGGAAAGCGGATGCGCTCGGAGGGACCCGACTGCATCCTCCAGGTCATCTTCGCCGCCGTTTTTGCCAGATAGCGCGCCTGCAGGTCGGAAGACATCAGTTCCCACACCAGCACGCCGACCAGGATCAGCGGAACGAGGACGATCGCCAGCAGTATCCACCAGCGGGCGCGCAGGCCGAGAATTTTTCCCATTGATCCCCGTTAGACCCAGTCTTTGGCAATCAGGAAATCAGTGTACAGCTTCGCCTCCGGCGTGCCGGGTTCAGGCTTCCAGTCGTAGCGCCATTTCACGATGGGCGGCATGGACATGAGGATGGACTCGGTGCGCCCGCCGGACTGCAGGCCGAACAGGGTGCCGCGGTCGAACACCAGGTTGAACTCGACATAGCGCCCGCGCCGGCAGGCCTGGAAATCGCGCTCGCGCTCGCCGTAGGGCAGGTCCTTGCGGCGCTCGAAGATCGGCACGTAGGCGGGCAGGAAGTGGTCGCCCACCGACTGGGTGAGGTTGAAGCAGGTAGCGAAATCCGCGCTGTTGAGGTCGTCAAAGAAAATGCCGCCGACGCCTCTGGGCTCGTTGCGGTGCCTGAGGAAGAAATACTCGTCGCACCATTTCTTGAAGCGCGGATGCCAGTCGGCTCCGAACGGGTCGAGCGCCTTCTTGCAGGTGGCGTGGAAGTGCGCGGCGTCCTCCTCGAAGCCGTAGTAGGGCGTGAGGTCCATGCCGCCGCCAAACCACCATGCCGGCGCTTCGCCGTCCTTCTCGGCAATGAAGCAGCGCACGTTCATGTGCACGGTGGGAATGTAGGGATTGCGCGGATGGAACACCAGCGACACGCCCATCGCCTCCCACTGCCTGCCGGCGAGTTCGGGCCGGTGCGCGGTGGCCGAGGGCGGCAGCTTGTCTCCCATGACGTGCGAGAAATTCACCCCGGCGCGCTCGAGCACGTTGCCCTCCTCCACCAGGCGCGAAACGCCGCCGCCGCCCTCGGGGCGGTCCCAGGCATCGCGGCGGAACGGCTTGCCGTCGAGGGATTCCATGCGCGAAACGATGAGTTCCTGGAGATTCAGCAAATAGGATTTGACCTGGTCTTTGGGAATCATTTTCTCAATACCTTGCCGCTCGCCAAGTCTATCAGGGTGGAGGGGCGTTTACGCGTGCCGATCCTGCCTTCCTGCACGCGCACCTTGTTGCCGAACAGCACGCTGCATTCCTCAGCCGTTTTGGCCGGGCTGTCGCCGCTCCTGTTGGCGCTGGTGGAGACCAGGGCCATGCCCGCCTCCCTGCACAGCGCGGCTGCGCCGGTGTGCGCGGTAATGCGCACCGCCACGGTGCCGCGTCCGCCGGTCAGCCATTCGGGGCAGGTTTTCGCGGCCGGCAGTACCCAGGTGACAGGGCCGGGCCAGCGGCGCTTGTTCCAGGCTGCCTCGATGGACGCGCGCGTGGCATAAGGACGCAATTGATTGCGGTTGGCGGCGATAAGGATGAGCCCCTTGGCGGCGCCGCGGCCTTTCAACTTGAAGATTCTTTCCACGGCAGCACGGTTCATGGGATCGCAGCCGAGGCCGTAACAGGATTCGGTGGGATAGGCGATGACGCCGCCCTGTTTCAGAAAAGCGCGCAAGGTTTCAGGTTTCATTGTTTCCCATCATCCCTAACCCTTATCCCGCAAGCGACGCAGGGGCGGCGCGCCCGCCGCGAACAACGGTTCATCACCCTAAAACCCATCGGCCCGAGGGCGGGCCTCCCACGAACTCCTCACGCCTTGCGATTCAAGGCCCGGTAGCCGATGTCCTTGCGGTACTGCATGCCGTCGAAACGGATCTGCGCCACCGCCTCATAAGCACGTTTTTGCGCCATCTTCACACTGTCACCCAGCGCGGTCACGGCAAGCACACGGCCGCCGCTGGTCAACAGTTTGCCATCAGTCAATTGCGTGCCGGCATGGAACACATGCAGGTCTTCTTCACTCTTGGGCAGGCCTTCGATGACATCGCCCTTCCTCGGCGAATCGGGATAGTTGGCCGCGGCCAGCACCACGGCCAGCGCGGTACGGCGATCCCATTCCGCCTCGATCCTGTCGAGCTTGCCGTCGATCGCATGCTCGACCAGGGTCACCAGATCGGACTTCAGCCGCATCATGATGGGCTGGGTCTCCGGATCGCCCATGCGGCAGTTGAATTCAAGCACCTTGATCGCGCCGCTGTCGCCGACCATCACCCCGGCATAGAGAAAGCCGGTATAGGGAATGCCATCCCTGGCCATGCCGACCACGGTAGGCTGGATCACTTCGCGCAGGATTTTGGCATGCATCTCAGGCGTCACCACCGGCGCGGGCGAATAGGCGCCCATGCCGCCGGTGTTGGGGCCGGCATCGTCGTCCAGCAGTCGTTTGTGGTCCTGGCTGGACGCAAGCGCCAGCACATGCTCGCCGTCGACCATGACGATGAAGCTGGCTTCCTCTCCGGTCAGGCATTCCTCGATCACCACGCGCGCACCCGCAGAACCGAGCTTGTTGCCGGCCAGCATGTCGTCGATGGCCGTGTGCGCTTCCTGCAAGGTCTGGGCCACCACCACGCCCTTGCCGGCGGCGAGGCCGTCGGCCTTGATGACGATGGGCGCCCCCTCGGCATCGATGTAGGCGTGCGCCAGGCCGGCATCGGTAAAGGTCTGGTACTTGGCAGTGGGGATGCCGTGCCGCACCATGAAGTCCTTGGCGAAATCCTTCGACGACTCCAACTGCGCGGCGGCTTTCGCCGGGCCGAATATCTTCAAGCCTGCAGCGCGGAAGGCGTCGACGACACCTTCGGCCAGCGGCGCTTCGGGTCCGACCACGGTGAGCTGGATGTTTTCGCGCTGCGCGAATTCGACCAGTTCGGCCACGCCGGCAATGGGCACGTTTTCAAGCTCCGGGTCGAGCGCCGTGCCGCCGTTGCCGGGCGCGACATAAACCTTCTGCATGCGCGGCGACTGCGAAAGCTTCCACGCCAGCGCATGCTCGCGCCCGCCGTTTCCGATGACTAAAACCTTCATAACTTGCCTATGTGGTAATGAAATGTGAAGGGAGAAGGGGGAAGGGAGATGCCCACCCGGCGCTGCGCGCCACCCTCCCTGCCGGGAGGGTTGGGTTTTACCCTTCCCCCTTCACCCTTCCCCCTTCACTTAATGCCTAAAGTGCCGCATGCCGGTGAACACCATGGCCATGCCGTGTTCGTTCGCTGCCGCGATGACTTCGTCGTCGCGCATGGAGCCGCCCGGCTGGATCACCGCCTTGATACCGGCGGCGGCGGCGTTGTCGATGCCGTCGCGGAACGGGAAGAAGGCGTCCGAGGCCATGACCGAGCCGGGCACGGAAAGACCTGCGTGCTCGGCCTTGATCGCGGCGATGCGCGCGGAGTTGACGCGGCTCATCTGGCCGGCGCCGACACCGATGGTCATGTTGTCCCTGGCGTAGACGATGGCGTTGGATTTCACATACTTGGCCACGCGCCAGGCGAACAGCAGGTCGCGCATTTCGGTTTCAGAAGGCACGCGCTTGGTCACCACCTTGATCTCGCCGTGCAGTGCGAGGTCCGCATCTTGCACCAAGAGGCCGCCGGTCACGCGCTTGAAGTCGAGGCGCTTGCCGGGCTCGGCAGGCCACTGGCCGCATTCGAGCACGCGCACGTTTTTCTTCGCGGCCGCGACTTCCACTGCGGCCGCCGACACTTTCGGCGCGATGATGACTTCGACGAACTGGCGCTCGACGATGACTTTCATGGTCTCGGCGTCGAGTTCGCCGTTGAAAGCGATGATGCCGCCGAAGGCCGACTCGGGATCGGTCCGGTAGGCGCGGTCGTAGGCTTCCAGGAGATCCTTGCCGTAGGCCACGCCGCAGGGGTTGGCATGCTTGACGATGACGCAGGCCGGCGCGGTATCGAACTGTTTCACGCATTCCAGCGCGGCATCGGCGTCGCCGATGTTGTTGTAGGACAGCTCCTTGCCCTGCAGCTGCTTCGCGGTGGCGATGCTGGCCTCTTTCGCATTGGCCTCGACGTAGAACGCCGCGTTCTGGTGCGGATTCTCGCCATAACGCATGGCCTGCGCCTTGTTGAACTGCAGGTTGATGGTGCGCGGAAATTCGGATTGTTCGATGATGCCGCCGAAGTAGTTGGCGATGGCGCCATCGTAGGCCGCCGTGTGCTCGAAGGCCTTGATGGCGAGCGAGAAGCGCGTTTCCTGGGTCACGCCGCCGGCTTTCATTTCATTCAGGACCACGGCGTAGTCGGCGGGGTCGGTAACGATGGCGACGTGCGCGTGGTTCTTGGCCGAGGAGCGCACCATGGCGGGGCCGCCGATGTCGATGTTCTCGATGGCGTCTTCCAGCGTGCAGCCAGGCTTGGCGATGGTCTCGCGGAAGGGATAGAGGTTGACCACCACGAGGTCGATGTTGCCGATGCCGTGCTCACGCATGGTTGCCACGTGCTCGGGCAGGTCGCGCCGGCCGAGGATGCCGCCGTGCACCCTGGGATGCAGGGTCTTCACGCGGCCGTCGAGCATTTCGGGAAAACCGGTGTAGTCGGAAATCTCCGTCACCTTGACGCCGTTGTCGGCGAGCAGTTTGGCGGTGCCGCCGGTGGAGATGATGTCGACGCCCAGGGCTGCGAGCTCGCGGGCGAATTCCAGGATGCCGGACTTGTCCGACACACTGATCAAAGCTCGTTCGATTTTCATTTGTTAATCAATCGTTAGAAAAATCTTGAACAAAGAGGACAGGAGGACAAGAGGAAAAACAAATCAGAGGGTTTGCTCCTGTCCTCTTGTCCTCCTTGTTCATGTTCTGGTTTGTAATGGCTCAGTCGCTCAGGCCATGCTGCTTGAGCTTCTTGCGCAGGGTGTTGCGGTTGATGCCCAGCATTTCCGAAGCGCGGGTCTGGTTGCCCTCGGCGCGATCCATGATGTAGGTCAGCAGGGGCTTTTCCAGCGCCAGGATGGCCATTTCGTAAATGCCGACCGGCTCTTCGCCGTCGAGGTCCTTGAAATAGCGGTTCAAGGACTTGCGCACACACGCCGCAAGCTCGCTTTCTTCCATCAAGATACTTCTCCCTAAGCGGCCAGTTCGACTGGCTCAATTTCGTACTGCAGAGTGTTGCCGGCGCGGGCGGCGCGGGAAAAGAACTCGTCCACGCTGTCCAGTTGCTCCTGTACGCTTTCCAGGTGATTCATGCGGTGGCGGAAACTGCTGGCGTTGACCAGCCCGCGCGTGTACCAGGAAATATGCTTGCGTGCGACGCGCAAGCCGGTTTGCTCGCCATAGAACGCGTACAAATCTTCCAGATGCGCTTTCAGCACCTGATGAATTTCGCTCACCTGCGGCGGCGGCAAATGGCGGCCGGTTTTCAAATAATGGTCGATTTCGCGAAAAATCCAGGGGCGGCCCTGCGCGGCACGCCCGATCATGACGGCGTCGGCCCTGGTGTACTCGAGCACGTGCCTGGCTTTTTCCGGTGTGGTGATGTCGCCGTTGGCGATGATTGGGATGCTCGCCTCGGCCTTGACCGCGGCGATGGTGTCGTATTCGGCGTCGCCAGTGTAGCCGCAGGCGCGGGTGCGGCCGTGGATGGCCAGGGCCTGGATGCCGGAACCCTCGGCGATTTTCAGGATGTTCAGCGCATTGCGATGCGAACGGTCCCAGCCGGTGCGGATCTTCAAGGTCACCGGCACTTCGGGCACGGCCTTGACCACGGCGTTGAGAATGTTTTCGACCAGCGCCTCGTTCTGCAAGAGCGCCGAACCAGCCATGACATTGCACACCTTCTTGGCCGGGCAGCCCATGTTGATGTCGATGATCTGTGCGCCGCGCTCGACGTTGTAGCGCGCGGCCTCGGCCATCATTGCCGGATCGGCGCCGGCGATCTGCACCGACTTGGGCTCGACTTCGCCCTCGTGGTTGGCGCGGCGGCGGGTCTTGCTGCTGCCGTAGAGCAGCGAGTTCGAAGTCACCATCTCGCTGACTGCCATGCCCGCGCCCAGCTGCTTGCACAGCTGGCGAAACGGGCGATCGGTCACCCCCGCCATGGGCGCGACGATCAGGTTGTTCTTGAGGAGATGGGGACCGATACGCATAGGGGGTGGAATTTTAACCCTTCAAGTACGGTGATGGGAAATTGATTGCGTATTTTTTATACAGCCGCTTTGCGTGATCAATATTTTTTTATGTTACAAAGCTGGCTTGCGCGTTCAACAACAGGAGGGGCCATGAGCTTTATCTCTGAATTCAAGGAGTTCGCCGTCAAGGGCAACGCCGTCGACCTCGCGATCGGTGTCATCATCGGCGCGGCTTTCGGCAAGATCGTGTCATCCATCGTGGACGACCTGGTCATGCCGCTCATCGGCGCGGTTTCCGGCGGCTTCGACTTCAGCAACCTGTTCATCGCATTAGGGGAGGTGCCGCCCGACGTCGCCATGACTTTGGCCGAAGTGAAAAAAGCCGGCATCCCGGTATTCGCCTACGGCAACTTCCTCACCATCCTGCTCAATTTCATCATCCTGGCGCTGGTGATCTTCGTCATGGTCAAGCAAATCAACCGCTTGAAGAAGGAAGCCCCGCCGCCCGCCCCCGCCGCGACGCCGGAAGACATTA
>DISR01000007.1 GCA_002421825.1 Thiobacillus sp. UBA6205 | reverse complement strand
CTTGGCAGCGGCTCGCCGCGGCCGATCGCGTCGCCAGTGCCGGCATGTGGCTGGTGGCGCACATGACCTACAGCCAGCGGGTCCGTACCGACGGCACGGTCCTTGAGGCCGACGATTTCAAGCTCACGCCTGAAGGCCACACCGGCGGGTCCCTCAACATGGTGCCCGCCTACGCCGGCTACCTCCTGATGGACGCCCTGGATGGTGTCACCCGCGCTTGGATGATGGGCCAAGGGCACTGCGTGGCCGCGATCGACGCGCTGAACGTGTTGGTTGGCAACATGACCGACAGGCACGCCGAACGCTATGACCGCTCCGACGCCGGACTGAGCCGGTTCGTCGGCGACTTCTACGCCTACACGCTCAATCCGGACGGGACGCCGGCGTCGCCGCTGGGCTCCCACGTCAATGCGCATACCGCCGGGGGCGTGATGGAAGGTGGCTATCTCGGCTTTGCCGAGCTTCAGTACGTGCATGCGCCGCTCAAGGATGAACGCCTGGTGGCGTTCCTCAGCGACGGTGCGTTCGAAGAACAGCGCGGCAGCGACTGGGCGCCGCGCTGGTGGCGTGCCGAAGACAGCGGGCTGGTCAGCCCGATCATCATCCTCAACGGGCGGCGTATCGAACAGCGCAGCCAGATCACCCAGCAAGGCGGCGAGCGCTGGTTGGACCGGCACCTGCGCTTGAACGGCTTTGATCCGATCGCGCTGGACGGGCGCGATCCGGCCAGCATCGCGTGGGGCATCCACGTGATGGAATCGCGCCTGCAAGCGGGCGCCGCCGTCCCCGATACCGACGTGCGGCTGCCCTATGGCATCGCCGAAACCGTGAAGGGCTTCGGCTTCCCCGGCGCCGGGACCAACGCCTCGCACAATCTTCCCCTGCCCGGAAATCCGGCGGTGGATGCAGAGGCGCGCACGCTCTTCAATGAGGGCGCTGCAGCTCTGTTCGTGACCTTCCCCGAACTCGAGGAAGCCGTCGCCGCACTCAACAGCCACGATGACCAGCAGCGGGTGCGCGAGCGCGACCATGCGCTGGCCGATCGCCAGGTGGAACCGCCCCGCGTGCCGGCGATCGCCGACCGCGGCGCCGGCGGCGAGAGCTCGCCGATGACCGCGCTGGACGAGCAGTTTGTCGCGATCGCCGAAGCGAACCCGGGCCTGCGTGTGCGCGTGGGCAATCCCGACGAGCTGCGCAGCAACAAGCTCGACCGCACCCTGGACGCGATGAAGCACCGGGTGCACGAGCCCGAACCCGGTGTCGCCGAATCGACCACCGGCGCGGTCATCACCGCGCTCAACGAGGAGGCCGTGGTCTGCGCGGCGCTCGGCAACAAGGGCGGGCTGAACCTGGTGGTCACCTACGAGGCGTTCGCGCCGAAGATGCTCGGCGCCGTGCGCCAGGAACTGATCTTTGCCCGCCATCAGAAGCAGGCCGGACGCCCGCCCGGCTGGCTGGGCGTGCCGCTGGTGCTGACTTCGCACACGTGGGAAAACTCGAAGAACGAGCAGTCGCACCAGGATCCGACCATGGCCGAGGCGCTCATGGGCGAGATGGCCGACATCTCGCGCGTGGTGTTTCCGCCCGATGCCAACGGCGCCGCCGCAGCCCTCACCCACGCCTACGCGCAACGCGGCACGGTCACCACCCTGGTCGTCCCCAAGCGGCCGGTGCCCCATGAGTTGACGCCACAGCAGGCCAAGGCGCTGGCCGAGATCGGAGCGACGTGCCTGGCCGGCGATCCGGCGACGGCGGCGATCCTGCTCGTAGCCACCGGCGGGTACCAGCTGCAGGAAGTGCGCCGCGCGCAGGCGCGTCTGGTCGAACGCGGTGTGTCGGCCGCGATCGTCTATCTCGCCGAGCCCGGCCGGTTCCGCGCGCCGCGCGATCCGGAGGAGGCACGGTACGTGCACTCCGACACCGCGGTCCAGGCGCTGTTCCCGGTGAGCAGGCCGCGCGTATTCGTCACCCACACCCGTCCGGAGCCCTTCCTCGGCGCGCTCCGCCGGCTCGACACCGGCCCGGCCACCACCGCGGCGCTGGGCTTCGTCAACCGCGGCGGCACGCTGGACGTGCCGGGCCTGCTGTTCGCCAACCGCAGCACCTGGGCACACGTGGTCGACGCGGCTGCGCACGTCCTCGGCCAGTCCCGTGGCAGCCTGCTGTCCGAAGCGGAGCTGGCGGCAGTGGATGGCCGCGGCGATCCGGCCACGATCCTGCGCCCTGCCACGGGGCCAGCGTCGTGAGTCGCCCGGCCAGGACCTCGCGCTGATGGCGGGTACAGTGCGGCGCGGAGGTCAGATTGCCTGGGCCGGACTGAAGCTCGGAGTCGCCGTGCTGCGCCTGCGCCGGCGCGCACCCGACCTGCTCCCCGCATACGTCAGCACCACCCTGGTGGGGTTGGGCACCACCTTCGTCAAGCTGGGCCAAGGCTTGAGTCTGCGCTGGGACCTGCTGCCGGCACCCTACCGCGAGGCGTTGTCGCGATTGCACAGCGATGTGCCCCCCTTCCCGGCGGAGGAGGCCATGCGTATCGTCGAACAGGCGTTTGGCGCGCCGGTCGGCGAACTTTTCGCCAGCTTCGATGACAAGCCCCTGGCCGCGGCTTCAGTGGCCCAGATCCATCCAGCGCGCATGCATGATGGTCGCGATGTGGTCGTCAAGATCACCCGCCCCGGGATCCATGCCCAGGTGCAGGCGGATCTGCTGCTCCTGCGGCGCACGATGCGCGTCGCCCAGTGGATCTGGCCGCCACTGAAACGCCACCGGCCGCTCGAACTGGTGGACGAACTAGGCGCATTCCTGCGTGACGAGATCGACATGCGTCACGAGGCGCAGAACATGCGGCGCATGGCCAAGGTGCTGGATGCCCTGCCCGGCATCACCCAGCCGCACGTCGTCGAGCCGTATGCCACCCGCAACGTGCTTGTGCAGGATCGAAGCCACGGGACCCGTCTGGAGGCCGCGTACGGCACAGCGGCCGCTCCCGCACTGGCAAGGGCGCTGCTCGGTGCCTACGTGCATCAGCTCTTCGGCGCCGGCGTCTTCCATGCCGACCCGCACCCGGGGAATCTGTTCTTCTTTGACGACGGTCGCCTGTGCCTGCATGACTTTGGCTCGATCGGCGTGCTCGACCCTGCATCCCGGCTCGCGCTCGGCGGCATGGTCGAGGCCATTGCGGCCGACGACGCCGAGGGCGTGCTGGATGCAGCGATCGCCATGGGCTTCTTCCCGCCGCAGGTCGACCGCCGCTCGCATGTGCGCGAGATCCACCTGATCCTGGCCGAGATGGCCAGCCGTCCGCTGGCGCAGTGGTCCATTGCCGAGGCAATCTGGCGCGTGGCACGCATTGGGCAGGGCGCTGGCTTCCGGCTTCCGGCCCACCTGCTGTCCCTGATCCGGACGCTGTTCCTGGTCGAGAACACGCTGCGGGCGCTGGATCCGGATCTGGACCTGCTGGGGACGCTGTCCGCGCAGGCGGCCGCGATCGCCGACATTGCCGAAGCCAGCCGCCCCAGCGGCAACAGGCCGCTTGCCATGCGGCTGGCCCGCACTGCGCGCCAACTGCCACAGATCGCCACCGACCTGTTGCGGCAGGCGCAACTGAGCGACGGACGACCCGCCTTCTCCGTACACCACCATGGCCTGAGTTCCACGCAGGAGGCAATCGCGCGCACGGGCAACCGGCTGGCGTTGGCCCTGGTCACCTTGGGCCTGTACGTAAGCGGTGCGCTGTTGAGCCTGCATTCCGACGGCCCGCAAGTGTTCGGTCACCTGCCTGTCATGGCGGTGCTGGCCTTCACTGCAGCGGGCCTGCTATCCCTGCGGCTGGTAATGGCCATCGCCAGATCGGGGCACCTGTGACCAGCCGGAGCAACGAACATCGGGAATGGCCGATTTCCCGACAGTCTGTAACAAAACCCCTGATCTATCTCCCCGCTGACGCCCAGTGCATCAGTGCATCCAGGAAGGCAGACCCATGACGCAACACAACCACCATCATCAAGATCACCAGGCACATAGCGAACAATCGCCTGTTTCCCGCAAGCGTGGCGATGGCGACGCCCATGCCGGGCACGACAAGCATGCCGGCCACAGCGCGGCGGGCTTCCGCGACAAGTTCTGGCTCACGCTGCTGCTGACCATCCCCACGTTGATCTGGAGCGGGATGATCCAGCATTGGTTCGACTACACCGCACCGCAGTTCCCGGGCGCGGCGTACATCCCCGCGATGTTCGGCACGGTCGTGTACTTCTACGGCGGCTCGCCGTTCCTCCGCGGCGGATACCAGGAACTGCGCAGTC